>CAYGQB010000123.1:0-8075 GCA_964351895.1 uncultured Caulobacterales bacterium
ACCTCGGCGGCAAAGGCGATCATGCGGCGCTGAACGCCGCGCCAGCCCGTGCCCATGGGATGGGGCCGATGAGCGGCCGAAATCACCGCCAGGCGCTCCAGTCGATCTGGGAACCGGCGCGCAAACGCCAGGCCGACCATGCCCCCATAAGAGGCGCCAACCAGGGCGTGCAGACGGTCGACGCCGGCCGCGTCCATGGCCCGCGCCAACAGCTCGGCCTGGTCGCTGGGCGTGATGGCGATGGGTTCACGCGGCGTTTCAGGGGTGAAATCGAGCCCCATGACGCGCACCCGGCGAGTGTCGATGGCGCAACCGGGCCCCGCCGTCTGGGGCCACCAGGGCGCGGGACGTCGTTCACCGCCGGGCTCACGTTCGGGGCGCGGTCCTGAAGCGCCCGCGTTGCGTGGCTGGGCGCCTTCGTCGGCGACGTGGCGGGTCGCAGAGATGCCGCCAAGGACGGCCACCACCGGCGCGGCCTCGTCCGGGCCGGCCAGGCGCGCATGCACATGCTCTTCCGGCGCGCGCGCGCCCACGCTTCCGCGCCACGTTTCCGGGATCGGCCAGGCGATGTTGCGCACCACGGTCATGGCGCGCCCCCCGGCTGCAGCGCCCGTGACGGCGGGGTGGAGGCCCCAAGACAGCGGCGTGTCCCAGTGGTCACAACCATTCTCACGCGCATCCTCACGCGGCCCGCGATCGAACGAGGGTCCGGCGCGCAACATGGACGAGGGGCAAGTGACGAGGAGCGATCGCACGTCGACGCGTCTGGCGCCGTCTTGCGTCCGCTCATCTGCCGACTTGCGACACCCGTCGCAGCGCGCAGGACGTGGCACCTTTCGAACACGCGCCTGATCTGATGCGCCGCGCCGCCAAGGCGATCGGCCAGATCAGGCCACGCCCGTCAGCGCTTTTCCGTATGCGGGAAAGGCGCGGGCGGGCGACGTGCTCGCAGGTTGCCCCGGCGTCGGCGGGCCTGATCCCTCGGCCGGTCTCGATGAGCACGCCGATGGTCGAATTCCGCGCCGGTTCTGTCAAGCAAGACCGTTTGGGGGCGGCCGCACGGCCCTGCGACCGCGCCGTGTCTGGCGCCGGCGCTTGAGCGCGCCTGCGCCGATCCTGACCACTCAGTGAACATGTGTAGCGAAATTGCCGCAGATGGCTGCGAATCGCCTGCGGTGATGATCAGTAAACTTGTTCAGCGCGGATTTTTGAGAGAGCTTGAGCGCACGGCGTCGATTCGAACGCTGCAGACAATTTTAACGACGGACGCAGCCCCTTCGCGTCCAGGGGAGGACATCGATGACACACCGTTCGACGCTCGCCATGAGCGCCGCGCTCGCGGTTACCAGCTTCGCCGCCGCACCCGTGCTGGCGCAAGACGCAGACGGCGCCAATCCTTCGCGAGAGACCATCACGGTCACGGCGCGCCGCCGCGAAGAAAGCATTCAGGACACGCCGGTCGCCGTGACGGCCTTCAGCGCCGACGCCCTTGAAAAACTTGGCGCCGCTGACATCACCAACCTGCAAGCTGCGACCCCCAACGTCACCTTCGTCGTCAGCCGCGGCACCAACTCTACGCTGACCACCTTCATTCGCGGCATCGGCCAGCAGGATCCGCTGTGGGGCTACGAGCAGGGCGTTGGCCTCTATGTCGACGACGTGTACGTGGCGCGTCCGCAGGGCGCCGTCCTGGACATTTTCGACATCGAGCGCATCGAAGTGCTGCGCGGCCCGCAAGGCACGCTCTATGGCCGCAACACCATCGGCGGCGCCATCAAGTACGTCACCCGCCGCCTGGACACCGAAGCGCCGACCTTCCGCACCAAGCTGAACGTCGGGTCGTACAATCAGCTCGACTACACGCTGTCAGGTTCGACGCCGGTGAGCGACACCTTCGCGCTGGGCGCGGCCTACGCGCGCTACACCCGCGACGGGTACGGCAAGAACCTGTGGTCGGGCGCTGACCACTATAACAAGGACGTCGAGGCGTTCCGCGCCTCGGCCGAATGGACGCCCACCGACACGTTCTTCGCCCGCCTGGCCTATGATCAGACCGAAGACACCTCCAACGCCAAGCACGGCTTCCGCCGCGTGGTTGGTCAGGACGGCGAGCCGGTTCTGGACGACATCTACGACACCCGCGCCGGCGTTGGCGACCGCAACGAAGTCAACACCAAGGGCGTTTCGTTGACGGCCGAATGGGAAGCCAATGATTGGCTGACCCTGAAGTCGATCTCGGCCTATCGCGAAGGCGACACGCCGTTCACGCCCATCGACTTTGACGCGCTGCCAGAGCCCGACTTTGACGTGCCCGCGCGCTATCGCGACGATCAGTTTACGCAAGAGTTCCAGGCCTTGTTCGCGAAAGGCCCCTGGTCGGGCGTCGCCGGCGTCTACTACCTGGACTCCAACGCGGCTGGCGAATTCGACGTCATCCTCCAGGAGGTCGCCCCGGGCTTTGCGGCCGCCTTGTCGGCGATCACGGCGGGGGACGTGGATAAGACGTCGATCGCGGCCTACGCCGACTTCACCTACGACTTCAACGAGCAGTGGAGCGTGTCGTTTGGCGGCCGCTACACCGAAGACGAGACGGTCGCGGACATCCGCAACGAGCTGTGGTTCGGTCTGGGAACGGGCACGTTCGACCCCTCCAACACAAGTTCGGTGCTTGCCTCGGTGCGCACCAACCTGGTTGACCTGACGCGCACGGACGACAAGTTCTCGCCGCGCCTGTCGGTGTCTTACAAGCCGCACGACGATCTCAGCCTCTATGCGAGCTACTCCCAGGGCTTCAAGTCGGGCGGCTTTGATCCGCGCGGCCGCAGCGACCTTGACCCATCAGGCCGCGTGCAGGCGGGTTTTGAACCTGAAGTGGTCGACAGCTATGAGATCGGCGCCAAAGGCACGTTCTTCGGCGGCGCACTGGTCGCCAACACGGCCCTCTTCTTTGCTGATTATTCCGATCAGCAGATCATTCTGCAGCAGGGCGCGGACAGCGACGCTGACGGCATCAACGACACGTTCCAGTCGCTGACCCTGAACGCCGGTTCGTCGGAGTATCTCGGCCTTGAGGCGGAGGGCACCTGGTTCATCAATGACGCCCTGTCGGCGAACTTCGCCCTGGGCTGGATTGACGCTGAGCTGACCGAAGTCATTGCGCCCGACCCGGTCACCGGACTTCCGGGCGACTTCACGGACCTGTTCGTGGTGCAGAACACGCCCGAATGGACCGGCCAGCTTGGGCTGACCTACGAGCATCAGCTGTCCAATGCGATGGGCGCGGTGGCGTTCTCCGGCCGGGCCTCCTACCGCGACGAGTACAACATCTTCAACCAGCCCAACACGGGCTTTGCGCCGGGCGTCATCGCCGACTATCCGGCCGGTGGACCTTCGCTGGAGCCAGAGGCCAACACCTTGCTGGACGCCAGCGCGGTGTGGACCAGCGAAGATGACCGCTGGAGCGTGGGGCTGCACGGCAAGAATCTGTCCGACGAGGAAGTGGCCGTTGCGCTGTACAACTTCCTGTCGGTCCCGGCCCGTCTGGGTACCGATTCCGCCTACAGCTCGTTCTACGCCCCGCCGCGGACCTTCACCGCGACGATCGAGTTCCGCTACTAGGCGTTCCAGGCTTGGGGCGGCGCACGCCGCGTCGCCCCGGCCATCGCTTGACTTGACGTGCGCGGCTGATCGCGGTCGCCTGTCGGGCTGTGCGGCCGTTTTGGTTGCGCCCGGACAAGCCTGCGCTAGAGGCCCCGGGTTAAAGGCCCCCGGGTAAAGGCCCCGGTCAAGGCCCCGGGTAAAGGCGAGGACTCTCTCATGCTCAAGCGCATTCTGCTTGCTCTCTTTCTCCTGGTCGTTGCCGCCCTGGCCAGCGTCGGCGTGTGGTACGCGCGCGCCGTCGGCGGTCTCGACCCGGCGGCCTTGGAGGCTGAGTATCTGTCCAGCGCCGACCAGTTCATCATGATCGACGACGTGCGCGTGCGGGTGCGCGTTGAGGGTGACGCCGGCGCTCCGGCGATCGTTCTCCTGCACGGCTTTTCCTACAGCTTGGAATCCTGGGACGCCTGGGCGGCCGACCTGGCGCGCGACCATCGCGTGGTGCGGTTTGACTTTCCCGCACACGGCCTGACAGGGCCCGATCCGCAGGCGCGCTACGAAGTGACCAACTTGCGCGATTTCGTGTTTGAGGTGATGGACGAGCTGGACATTGAGCGCGCCCACGTGGCGGGCAATTCGCTCGGCGGTCTGGTCGCGTGGCGGGTCGCAGCGGCCCGGCCCAGCCGGGTGGATCGGCTGGTCTTGATTGCGCCGGGCGGCTTTTCCATCAATGGCGTGACCGACGAGCCGGTCGAAGTGCCCGGCGTCATGCGCGGCTATCTCAAGGCGGCGCCGGCCTCCATGGTGCGCACCTTTACCGCCGCGTCCTACGGCGATCCGTCACAGCTCACCGACGCGCGGCTTAAAACCAAGCGCGACATGATGCGCCGGCGCGGCAATGGCGACGCCCTGATCGCAACCTTGGAGGTGTTTACGCTGCCCGATCCGCGGCCTGACCTGGCTCGGGTCACGGCGCCGACCTTGTTGATGTGGGGCGGCAAGGACCGCGTCGTGCCGCCCGACCATCAAGACCGCTTTCTCGCCGTCATGCCCAACGCCTCGGCCGTGCGCTTTAAGGAGTTGGGGCACACGCCGCACGAAGAAGACCCAGAAGAGACACTTCGCGCCGCCCGCGCCTTCCTCTACGCTCAAACCGCGACACCCCAAGAGGTGACGCCATGAGCCGGCGAGACGTGCGCGCGTCATCCCCGGCCGCGCCGAATCGGCGACTGGACAAGAACCATCGCGCGAGGGAGGCCTTGGCATGAATGCAAGCGCAGAGGGGACCGGCGCCGCAGCGCCCATCAAGCCCGTATCACCGGCCTATCGCGGCTATGTGCTGTTCATTCTGGTTCTGGTTTACACGTTCAACTTCTTGGACCGCCAGATCATCGGCATCTTGGCTGTGCCGATCCAAGCTGAACTTGATCTGTCTGACACCCAGCTTGGCCTGATGGGCGGCATCGCCTTCGCCATTCTCTACTCCACCATCGCCATTCCCATCGCCTGGCTGGCCGACCGCACCAACCGCGTTTGGATCATGACCATCGCCTTAACGGTGTGGAGCGGCATGACGGCCGTGTGCGGTCTGACGCAGAACTTCTGGCAGCTGTTCCTGGCGCGCGTGGGCGTGGGCGTCGGAGAGGCGGGCGGCGTTGCGCCGGCCTACACCATTATCGCCGACTATTTTCCGCCCGATCAGCGCGCGCGGGCTCTAGCCATCTACTCGTTCGGCATCCCCATTGGATCAGCCGTGGGCATCATTTTTGGCGGCGTGATCGCGACGCTGATCGACTGGCGCGCAGCCTTCATCATCGTCGGCCTCTTGGGTGTCGCCCTGGCCCCGATCTTCCGGCTCACGGTGCGCGAACCCCAGCGCGGGGCGTTTGACGTTGGCGGACCCAAGGCGCGTCCGGTCGCGGCGCCGGCGAGCGGTCTGGGCAAGCGCATCGCCGTTGGGGCCCTGATTGGCGCTCTGGCGTTCCTCGCCTTTGCGATTTTCGTGTCGCTCATCATCGCGGCGACGGGCGGCGGGTTCTCGATCTCAATCGTCTATCTCTACGCCATGGGCACGGGCGCCTTCATCGGCGCCAACCTCGGCTTTGTGTGGGACGTCACCCGCGTGCTTCTCAAGAAGTGGCGCAGCTTCATCATGCTCAGCTTTGGCGCAGCGGCCTCTTCGATGATGGGCTATGGCCTGTTCTTCTGGATCCCGGGGCTGATCGTGCGCACCTATCCGGAGGAGCTGCGCGCGTTCTTCTCCTGGGCGCCGACGTGGCTGGCGCCTGAAGGCTCCAGCGTGCTTCTGCTGGCCGCCTACTTCTACGGCACCATCGTGCTGATTGGCGGCGTGATTGGCATCGCGCTGGGCGGGGTCCTCGGCGATTTCCTGGGCGGGCGCAACAAGGCCAATTACGCCATTGTGCCGGCCATCGCCTTCTTGATCACCGCGCCGGTGTTCATGGCCGCCGTCATGACCCCGAACCTCACCTTGGCGTTCTTCCTCTATCTGGTGCCGACAGCGCTGGGGCTGGCCTGGCTGGGCCCTGTGCTCACCGCGTTCCAGCACCTGGTGGAGCCGCACATGCGGGCCACCGCGTCGGCGACGTTCCTGCTGATCAACAACTTGTTGGGCATCGGCGGAGGCGTCTATGCGCTGGGCGCCATGTCAGACGCCTTCCAGGTGCGCTTTGGCGATGAATCGCTGCGCTATTCCATGTTGGTGGGCGCGTGTCTCTACTTTGTGGCCGCAGGCCTGTTCCTTCTGGCGTCGCGCCGCATCGCGCACGACTGGGTGGACTAGCGCCGTGGGTCGTTTCAGATCGCAAGAAGGGCCTTCATGCTGAACACCAGCGCCAATCGCGCGCCGTCTGTGGACGGCGCGGCCTCCGTCACCGTTACTGAGCGCTTTATCACTGCGCCCGACGGGGTGCGTCTGCACTGCGTAGAGTATGTGGGGGAGCGCGCCGACGCCTCTGATGGGCGGGGCGAGGGCGGCGGCGATCCGATCTTGTGCCTGCACGGCCTGACGCGCAATGCGCGCGACTTTGACGTCGCCGCCCCGCAGCTTGCCGCCGACGGCCGGCGCGTGATTGCCGCCACGCAGCGCGGGCGCGGGGCCTCAGACCCCGATCCCGACCCGCACCGCTATACGCCGGCGACCTATGTGCCGGACATGTTCGCCCTGATGGACGCGCTCGACGTGGCGCGCGCGGACATTCTGGGCACCTCCATGGGCGGACTGATGGCCATGATGATGGCCGCCGTTGCGCCGGAGCGCGTCGGACGGATCGTGCTCAATGACATTGGCCCGCAGATTGAGCCCGCCGGACTGGAGCGCATTTCCGGCTATGTGGGCGGCGGTGAGCCCGTGTCCTCCTGGCAGGCGGCCGCCGAGCGTGTGCGGGCGATCAATGGACCGGCCTTTCCCAACGAAACCGGCGACGCCTTCTGGATGCAGTTCGCCAAGCGCGTGTGCCGCGCCCTGCCGGACGGCCGCGTGGCGCTCGATTATGATCCGGCGATCGCCATTCCGGTGCTGGAGGGCGACGTGGCCCCGCCAGACCTTTGGCCGGTGTTTGACGCCATCGTGGATCATCCCATTCTGGTCGTGCGCGGCGGCTTAAGCGACCTGTTGTCGCCTCAGACCATCGAAGACATGCGCGCGCGCAAGCCGGACCTTAAGGTCGTCGTCGCAGACCAGGTCGGCCACGCCCCAACCCTGGCTGAGGACGACGTCTGGCCGGCCGTGCGCGCGTTTTTGCTCACGCCCTAAACCTGCGTGCGCATCCGGCCGGCGAAGTTCTGCGCCTGCGTGCGCGCACTTGGCGTCACGGCGCAAGCCTGTATCGTTTCGTGCAAGCTTGCCTCCCGCCCATGTGGACGCGGCTGACCGCCAGGTTGAGCCCCGCGCCAAGGGGCCAGAAGAGAGTAGACGCCGCAATGACTGAGCCCGCGCCCGTCCTGTCCCTGAAAGATCTCGGCGTGCGCTTTGCCACGCCCGACGGTGAAGTTGAGGCGGTGCGCGACATCAGCCTGGACGTGGCGCGCGGCGAGTGCGTGGCCGTCGTGGGCGAAAGCGGGTCGGGCAAGAGCCAAACATTCCTGGCGGTCATGGGCCTCTTAGCGTCCAACGGCCGGGCGACGGGATCGGCGCTCTTTAAGGGCCAGGAGATTTTGGGTCTCAAGCCGGCGGCGCTGAACAAGGTGCGCGGCGAGAAGATCGCCATGATCTTTCAAGATCCGCTCACCTCCTTGACCCCGCACATGCGTGTCGGGGCGCAGCTCTTGGAGATGCTGGGCGCTCACACGGACGTGCGCGGCGCAAAAGCGCAGGCGCGGTGTCTGGAGTGGCTGGAGCGGGTGCGCATTCCAGAAGCCAAGCGGCGCCTGAGCCAGTATCCGCACGAGCTGTCAGGCGGGATGCGCCAGCGCGTGATGATCGCCATGTCGATGATCTGCGGCCCAGACCTCTTGAT
>CAYGQB010000124.1:0-8049 GCA_964351895.1 uncultured Caulobacterales bacterium
CCAGCCCGCGTCCAGCCCCGCCGGCCAGATGGCCGCGTCGAGCGCCAGGGTTCCGGCCACGGCGAGCGCCTGCCCCGCCTTGGGTTCGCCCAACTCTGGTGCGCCAATTTCCAAGATCGGCCCGAGCGCGCCGGCGCCGGTCAGCTTAAGCCCAGATCCATTGACCTGGAGATCCGACACGCTCACCTCGCCCGCAAGCGCCGGGCCTGACGATCGTCGCGCTCCTGCGGCGTCCCGCGCGGTGAAGGTCGCGCGCGCCCTGACGGGGGCTTGGGCGAGGGGCGAGAGCGCGTCCGGTAGGCCGGTGACCGCGTCGGCGCCAAATTCCAAGCCAAGCCGGTCGTCGCCGGCCCCAAGGGTTCCTGCGGCCGCCATCGCAAGCCCGCGTCCGCCCCAGGCGTTCCAGTCCAGACGCGGCGTCTCTAGGCGCGCATCCAGTGTCGCCACGCCCGCCGCCAGGGCGACGTCCCCGGTCAGGGTCAGCGTCTCCGCGTCAAGGCCGTCGACGCCCGTCACGGTGGCGGCGTCGGTCAGGGTCAGGCGCGCCGTGACGTCGGTCAGCGACCAGTCAACATCTGGGCCCGCATCGCTCTCGGATGCCCCGCGCGTCACGCGTCCGCGCGCATCGAGCGCCGCGTTGGGCGATTGGACCGTCAGGCGCGCTGGCCCGCGCCAAAGCTCTGGGGCCAGAACCAGGTCAAGCCGCGCCGGCCCGCCAAGCCGGTCGGCCAGCGCGCGCGTGGGGGCTGTCATGCTGGCGTCCACGCGCGCTGACGCCGTCAAGCCGTCCGCGTCGCGCGCCGCCGTGACCTGCAACACGGGCCGCTGACCGATGTCGGCGTGCGCGGTCAGGGTCCAGTCGCGCGCCGTCCCGCTTGCGCCGCGCGCGGTTAAATTGGCGCCAATGGCGTCACCCTCCGGCGCGCCGATCAGGGTGGAGATCAGGCCGCCCGGCTGACCGACCAGCTCCATGTCGCCGGTCAGGCCGTCTGGCCCGCCCCAGGCAAGATCGGCCCAGACCTGATCGGCGGCCTGATCGGCGACCGGTTCGCCGACCAGTTCAACTGTGCGTCCAAGCGGTTCAAGCGTGAATGAGGCCGCCGCGTCGGGCAGTCGGGTGCGCAGGTCGCCCGCCAGGCGATAGTCGGCGCGCGGCCCCGCAACCCCCTCCGCCAGCGTCAGCCGGCGCACTTCGGCTGCGCCCAGCGACACGCTGGAAACGGGGCCGCCCGTGTCGCGCCCGCGTTCCGCGTTGCGTCCTGATGACGGCGCCAGGATGGGCCGACGGTCGACGTGGGCCACGTCAAGCGCGACCTCGCGCACCACCAGCCGACCGCGCAAGAGGGCGAACGGCGACCAGGAGACCGCCGCGTCCTCGCCCGTGAACCAGACGCCGTCGGCGTCGCGAACGCGCAACCGGCTGATCGTGAACGCGCCCAAAAGGTCGCCGTCGAGCCCGTCGATCTCCAGAGATTGTCCGCGTACGTTCAAGGCTTCAAGCCGCGCCTCCACCAGGCGATGCGCCAGCGGGGTCGTGGTGGCAAAACGCGCCAGGCTGATCAGCAGCGCCAGCCCCAGAACCCCAAGAATGGTAAGGCGAAGCCCAACCGGGGTGCGGTTCCAGCGCGCGCGCAGGCTCGAACGTGCAGGCGTCGGGTGCGGCGCGGAAGGAGGGGCGGGCGCGGGCATCAGAACGCCTGTCCCAGGCTGACGTAAATCTGCACCGGATCATCGCCGTCTTCGCGGTCGAGCGGGGCGGCGACATCAAAACGGATCGGCCCGACGACGGTCTGATAGCGCACACCGAGGCCCGCGGAGGTGCGCAGATCGTCCAGGCTCGGCGCCTGGTCGGCGGTCACCGAGGCGGCGTCCAGGAACGCCACATAACCCAGCGCCCCGTCGCCGCGCCAGCGCAGCTCGCTGGACACCTCCAACAGTCCGCGCCCGCCAATCGGCGCGCCTGTGTCGTCCTTGGGGCCAACCGATTGAAAGGCAAAGCCGCGCGCACTGCCCCCGCCGCCGGCAAAGAAGCGCCGGCTGACAGGCAAGTCCGTGGTCGCGGCCCCGTAAACGAACCCGCTGCGCACGCGCGCCGCCGCCACCAGTCGATCTGTGCTCAAGGGCTGATAGGCGCTGAGCTGGCCGTTGAGGCTGAGAAACTGAGACGTGGCGTCGCCGATGGCGGCGGCAGGCTCGACGCGCACGTCGGCCCGCCAGCCGCGCGTGGGGTCTAGGAGGTCATTGGCGTGATCGAGACGCGCGCCGGCTGACACGCTCAAGATCTGCAAGTCGCGCTGACCCAGGGCGTCGATCTCGCGCGTGAACTCAGTTTCCGCCCCGAGGGCATAGGTCAGCCGACGGTCGCGTTCGACTTCGTAGGCGCCCACCAGGCTTGCCGACTCGCGGTCGAAGGCGTCGGTTTCGTCCCGCGCCACCTCGGCCAGGAACGCCACGCTGCGATTGTAGGCAAACACGTTGGGAATGCGCCAATCCACGCGCAGGGCGCGCTCTTGCGCAGCCAGAGTGGCGCTCGTGGTCAGGGTGTCGCCGCGCCGCGTCGGGTCGCGCTGCACCAGAGCCCCCGTCAGGCCCGGCCCCTCGCTGGTGGAAAAGCTCGCCCCGCCGGTCAGGGTGTAGCGCGCCCGCGGCGTCAGCGTGACCAGGACATCGCGCACCTCGTCGCCGTCTTGGGTCAGCCGGGTCGGCGCATCAGCCAGGCGCGCTGACGAGACGCTGTAGAGCCGGGTGGCGCTGAGCCGACGGTTAAAGCTGGCCAGGGCGTCGGGCGTGTAGAGCGCGCCCGGTTCAAACGGAACCAGCCGCGCCAAGTAGGTCGAACGGGTGCGCGCGTCGACGCCGAATTCAACGGTCCCGAGCCGCAGTCGCGCCCCCGGCGCCATCCGGTACACCAGCTCTAGGTCTCCCGCCTCGCGGTCGCCGCGCGCCCGCCGCTCCAGGGCGCGCGCCTCGCCATAGCCAAGCGCGCGCAAACGCGCCACCAGTCTCGCCTCTTGCGCAATCACTTCAGCGGGCAGGGCCAGGTCGCCCGGCTTGAGGGTCACGGCCGCGTCAAGCTCGGCCTGCGTGGACGGGTCCAAGGGCGCCGCGCCTTGAGTTTCCAGGTCGGCGGCGATGTAGTCCACGCGCACCGACCGCAGGACAAAGCGTGGCCCCGGCGTGATGGAAATGCGCGGGGCGACGGGCGGGCCGGCGTCAACCGCGTGACCGACCTCAGCGGCAAAGTAGGCTTGCGAATTGAGATAGGCCTGGGCGCGATCAGCCGCCCGGCGCGCCAGGCGGCGTGCTTCGAACACGGTTCGGGCCCCCGAAGGGGAACCGGCGACCTCTTTGATCTCATCGCGCACCTGCGCCAACAGGGCGTCGGGCGCCGTCTCGCCGACCACCGCCACCTCTTGCGCCACGGCAGACGCTGCAACGGCGCTGAGCGCTGTCGTCGCGGCGATCACAAGCGCGAAAAGTCGAAGCACGGCCATGGCCTTGAACGTGGGACGGTCCGCCCCCGACGGAGCGCGTGAGCGCAAAGCCTAGCGTGCGTTGCAGCATGCGCGATAGTCGCGCGCGCAGGTGAGAGACCCGGCCCGCACCGGCGGTTAAGCGCTTGGCGATGTGTGTTGATCGCCGTGCAGACCGGCGGATTGGCGCGGGGACGTGATCGCAGCGCGACAAAACTCTCGTCAACGCCACTTCACAAACGCAATACTATAACATATCAATCGGCGCGTGGGTGTGGCGCACGCGGTGCGCGACAGGGCGCGGCGCGCAGATGCAGCGCGAAACGGGCTGATCAAAGAGGGACATGTCTTATGACCACAGGGAACCGTTTGGGCGCAGCCTGGACCATGGCTTGCGCGTCGGGTCGCGGCGGCTTGGGTCGCCAAAGCGCGCGACGTCTACTGGCCAGCGCCAGCACGGCGGCGTTGATTGCGAGCGCCCTGGCCGGCGGCGCCCACGCCCAAGACGCCGGCGCGCAGCGCCAGACCGAAGAGCGCGACATCATCGTCATCACCGGAACCGGCACCCAGGCGCCGAGCGACCAGTCGCTTCAGGCCGTCGACGTTCTCAGCGCCGACGACATCGCCTTGAGCTTTGACGGCTCACTGGGCGCCACGCTGGCCGATCTGCCGGGCCTATCGGTGTCGACGTTTGGCCCCGGCGTTGGCCGGCCGACCATCCGCGGCCTGGGCGGCGACCGGGTGCGCATCTTGGCCAACGGCTTGGGCGCAATCGACGTCTCGGCCGTTAGCGCCGATCACGCCACGTCGGGCGAATCCTTAGAAGCTGACCGCATCGAAGTGCTGCGCGGCGCCTCGGCCATCGCCTATGGCGGCGACGCGGCCGGCGGCGTGATCAACATCATCGACAGCCGCATCGCCGAAGAACAGCTAGAGGGCGCGCAGGGGCGCGGGCTTCTGGGCTGGACCAGCGTGGACGAGGGCAATCAGGCCGCCGGCGTGTTGCGCCTGGGGTCGGGGGCGTTCGTGGTTCAGCTGGACGGGGTGCGGCGGCGGGCCGACGACATGGACATCCCCGGCGATCCAGAATCAGCGCGCCAGCGCGCTCTGGAGGCCATGGAAGAGGCCGAGCACGACGACGACGATCATGACGACGATGATGATCACGACCACGACGAAGAGGAGGCCGTGTTCGGCCTGCTTGAGAACTCGTCGTTTGAGTTCGATCAGATCGGCTTTGGCGCCTCAATCGTCGGCGACGCAGGGTTCATCGGACTGTCGGTGCGCGATTTCTCGGCCAACTATGGCGTGCCGGGCCATTCGCACGGGCACGGCGAGGAAGACCATGATGATGACCATGACGATGACGATCACGACGAGGACGATCACGACGAGGAAGAGCACGGCGAAGAAGAAGGCGGGGTGCGCCTCGACATGGAGCAGGTGCGCACCGAGGTGCGCGGTCGCTTGAACCTCGACGCAGGCCCGTTCGTCGCGCTCGACGGCTCCTTTGCCGCCACCGAGTATGAGCACGCCGAGATCGAAGGTTCCGGTGAAGTCGGCACCCTTTTCACCAATGAGGGCTGGGAGGCCCGCGCCGCGCTGCGCAATCAGGCCGACGCCCTGGGCGGCCGGCTCTCCGGCCAGATTGGCGTGATGGCGTTCGCCACCAAGTTCGCCGCTGAGGGCGAAGAGGCCTTCACCCCGCCGGTCGACACAGAAGACATGGCGCTGTTCGTGGCCCAGCGGCTGGACTTGGGATCGACAGGTTTTGAGGGGGGCTTGCGCCTGGAGCGCCGCGAGTTGGAAGCTGCAACCGGAGCCTCGCGCGACTTTGACTCCGTAAGCGCCGCGGTTGGCTGGTTCTGGCGGCCGTCCGACACGCGCTTCTTTGGCGTCAATCTGGCGCGCACCGAGCGCGCGCCGCGCGATGCAGAGCTGTTCTCCGACGGTCCGCACGCGGCGACCGAGAGCTTTGAAATCGGTGACGCCGACCTTTCTAAAGAAACCGGCGTGTCGCTGGACGTGGTCTATCACCTCGACGCCGGTCCCTGGCACGTCGAGGCGGGCGCCTTTGTGACCAGCTACTCTGACTTCATCTTCCTGGCGCCAACCGGCGAGGAAGACCCCGACGAGGACCTGCCGATCTTCCGCTACCTCCAGGACGACGCGCTCTTGACCGGCGGCGAGCTGTTGGTGGAGCGCGCCTTGGGGCGGGTTGGCGGCTTTGACCTGATGGCTGACGCCACCTTGGAGATCGTCAACGCAGAGACGGACACGCTGGGCAATCTGCCGCGCATCGCGCCGATGAGCGTGATCACGGGCGTGACCCTGTCGCGGGCCGGACTTGATCTGCGCGCCGAGGTGGAAGCGGCCGCCGATCAGGACGACGCGGCGCGGTTTGAGCTGCCGACAGACGGCTATTCGCGGGTCAATCTGGGCGCGGTTTGGTCGCCCTCGTTTGCCTCGAACGCCAAGCTGATCGTGCAGGCGCGCAACGTCTTTGACGAGGAGGTGCGTCTGCACGCCTCGCAGCTCAAGGACATCGCGCCAGAACCAGGACGCGGCGTGCGCGTGGCGGTGGTCGCAAACTTCTAGGGCGATGATCGCAGGCTAGCTCCACGCACGTACTCCCCGCACGTCCTCCCCGCACGTCCGGGGCCGGCACGGCTTGTGCAGGTCTCGGGCGTGCGCGCGCCAAACCATCTGACGTCTCGCGCGCGGCAAGCGGGCAGGGCGTTAGGGCGGCGGGGCGCACGGGGCATGGCCAACACAGTATCGCCGGGACCAGCACAGGCGCCGCCACGCGGCGGCGAGCAGATCGCGCGCGCGCTGAATTCCTGCCGGCCTCACTTCCTGGCCGCCGCCATGTTCTCAAGCCTGATCGCCGCGCTCTACCTGGCGCCGTCGCTCTACATGATGCAGGTCTATGACCGGGTCATGACCACGGGCGGGCTGACCACGCTCGTCTTTGTGTCGCTGATCTTGGTGGCGGCCCTGGCTACGCTGGCGGGCCTGGAAACGGTGCGCCAGCGGCTTCTGGCGCGCGCCAGCTTGCGTCTGGATCGCCAGCTTGCGCCGCGCCTGGTGCGCGCCGGCCTCAGCCCCGCGACGCCGCCTGAACTGGGGGCGGCTGCGCCTGCTGCGGGCGCAAACGACCCGCGCGCGCGTCAGTCGCTGCGCGAGCTTGAGGTGTTTCGCGCCGCCTTCAGCGGCCCGGCGGCCACCGCCCTGCTCGACGCCCCGTTCGCGCCGCTGTTCATTCTGGTTTGCGCGCTCGTCCATCCCGCGATCGGGGCCTTGGCGCTGGGCGGGTGCGCGCTTCTGGTGGCCGCCGCCCTGTTGAACGAGCGCGCCGTCGGGGCGTCGGTGCGCGCCGCAGCCGACGCGGCGCCGCGCGCCCACGCCGCCTTGGAGGCTGACCAGGCCGGAGCCCAGGCGGCGCGCGCCATGGGCATGACGGACGCTCTGGCCGCCCGCGCCCTGGCCGCGCGCGCCGCCCTGAGCGATGACATGACGCGCACCGCCTTTGTCTCGGCCGGCTATGCCGGGCTGATCCGCTTTGTGCGCCTGGGTCTTCAGTCGGCGGCGCTGGGGCTCGGGGCCTATCTCGCCGTTCGCGGCGCAATCTCTCCTGGCTCGGTGATCGCCGGTTCGATCCTGGCCGGGCGCGCCTTCGCCCCAATGGAGCAAATCGTTCAAGCCTGGCGCCAGGTGGGCCAGTCGCGCAGCGCCTATCACGCCGTTTCGGATGCGCTCAACGCCGCCCCGTCGGACATGGAGCGCACGCCCCTGCCAGCGCCGCGCGGCGGCGTGCAGGTGGAGGCCGTCACCGCCCTGACGCCAGACGCCAGCCGGCGCGCGCTCAACGGGGTGAGCTTCAGCCTGGCTCCGGGCCAGGCGCTTGGCGTCATCGGGGCCAGCGGCGCCGGCAAGACCACCCTGGCGCACATCCTCGCCGGGGCGAGCGACCCGGCCGCAGGGGCCGTGCGCCTGGACGGGTCTGATTATGGCGACTGGGAGATCAAGGCGCGCGGCGCGCACATCGGCTACCTGCCGCAAAACGTCAGCCTGTTTGCCGGCTCAGTGGCCCACAACATCGCCCGGTTTGCGCAAGTTGAGGGCGGCGACCCGGCGGGCCTTGGCCGCGCGGCGGTCGCGGCCGCGCAAGCCGCCGGCGCGCACGACATGATCCAGCGTCTGCCCGGCGGCTATGATTTCGTCCTCGGGCCGCGCGGGGCCGGCCTGTCGGCTGGTCAGGCCCAGCGTGTTGGCTTGGCGCGCGCCCTGTTTGGCGGTCCGCAGCTGATCATTCTGGACGAGCCCAACGCCCATCTGGATGTCGACGGAGAGGCCGCCCTCGTCACGGCCTTGCGGGCGCAAAAGGCGCGCGGCGCGACCCTGGTGGTGGTCACGCACCGGGCCGGCCTCCTGGACGTGGTGGATCAGATCCTGGTCTTGACCGACGGCCGAGTGGCGGGGCTTGGCCCGCGCGACGAGGTGTTGGCGCAGCTCTCGGGCGCCTCAGCGCCCAACACCCGCGTGAACGCGTCGGAGGCGCGCACATGAGCCGCGC
>CAYGQB010000125.1:0-8006 GCA_964351895.1 uncultured Caulobacterales bacterium
CTCTCGGGGCCGGCGCCCATCTTCGACGCCACGATCGCGCGCTTGGCCGCCACACTCGACCAGCACATGATCGACGGGGCGCCAACACCTCAGCCGCGCGACGCCGGAGGTGGCTACACCCACGAACAGCACAAGCAGAACGGCAAAACGATCTATGAAGCCGGGATGCTCTACGCCCTCACCGGCGAGGCGCGCTATCGCGACTTTGCCGTTGCCATCCTCAGCGACTATGCCGCGCTCTACCCCAGCCTCGGTCTGCATCCGCAACGCAAGGAGCAAGCCCCAGGGCGGCTTTTTTGGCAGAGCCTGAATGAGGCGGTTTGGCTCGTCTATGCGATCCAGGGCTACGACGCCGTGCGCAATGATCTGGATGCGCCGACGCGTGCGCGGATTGAAGACGGCGTCCTGAGGCCGATGGCGGAGTTTCTTTCGGTTGGTCAACCGACGACGTTCGATCGGATCCACAATCACGGCACGTGGGCGGCGGCGGCCGTCGGCATGACGGGGTATGTCCTGGGCGAAGAGGCGTGGGTGAACCAGGCGCTTCTGGGTCTCGATCAGTCAGGGGAAGCTGGCTTCTTGCGCCAGCTGGACCTCCTGTTTTCTCCCGACGGCTACTATGCGGAAGGGCCGTACTATCAGCGCTATGCGCTGATGCCGTTTGTCCTGTTCGCTCAGGCCATTGAACGCAACGATCCCAATCGCGAGATTTTCGCGTATCGCGACGGCGTGTTGTTGAAGGCCATTAGCGCGACGGTTCAGCAAAGCTACGCCGGGCGGTTCTTTCCCATCAATGACGCGATCCGCGAGAAAGGGCTCAACACCGTCGAGTTGAAGTACGCGTTGGCCATCGCCTATGACCTGACCGCAGACCCGACACTCTTGGACATCGCGCGCCTGCAAGGTGATGTTGTCCCAACGCCGGAGGGCCGCGCCCTTGCGCGCGATCTCGCCTCGGGAAAAGCGCGCCCCTTTGAGTTCCAATCGATGCTGTTGCGCGACGGGCCTGAAGGCCAGTCTGGTGGACTGGCGGTTCTGCGTTCGGGGCCGGAACACGATGCAGCCGTCGTCGTGTTTAAGCCAACCTCTCATGGCTTGGGCCACGGCCACTTCGATCGGCTCGGCCTGTTGTACTACGATGCAGGCCGGGAGATCGCCGCTGATTATGGCGCCGCGCGGTTCCTCAATGTTGAGCCCAAGAACGGTGGGCGCTACCTGCCAGAGAATGAGACCTGGGCCAAGCAGTCGATTGCGCACAACGTGCTCGTGGTCGACCAGTCCAGTCAATTTGGCGGCGATTGGCGCGTTGCGGAAGAGCACTTGCCGCAGGTCTTGGCGTTCGAGACCATCAACGAGGTCCAGCTTGCAGCGGCCGAGACCGCGCACGCCTACGAAGGCGTCACAATGCAACGACTGGTTGCCATGGCGCCACGGCCCGGCGGCGGGAACTATGTCATCGACGTGATGCGCGCGCGCAGCGACGCCGCGCATCTCTACGACTTGCCGGTCCACTTCAAGGGCCAACTCATCGAGACCTCGTTTGCGCTGGAGCATGCGACCCAACGCTTGGAGCCCCTAGGCGACACGGCGGGCTACCAGCATCTCTGGCGACGCGCGATCTCAGAGCCGATGAGCGGGTTGGGCGACATGTCTTGGCTTGTCGACGATCAATTCTACACGCTGACCTTTGCGGTGAACGCGCCGGTGTCGGCGATGTTGGCGGAGTTGGGCGCCAACGATCCCCATCACAACTTGCGCCGCGAACAGGCGCTGGTCCTGCGCGCAGCCACGGACACCGTCGATTTCGTTTCTGTCTTCGAGCGTCACGGGCGCTACGACAATGACGAGGAAGTGACCGTGTTCGAGGGCTCCTCGGTCGCTTCAATCACGCAAGACGTCGTGGAGGGCGTCGACGTCTACACCCTGACCAGCCGAAACGGCGACGCGGTGACCTTGTTCTTTGCTCAAGACGCCGCCGCCGCGGCCGAGCATCAGATCGCATATGCGGGCGAGCAGCTCACCTGGACAGGTCCGGTCTACGCACTCAGAGGCCAAGCGCAAAAGCAGTAAGCGGCTGAAGGTTCGGCCTCGACAATCCTTAGGAGACAGCATGCATTTGAAGGACAAGGTCGCCATCGTGACAGGCGGTGCGCGCGACATCGGGCGCAGCGTGTCGATCAAGTTGGCGCGCGAAGGCGCGAAGGTCGCCGTCAACTATCACGCCAGCGCCGAAGGCGCGCGTGAAACGGTCGCCGCCATCGAAGGGGCGGGCGGCCAGGCGATCATGGTCGCTGGCGACATGACGAAGGAGGCGGATGTGGCGCGCCTTCTGGCCGAAACCCAAGCCGCCTTCGGTCCCCAAGTCCACATCTTGGTGAACGTGGTCGGCGGCATGGTGGCGCGCAAGAAGCTGGAGGAACTTGACGAGGCGTTCTTCGATCACGTTATGCGCCTCAACCTGAATCCGGTGTTCTTGTCGATGAAGGCAGTTGTCCCGCACATGCCCGCTGGCTCGGCGGTGGTGAACTTGTCCTCATTGGCTGGACGCGACGGCGGCGGTCCGGGCGCGAGCGTTTACGCGACCTCAAAAGGCGCAATCATGACCTTCACACGCGCCATGTCCAAGGAGCTTGGGCCGAAGGGAATCCGCGTCAACGCCCTGTGTCCGGGGATGATTTCAACGACATTTCACGACACCTTCACCAAGGACGAGGTGCGCGCCAACGTTGCTGGATCGACGCCGCTGCGCCGCGAGGGGCATCCAGACGAGGTGGCCGACGCGGTCGTGTATCTTGCCTCGCCGCAGAGCGCGTTCATCACCGGTGTCAATCTCGATATCAACGGCGGACTCGGCTTCTCGTAGCAGAAGCCAAGCAAGGAGAAGCGCGTGTCGGGCGCAACCAGCCAGCCTTTCCTCGTCATTGGCGAGCCCATGATTGAGATTTCCCCGCTCGGTGATGACCGGGCGGCCTTGGGCGTGGGTGGGGACACCTTCAATACGGCGGTTTACATGAGCCGCGCCGGTCAAGCGGTGGAGTACGTGACGGCGCTGGGAGGTGATGCGTTCAGCGCGCGTGTGCGCGCGCGCCTGACGCTTGAGGGGATTGGCGCGACCTGCGTCGGGCGCCACCCAACCCGGTCCGTTGGCCTCTATGCGATTTCCTTGGATGAGCAGGGCGAGCGCTCCTTTACCTATTGGCGCTCGGCCAGCGCAGCGCGCGCCATGTTTGACGTGCTCGACGAGGGCGCGCTCGGGGCGCTCAGCGGCGCCGCGAGCGGGCTCTACCTGACGGGCATCACGCTGTCGCTGTTCGACGCGGCGGGTTTGGAGCGCCTGATTGAGTTGGCGGCCGGCGTGGCAAGGCGCGGCGGCATGGTGGCGTTCGACACTAATTATCGGCCCGCCGGCTGGCCGTCAGCGCAGCATGCGCGCACGTCGATTGAACGCCTCGCGCCCTATGTGACCGTCGCCCTGCCAACCTTCGATGATGACGCTCTGCTTTTTGGGGACGCGGACGAGGCGGCCTGTGCCGCCCGGTGGCGCAAATGGGGCGTTGGCGAGGTGTGCGTGAAGGCGGGTCCGAACGGGGCGCTCCTGGGGGCGGGCGCTTGGATTGCGCCGCAGGCAACGCTGCGCCCCGTGGACACGACAGGGGCGGGCGACAGCTTTAGCGGCGCCTATCTCGCCGCGCGCTTGTCCGGGGGGACGCCCAAGGCGGCCGCTCGCGCTGGCAATGCGCTCGCCGGCCAAGTCTTGATGCATCGCGGGGCGATCATGCCCTCTACAGCCGCGTAAGAGGAGACACGCCGTGACGCTCACTCGTCGCCAGGCCACATTTGGATTGGGTGGGCTCGGTGCGGCCGGTCTGGCCGGGTGCGACGGCGCAGGCGGGACGCAGCACCTGTACTCAGCTGAGATCCTGCCGGCCGACTTTCCGACCACGCTGGCGGTCGAACATATGGGCAAGCTGTTGAAGGAGCGCTCCGGCGGACGCTTCGACATAAAGGTCTACTCGGGCGCTCAACTGGGGTCTGAGCGCGACACGCTTGAAATCACCATCATGGGCGGCTTGGACATGAACCGCACCAGCGCCGCCCCGTTGAACTCCATTGCGCCGATCACCTTGGCGCCGTGCTTGCCGTTCGTGTTTCGCTCCATTCCCCATATGCGCGCGGCAATGGACAGCCGTATCGGCCGCGAAATCCTCGACGGGCTGGAGCCCTACGGCATGATGGGACTGTGCTTCTACGATTCTGGCGCTCGGTCGTTCTACAACACGCGCGGGCCGATCCACACGCCGGAGGATCTAAAGGGGCTGAAGATCCGTGTGCAAAACTCCGACCTCTTTGTCGCGATGGTGTCCGCGCTGGGCGCGGATGCGACGCCGATGCCGTTCGGCGACGTCTACCAGGGGCTGGTGCAGGGCGTCATCGACGGCGCGGAGAACAACTGGCCGTCCTACGAGGCGACACGGCATTTTGAGACGGCGCGCTACTACAGCCTAACCCGACATGTCATGGCGCCTGAGGTCTTGGTGATGTCGCGGCACCGTTGGCGATCGTTAAGCGAAGCCGACCAGGAGTTGGTGCTCGCTTGCGCCGCGGATTCAGTTCCGATGATGCGCGATCTTTGGGATGCGCGCGTGCAAGCGGCGCGAGACACGATTGCGGCGACCGACGTAGAGGTGAACGAGGTCGAGGACGTGGCGCAGTTTTCCGCGCTGATGGAGCCGGTCTGGGACCGGTTCTTGACCACCCCTCAGCAGCGCCGCCTGGTTGACGAGATCCAAGATCTCGAGGTTGGGAGCAGCTCATGATTGCCATGCTGCGACGCCTGACAAAGGTGCTCTCAAGCGCGCTCGTGAACTTTGGCGCCATCGGACTGCTCGTGATGACGGCGATTGTCGGTTGGCAGGTGTTTGGGCGTTACGTCTTGAACGCGTCGCCCGACTGGTCAGAGCAGGCCGCCTTAACCCTCATGATTTGGTACGTCAGCTTCGCCGCCGCCGCCGGGGTGCGAGAAGGCTTTCACATCCGCATCACGACCCTAGAAACCGCCTTGCCGGCGCGGGCGCAGCCTTGGTTCCGTGCGTTCGGAGACCTGGTGGTTGCAATCTGCGGTGTGGCGATGGCGGTCTATGGCGCGGATCTGGTCGCCCAGACCTGGCAACACCGGATCCCGACGCTGGGGTTGCCGCGCGGCCTTGCTTACATGGGGCTGCCCATCGCCGGCGCGCTCATCGCGCTGTTTGCGTTCGAACGTGTGCTTGAAGAATTCTCCCCAGAAACGCCAGACGATGAGGTCGACCCGCGATGGAGCTAACCGTCCTACTGGGCTCGCTGTTCCTCCTGTTGGCGCTGGGCGTGCCCGTCGCCTTCAGTCTGCTCGCCGCCTCCATCTTGTGCTTCATTGCGCTCGATTTTCCGCTTGTGGTGGTGTTTCAGCGCGTGGCCTCCTCCATGAGCGTCTTTGCGCTGATGGCCATTCCGTTTTTCGTGTTTGCCGGCGATTTGATGTACCGGGCCGGCATTGCAGACCGCCTTGTGCGCGTGGCTGAAGCCGCACTCGGGCGCAGTCGCGGCGGTCTCGGGCAAGTTACGGTTGGGGCGTCGATGATGTTCGGCGCTGTTTCTGGCTCAGCCATCGCCAGCGCATCCGCCATGGGCTCGGCGCTCAATCCGCTGATGCGTGAGAAGGGATATGACGGCGACTATGCGGTGAACGTCACCACAACCGCCGCCATCTGCGGACTGCTCATCCCGCCGTCTCACAACATGATCATTTACGCCGCCAGCGCCGATCGCGGCGTCTCGGTCAGCGACTTGTTCCTTGCCGGGATCGTCCCGGGTCTGCTCACCGGCGGCCTCTTGATGGTGGTTGCCTGGCTCATCGCGCGCAAGCGCGACTATCCGCGCGGCTCCTTTCCCGGATGGGGCGCTTTTGTGCGCGCCTTCGTGTGGGCCATCCCGGGGCTGATGACCGCCGTGATCATCATGGGCGGCATCTTGTCGGGCGTGTTCACGCCGACCGAGTCGTCAGCCGTCGCCGTCATCTACACGGTGCTGGTCGGCGCGCTGGTCTATCGGACGCTGGGCTGGGCGAAGTTTCTTGAGTGCGCGCGTCAGTCGGTGAAAATCACGGCAATGGTGATGTTGATCATCGGGGCGGCGGGGGCGTTCGGCTATGCGCTGGCGATCCTCGACGGTCCTGCAAAGCTGGCCGCGCTTCTCACCGCCATCACCGACAATCCAATTCTTCTGTTGCTGCTTGTAAACCTCATGCTCCTGGTGCTGGGCACCTTCATGGACATGTCGCCGCTGATTGTGATCACCACACCCATCTTGTTGCCGGTCGTTGCGGGCTTAGGCGTCGATCCGGTCCATTTCGGCGTCATCATGATGCTGAACCTGGGGATCGGCCTTGTGACGCCGCCGGTTGGCGCCGTGCTGTTTGTCGGTGCAGCCGTGGGCGGGGTGCCGGTGGAACAGACGGTCAAAACCATCTGGCCGTTCTATGCCGCCTTGTTCGCAGCCCTAATGGTGATCACCTTCGTGCCGGCGGTCTCGATGACTTTGCCGAACCTGTTCCGGTGAGGCGCTTGGCAAATTGACAGGCGGATGAGCGCCGCTTATGACACCGGTGACATTGCGATGTGACGGCCCTTGCGCGCGTGCGTGATTGAGTTCGGCGCGCACGCTGCGCTTGAACGGATGCGGCCAAGATGAGCCTGGAGGCCCCTATGAAGATCGCCCTCATCATTGAGAACAGCCAAGCCGCCAAGAGTGAGATCGTACATGACGCCTTGAAGAGCGTCGCTGAGCCGCTGGGCCACTCTGTTCACCACTATGGGATGTACGGCGCAGACGATCCGGCCAGCCTCACCTACGTGATGAACGGGCTGCTGGCAGGCGTTCTCATTAACTCAGGGGCGGCGGACTTCGTCGTGACCGGCTGCGGCACCGGCGTCGGCTCCAATCTGGCGTGCAACGCCATGCCGGGCGTCTTTTGCGGCTTGGTGATCGACCCGACAGACGCCTTCCTGTTTGGCCAAATCAACGATGGCAACGCGATTTCGATGCCGTTTGCCAAAGGCTTTGGGTGGGCGGCGGAGCTGAACCTGCGCGATTGTTTCACCAAGCTGTTCGAGGGGGAGCGCGGGCTCGGCTATCCCAAGGAGCGCGCCGCGGTGATGGCGCAGAACCGGTCCATCTTAAAAGACGTGAAAGCGGCGACCTGTCGCGACATGCTCAGCGCCTTAAAGGCGGTCGACCAACATCTGTTGCGCGCCGCCATCGCCGGATCGCGCTTTGAAGAGCTGTTCTTCGCCAACGCGAAAGATGCAGAAATCGCCGATTATCTTCGCGGAGTGAAGGCGGAGGAGTAGACGGCCTTGGCGACTGGGCGACGACGGCGGAGTTCCATCAACGCTCAACGCTCAGCGCGCAAGCCAGCCGCCGTCGACCGGCAATGTCACGCCGTGAACATAGTCTGACGCGCGCGACGCCAGGAAGACGGCCGCCCCGCCCAGATCGTCGGGCGATCCCCATCGCCCCGCCGGAATGCGCTCCAGGATCTGGCGATTGCGATCGGCGTCCGCCTGCAAGGCCGCGGTGTTGTTGGTCGCAAAGTAGCCTGGCGCAATGGCGTTCACATTGATCGACTTGGACGCCCATTCATTGGCGAGAAGACGAGTCAGTCCCATCACGGCCGACTTAGAGGCGGTGTAGGAGGCGACGCGCACGCCTCCTTGGAAAGACAGCATCGACGCAATGTTGATGACTTTGGCCGGCGCGTGACGCGCCACCGCGCTGCCGGCGAACGCCTGAGAGAGGAAGAAGACCGACTTCAAGTTGACGTCCATAACGTCGTCCCAGTCGTCCTCTGAGAAGTCTAGCGCGTCGGATCGACGAATAATGCCTGCGTTGTTCACCAGGATGTCGAGGGCGCCGGCTTCGTCCTCGCAACGCTCGACGAGGTCGCGCGCTTGCTTCGTGTCGCTCAGATC
>CAYGQB010000126.1:0-7978 GCA_964351895.1 uncultured Caulobacterales bacterium
GTCGATCAGCTCGGCGACATCTGGTGGACGGTGCTGGTGGGCGTGTTCGGGGCGGTCGTGGCCAACGCGACCGGGGCCGGCGGCGGCGTGGTCTTTGTCCCGGTGTTCAATGCTCTGGGCGCGGTGGGCGCTCTTCCGATCACGCCGGCGGGCATTGTCGGCTCAAGCTTTCTCATCCAGTGCTTTGGCATGTCGGTCGGCGCCTTGACGTGGATGCGCCGGCTCTATGGCCCGGGCCAGGAGGGCGAGCGCGACTTTCCCGCCGCCGCCCACGCCAAGCTGATTGCCCTGTCGGCGGCCTTGTGCGTGCCGGTCATGCTGGTGACGCAGCGCACCGTGGCGCTGGGGCCGGATGCGGTCCTAGTGGCGTTCAAGCTGTTCTCGATGGCGCTGGGCCTGGCGCTGCTTGCCTCAGCGCTGAGGCCGCGTCCGGAGACCGGACCGAGCGGTGCGCGGGATCGGCTGGCGCCATGGGACACGTGCGCCGTCGTCGTGCTCAGCCTGGTCGGAGGCTTTGTCACGGCGCTGTTTTCAGTCGGGGTGGGGGAGTTTCTCGCGCTCTATCTGTTGATGCGCGGCTATCCGATGCGGGCCGTGGTGGCGGCCGCGGTGGCGGTGTCTGCGCTGACGGTGCTGGCGGGCGCGCCGTTTCACATCGCCAATACGCCGGTGGCGTGGAGTGTGGTCGTCCTGGCGGCGCCTGGCGTTATGCTGGGCGGGTTTCTCGCCCGCCGCGTGGCCTATTGGCTCGGCCCGACGCGGCTTAAGGTTGGCGCGGCGATTTGGATCGTGGGGTCCAGCGCCTATCTCCTGGCGCGGCTGTCCTAGGCGTCGGGGCGGCCCAGCGCCAACTTGACCGCAGATGCGACGCGCCGCATGGACAAGGGCGCTGGGGCGGGGCTTATGTCGCGCTCCATTGTGAATGTTTGGCGAGAGCTGCGCCCGGGCGTGTCCGGCGCGCCCGCTCCGCCCGGTCTGAAAGTGTGATCCATGTCGCATCCGTTGCACGGCAAGCTGGTGACTGTGTTTGGCGCCTCGGGGTTTGTTGGAACCTACGTGGTGCGCGCCCTGTGCAAGGCGGGCGCGCGGGTGCGCGCCGTCACGCGCAGGCCGCACCTGGCGCACACGCTGCGCGTGATGGGCGACGTCGGCCAAGTGCAGCTGATGCAGGCCAATGTGCGCAATCGAGACTCAGTGGAGCGCGCGCTGGAGGGCGCCGACGCGTGCGTGAATCTGGTAGGCATCTTGTTTCAGGCCGGCCACCAGACCTTTGACACGGTCCACGCTGAGGCGGCTGAGATCGTGGCTCAGGCTGCGCGGGAGGCCGGCGTCACAGCTCTCGTGCACATGTCGGCCCTCGGCGCGGACGTCGACGGGGCGGCGCTCTACGCCCGCTCTAAGGGTGACGGCGAGGCGCGGGTGCGCGCCGCGGTCCCCAGCGCCGTGATCGTGCGACCTTCGATCGTGTTTGGCGAAGAAGACGCCTTCTTCAACCGCTTTGCCGACATGGCGCGACTGGCCCCGGCGCTGCCCCTGATCGGCGGCGGCAAGACGCGGTTCCAGCCGGTCTATGTGGGCGACGTGGCGGATGCGATTGTGGCCGGCTTGTCGCGCAGCGATGCGGCCGGGCGCACGTTTGAGCTGGGCGGACCGCGCATCTACACCTTCAAGGAGCTGATGAAGTTCGTGCTCAGCGAGATTGATCGGCCGCGCTTCTTAGCGCCGGTCCCGTTCTTTGCCGCGCTCGGGCTTGGGATCATGGGCGAGACCGCTGGGCGTCTGCCGTTCGTGGAGCCGTTCATCACGCGCGACCAAGTCACGCTCCTGAAGCGCGACAATGTCGTGGGGGAGACCGGCGACGACACCCTAGGCACGCTGGCCGATCTGGGCGTCACCCATCTTGAAACGGTTGAATCGATCGTGCCGGCCTACCTGGAGCGCTATCGCAAGCACGGCCAGTTCCACGAGACCGAGAGCACGGTTTAGCGGTTCAGGGACCCGGCGCGGCGGGAGGCTTCCCGAAAGCTAAGCGGCGCGACGCTAGCCGAAGGCGACCAGCAACAACACCGCGCCGAGCGCCATGCGATAGAGCACGAACGGCAGGAAGCTCATGCGCTTTAGAAGCGCCATGAGGCCCCAGATCGAGGCGTAGGCGGCCAGAAACGACAAGCCCGCCACCCATAGCCCATCGCTCAAGGTCGCGGTGGCGTCGCCGTCGCTGGCCAGCTCCAGAAGCGCATAGGCGCCGCCAGCAGCGATCAGCGGCACGCCGCACAGCATGGAAAAACGCGCGCTTTCGCTGCGGTCAAAGCCAAGGAAGCGCGCCGCCGTCATGGTCACGCCCGACCGAGACGAGCCGGGAATGAAGGCGATGGCTTGGGCCAGGCCGATGAGGATGGCGTCGCGCCAGGTCATGGTGGCTTCGGTTTTGGTGCGCGGCGCGCGCACGTCGGCAATCCACAGCAGAATGCCAAAGCCGATGGTCGCGGCCGCGATGATCGGCAGGTTGCGCAAAATGTCTTTGAGGTCGGTCATCGCATAGACAACGCCGGCCAGAATGCCGGGCGGCGTGGCCAAGGCGATGAGCAAGAACAGGCGCGCGTCCACCGTCATGCGATTGCCGCCGGGCGCGGTCGCCAGATCAAGGCCGCCGCGCGTGACCCGCACCACGTCGCGCCAGAAGTAGGCGAGCACGGCGCCGAGGGAGCCCAGGTGCGCCATGGCGTCGATCAAAGGACCCTGATCGGCCATGCCCATCAGGCGCGGCAAGACGATGAGGTGGGCTGAGGAGCTCACCGGCAGCCATTCGGTTGCGCCCTGGATCAGAGCCAGGAAGATCAGCTGTTCGATGGGCATGGTGCGCGCTCCAATGCGGGACATCCGGCGCGCGTGCGCCGCGTGTCACACCGACGTGTTGCACGACGCGCACCGCCCTTGCCAGCGCCGCTTTGGGCGATGGGCCCATCCCGCCTGACGCCCGCCTGACGCGCATGTGTTCGTCAGGCGGGAGAGGGGCCAATACGCTGTCCTGAGGCTAGGGCTGGCCTAGGGCTAGGGCTAGGGCTGGGCTTGAGCTGCGAAGGCGGCAAACTCGTCGGCCTTCGCGGCGCGCAGCTGAGCGCACAGCGAGATCGTCTCCAGCGTTTGGGTCAGCGACAACTCATAGCCGGGCAGCTTGTCGCCGTAGCTGGTGAACACGGTCTCGATCTCCTCCAGCTTGTCGGCCGAGCAAAAGGCTCCGGTGACGCCGGGCGCGCCGGCGAGCCAGGCGGTGGGGAACGCGGCGATCATGGCGTCGGCGTTGGACTGGAACCAGGCCCAGGCGTCGCCCTGCACCGCGGGGGCCGCCATATGGCCAAAGAGCACAGAGCCCAATTCAGAGCCGGGGAAGGCGTCGTCAGCCAGCATGATGTCGCGCACTCGCCGCGCCTCGGCGGGATCTTCAATTTGGCCGAGGGCGGACACGCCAGCGCGCCGGGAGAGCGGGTCGCGCGCGGCGCGGGTGTGGGCCAGCACCGCCTCCACGCCGTCCGCGCCGCCATCCTGGGCGACGACGGTGAGCGCGTCTACCACCGCATAGCGCGGCAGCGCCGCATCGCTGTCGCCGGCCAAGTAGGCCTGGCCGCGCGCTAAGAGATCAGCGCGCAGGTCCGCGTCGCGCCCCACATCGGACAGGATGTCGATGAGCTGGGCGGCCAGAAGCTCGCCTTCGTCATCGAGCGATGCGTCCAGGCCGCCAAAGCGCGGCCGATACACATCGACGATCTTGGCCCGCACGGCGGCGGCGACGTCGGGGTCGGTGATGACGCGTTCCACGTAGCGGCGCAGCGCGTCTTCCGGCGCCGTGGCCACATCCCAGGCGGCGGCTTGCGCGATGGTCTCCAGGCCCGCCATCAGCGTCGTCGCGTCCACGGCTCCAGCGTCAAACCCGGCCCGCAAGCTGTCCTCCACGACGATCGCTTCTTTCGGGGGCAGGGCGTTGAAGTCGGCCAGGAGCGCGCGCCAGCCTTCGGCGTCCAGGGCGAAGCGATAGTAGCCAGCGCCTTGGGCGTTGGGGACGATCGAGGTCGGGCAGGCGTCGGCGTTGAGGGCGAAGGTGGCGGTTGGCTCGGCCAAGAGCGTGCACGACTGGGTTCGCCCGCCCTCAGCGTCCGAACTTGCGTATGACACGCACACCGGAACAATCCAGGAGCGATCATCCGGAATGGCCGAGCCGAGGGGACGATAGGGCGATTGGCTCACGGTGACCTGGGGGGTGTCGCCTGCACAGCTGAGCTGAGCTGAGATCAACGGCACGCCGGGCTGTTCAACGAAGGACTTGAAGGCGGGGGTGACGTCGGGATTGCCTGAGCCGTCGGCCAGTGAGGTCATGAAGTCCTCAGCGTCCGCCACCCCGTCTTCAAAGCGCGCCATGTGCAGGCGCACCCCATCACGGAAGGCCTCTTCTCCCAGGTAGCTTTCAAACATGGCCAGCACCCCGCCGCCCTTCTGGTAGGTGATGGCGTCAAAGGCGTTGATGATGTCCTCGTTGCGGGTGATCGGCTCGCGGATGCGGCGCGCGGTGGCCAAGCTGTCGGCCTGCATCGCGCCCAGGGCGTCGCGCAGCGTCTCGCGATCATAATTGCCCTGTGGCGCCCATTCAGCGGCGGCCTTATTGCCAAACCAGGTGGCGAAGCTCTCGTTGAGCCAGATATCGGTCCACCAGTTGGGCGTCACCAGGTTGCCAAACCACTGATGCGCCAGCTCGTGGGCGTGCACGAGGGCGTAGAAGCGCTTGGCGTTGAGGGAGCTGTCTTCGTCGAGGATTAAAAGGCGCTCCAGATAGACGATGGCGCCGGCGTTCTCCATGGCCCCGAACGCATAATCAGGCGCGGCGATGAGGTCGATTTTGGCGTAGGGGTGGGGGATGTCGAAGTACTCTTCCATCACCTCCAAAATCGGTCCGGTGTTGCGCAGCGCATAGTCCATTTTCTCAATTTCGCTGGCGCGCGCGATGCCGCGCAAAGGCACCGGATCGGCGCGCACGGCGTTGGGCGGAATGGGGCCGATGTCCGCCACGCCATAAGGCCCGACGGCGAAAGCGGTCAGATAGGTGGGCAGCGGCCGGGTGGGAGCAAACACGTGGCGGGTGTGGTCCTCGTCCGCCGGTTCGCTGGACGTCAACGGCCCGTTGGTCACCACCACGTCGCCGGTGCGCGCGGTAATGGCGACCGAGAAGGGGGTCTTGAAGCGGGGCTCGTCAAAGCTAGGAAAGGCGCGGCGCGCGTCAATGTCCTGCATCTGGGAGACGGCGTAGTCGACCCCGTCGACCTCCACGGCGTACAGCCCGGCCAGATTGGTGTTGAACGGGGCGTCATAGACAAAGTTCAACGACCCGTCGCCGGCCTCCACCGTCTCAGGGAAGCTCAGGCGGGCGACGCCGCTCTCCAGAACGTCCTCGTAGGCGAGGGTGATCGGGGCGCCGCCTTCGGGCGTGTAGGTGGCCGTTTCGACCGCCAAGTCGCGCCCGTGGATCCAGAGCGTGTCGAGATCGCGGTTGAGCGTCACGTCAATGCGCGCGGTTCCCGAAAAGCGCTCCTGGCGCGGGTCGATGTGCAGTTCAAGCTCATAGAAGCGCGGCGCAGCCCGGTCGTCGAGCGCCCCGACGGGTGCGACGTCCACGGTTTCGACATCTGCAACACTGGCGGCCCCCAGTGACTGAATCGAGTTTACGATGGGCTGAAAAACCGCGCAACCAGAAGCAAATCCGGCAAACACGGTGGAAGCGAGAACGGTGCGCAGGCGCATGACAAATCCCCTCAGATCACTGATTTGGCGACAACCTGCCATGGGTCTGCGTCGCGCGCATCCCTGCACGTGTCGCGGCGGCGGGGCGATGCGACGGACGGCGCCCGTCACGGCGTGGCGCGACCTGTCGCGATTGGCCGCGTTGACCCGACATCGGGGGCGCGGCATGAACAGGAGGGGCGGCCAGGTGTCGTCGCGCAAGAAGGGCGGCATGCCGCACGATCACGGACATCAGCTCGCAGGGACCGGCGCGAGCGGGCCTGGGCGCATGGCGCCTGAGGACGCCATGCGCGTGAACGGGGCTGCAACCGCGGCCTCGGTCGGCGTGGCCCTGATCTTGTGCGTCGCCAAGGCGGGCGCATTCGGTGTGTCAGGCTCGGTTGCGGTCTTGGCGTCCCTCGCCGATTCCGCGCTCGATTTGGCCGCTTCCCTGATGACATTCTTCGCCGTGCGCTATGCGGCGTCACCGGCCGACGCTGAGCATCGCCACGGCCATGGCAAGGCCGAGGCGCTCGCGGCGCTCTTGCAGGCGGTGCTGGTGGCGTTCTCGGCCGCCTTGATCGTGCGCGAAGCGGTGGTGCGCCTGACCGCGCCCGAAGCCGTCACCGCGAACGGCTGGGCGATCGCGGTCATGGTCTTGTCGATCGTGCTCACCGTCGCCCTGGTGCAGGTGCAAACCCGCGCCTTGCGCAAAACCGGATCGGTGGCCGTGTCGGGCGACCGGGCGCACTACATGGCGGACCTGGCGGCCAATGGGGCGGTGATCGCCGCCTTGGGCGTTTTGATGCTGGGCGGGCCCGCGTGGGTGGATCCGCTGATCGGAGCCGGCATCGCGGCCTGGCTGGTGTGGGGCGCCTGGAGCGTGGCGCGCGCCGCCCTGGATCAGATGATGGACCGGGAGCTGGACGAGAAGGACCGCGACCGCATCCTGGAGATCGCGCGCGGCGTGCCGGGCGTGATCAGCGTCCACGATTTGCGCACGCGGGCGGCGGGTCCCTTGGTGCACCTGCAAATGCATGTCGATTTGGCGCCGGATCAGTCGCTGACGGACGCGCACGTCATCGTGGTGGAGGTTGAGCGCGCCATCCATGCCGCCTTCCCGGGCGCTGACGTACTCATCCATCCTGATCCGGCGGGCCGGGCCGAAGCCCACGGGCACGCGCATTTCGGCGACGACGACGCCCATGCGCCCGTTCGTCCTTCTTCATGACCGAGGCGCGCGCGCCTTGGCGGCTCTATCACTGGCGCTTTGATCCGTTCTCGCGCCAAATCCGACTGGCCTTGGCCGAGAAGGGCCTGCGCGTGCGCCTCGTGGAGGAGCGGGTGTGGGACGGACGACAGGGCTTTCTGGCGCTCAATCCGGCCGGGGCGACGCCGGTGCTGGTGGCGGGGCGCGCCGGCGCGCGGCGCCTGGCGATCGTGGGGTGCCGGGCTGGCCTTGAGTTCTTAGAGGATACAGAGCCCGCGCCGCCCCTTTTGCCGGCGGACCCTGGCGCGCGCGCGGAGGCGCGCCGGCTGGCCGACTGGTTTGATCGGAAGTTTGATTCAGAGGTCAACGCCTTCCTTCTCTATGAGCTGGTGGAGCGGCGGATCACGCGCCAGGGCGGGCCGGATCTGGCGCTGGTGGCCGGAGGTGAGGCGGCCTTGCGCCGACACGTCGCCTACGTCGGTCAACTCGCCCAAGGGCGCGGCTGGCTGGCCGGCGACGCCTTCACTATCGCCGACGTGGCGGCGGCCGGTCACCTGTCGTGCGTCGACGCCCTAGGGCGGGTGGATTGGGACGCGGCGCCGGCGGCGCGCGGCTGGTGGACGCGGGTGCGCGCCCGTCCCGCCTATCAGGCCTTGCACGCGGCGTTCTCGGCTGGTTTTGACGCCAACGAAACCCCGTCAACCGGCGACACGGACGCATGACGCACGATCCGACCGCGCACGAACCAGAAGTTCCCGCCTGGCTCGCCGCCCAGGCTGAGGCCTTGGGGCTCAGCGCCCTGGGCGTGGCGGACGCGCGCGCGCCCTGGACCTCCGGCGCGCGCCTGGCCGCCTTCATTGACGCCGGCCGGCACGGCGACATGACCTGGATGGCCGACACGCTGGCCCGGCGCAGCCATCCCACCGCCATGTGGGCGGACGCACGCAGCGCCGTCGTCGTGGGGCTGAGCTACGCGCCGCGCACCGATCCCCTTATGGCGCT
>CAYGQB010000127.1:0-7907 GCA_964351895.1 uncultured Caulobacterales bacterium
CAGAACGCGCGCGCTCAAACCATCTTCCTCAGCCCAGCGCTGCGCGCCGGGTTTGGCGCCGGAAAAGTTGAGTTTCGCCCCCTCACCTACACCCAGACGTGGGCGCGCTACGCGGCTGCGACGGTTGACGCCTGCGTTGCCTCGGTCAGCCCGCCGGACGCGCAGGGCTTGTGCTCGTTGGGGGTGGCGTGTGACTTCACGCCGGCCGTGTTTGAGCGCGCACGGATGCGGCTGGGCCTGATCCGTCCTGACATGCCCGCCCCGCCCAGCGCCCCGCGCATCCCCCTTGCCGCCTTTGACGCCTTGATCGAGGCGCAAGACCCGCTCCTGACCAGCCCCGACCCCGAGCTCGACCCCGTCTTTGACGCCATCGGCCGGCGCGTCGCCGGGCTGATCGCGGACGGCGACACGGTGCAGCTGGGCCTGGGCAAGGTGCAGGTGGGGGTCTTGCGCGCCCTCTCCACGGGACGGCGCCTGGGCGTGCATGCGGGCATGATCTCTGACAGCCTCTTGGCGCTCCTTGACGCCGACGCCGTGGACCGTGTCACCACGGGCGTGGCGCTCGGCGGGCCAGCGCTCTACGCCCGCGCGGCCAGTGATGCGCGCATCTCATTTGCACCCGTCGGCGACACGCACGCCATCTCCACGCTTGCCCAGCTCCCCGGCTTAACGGCGGTCAACTCGGTGATCGAAGTTGATCTCTTCGGCCAAGCCAATGCTGAGTTTCTGGGCGAGCGACAAATCTCTGGCGGCGGCGGTCTGGTGGACTTTCTGCGCGGCGCCCGCCTGGCGCCGGGCGGGCGGCCAGTGCTCGCTCTGGCGTCCACCGCCAAGGGCGGGACCATCTCGCGCATCGTGCCGCGCCTGGCCGCTGGCGCTGTCACCGTGTCGCGGGCTGATGCGGGTTTGGTGATCACAGAACACGGGCTGGCGGATCTGCGCAACTGCGACATCGACACGCGCGCGCAGCGCCTGATCGACATTGCCGCGCCCGATCATCAAGGCGCCCTCAGCGCGGCGTGGGACGCCATGAGGAGCGCCATGTGAGCACCCTGCCGCGCTATCGCCAGCTTGCCGAAACCCTGCGCGCCGCCATCGGGCGCGGCGACTATCCGCCGGGCGCCCTGTTGCCGACCGAACATGAGTTGTGCGCCGCCCATGGCGTCAGTCGTCACACGGCCCGCGAAGCGCTGCGCGCCCTCCAAGACGACGGCCTGATCGCGCGCCGCCGCGGCGCCGGCACGGTGGTGCTCGCCCTGCCGCGCGCACCGGCCTTGGTGCAACCGCTCGACGGGGTCAAGGCGCTGTTGCAATACGCCCGCGACGCCCGCTTTACCGTGGAGCGCCGGCGCGCACTTGGCCCGCGCGACCGCGTGCGCGCGGCCCTGCGCCTGTCGCCTGATGTCGCCTACACCGTGCTTGTCGGACTGCGCGCGGTTGCTGACGCCCCGCCCATCGCTCGCGCGCGCATCGCCATTCGCGCCGACCTGGCGCCGACGGCTGGGGAAGCGGAAGCCATCGACGGGGCGATCACGGAATGGATCACCGGCCGCCACGGCCTGGTGTTCGCCAACGTCGAACAAGAGATTTCAGCTGATTTGTTGAACGATGTCGACGCGGCCGCCTTGCAGGCCGCGCCGGGCGCTCCCGCCCTGCGCACCCGGCGCTGGTTTCGCCTTGCCTCCGGAGACATTGCGGTTGCCTCCGACACGCTCCACCCGGCTGATCGCTTCGTCTACGCCATGACGGTGCATCGCGCCGAACCGCCAGCAGAACCGCCAGCCTAGCCGCCAGCCTCGCCGCCGGGGGCGGGCTTTCTCGTCCCCGCCTCTCAAGCTGCCCACAAAGGATTTTGACATGTCGATCCGCCCCCCTGTCGCCGCCCCCGCTCGCATGCTTCGGCTTGGAGCGACAGCCTGCGTCAGCGCTCTGGCTTGGGCGTCGTTTGCGTGTGCTGCGCCCGCCAGTTCTGATGTCCAGGACGCCTCGCGCCAGGACGAGTCCCACCAAGATGGGGACGCACCCGTGGCGGCGGCGGACCCGATGGCCCCAACCAGTTCCTCCGATGACGCGCTCACCTCGCCGCTGCGCATGGTCACGGTGACCACAAGCGACATGACGGCGAGCCGGCGCTTCTATCAGGGCGCTCTTGACCTCACGCCCCAAGAGATGGCGCTTGAAGGCGACGACCGGGCGCGGTTTGCCGCTCACTATGCGACCCCAGAAAGCGCCACCGGTCGGGTGACCATTTTCCGCCGTCACGGCCTGGATGACGCCATGCTCGTGCGGCTCATTGAGATCGGCGCCGACGCTCCTGAAAGCCGCATCGATCATAACGGTCGCTATGACGGGCCGCTCGGCTTTGGCTTTTCCGCGCGCGATCTGGCGTCCCGCGAAACCATCGTCAACGCGCACGGATTCAGCGCCGTGAAAAGTGTCGTCGAGATGGATTTCCCGCGCGCCGACGGCACCACCTACACCGTGGGCGAAATTCACTTTCGGGCCCCGGACAGCGTTTTGGTGCTGGGGGTCGATCGCGGGCCGCTGACCCCGGTTGGGCAAATCGACGAGGCGCTGATGATGGGCGGCCCGTCCTACGCGTCCATGCTGATGAGTTCCGCTGAAGCAGTGACGCCGCTGTTTGCCGACGTCTTAGGGCTGGAGCGGCGCCGAGAAATGAGCTTCACCGCCTCAGGTCCTGACGGCGGCATGGGCTTGGACGCGGGCGCAGAGGTTCTGTTTCAACAGTGGTTCAGCCCCGGCTCCACCTCTGGGTATCTGGTGATGATGGAGATCTTGACCGGCGGTTTGGACGCCCCGGCGCCCCTCGACCTGACCAGCCGCGGCGTCTCTATGTGGTCGTTCGAAACAGACGACATTGACGCCCTGATGGCCCGTGCAGAGGCCGCTGACACGCACGTTCTGTCCGGTCCGACGACCCTCAACTTGCCCAGCTTCGGGCTGGTGCAGTCGGTCGTGTTTGCGACCGCCGACGGCTTTCCGGTCGAGGTGTTCACCCGCTTGCCAGCCCCTCAAGACGACGCGCTTGACTAGACGACTGCCGCGGCCGCGTTAAATGATATATCCTTTCGCGAGGCTGGCCGAGGCCGGCGCGCGCCAACGCCCTTAGGGGCAACGAAGGGACTGCCTGCGTCATGAGCACACCGCGGATCAATCGGTGCTGGCGCCTGGCCCGTCGGCCCGAAACCATGATCGACGAGCAAACCTTCGAACTGGTTGAGGAGCCGGCGCCGGAGCCTGGCCCGGGCGAGTTCCTGGTGCGCACCTGTTTTCTCTCGCTCGCGCCGGTGATGCGCAGCTATGTGATCGACGGCGGGGTGATCGAGAAGCCGCTGGAAATTGGCGCCACGATGATGGGGCGCGGCGTCGGTGTCGTCGTGGCCTCGCGCCATGGGCGTTTTGCCGAAGGCGACATCGTACACGGCCCGTTTGGGTGGCAGGACTACGCCATTTCCGACGGTACGGGCCGGGTCTATGTGATGCGCCATCGGGCCGGCTCGATTTCGTCCGCGCTGGGCGTTCTCGGACTGACCGGCCTGACCGCCTACTTTGGGTTCTTCGACGAGGGCGCGCCGCGCGCCGGCGACCAGGTTCTGGTTTCCGGCGCTGTCGGCGGGGTGGGATCGGTGGTCGGACAGCTGGCCGCCCTGGCCGGTTGCCGCGCCGTCGCCATCGCCGGCTCCCCGGAAAAATGCGCTCTGGCGACCGATCGGCTGGGCTACGCCCAAGCGATCAACTATCGCGACGCCAATGTGGCCGACGCCGTGGCACGCGCCTTCCCTGATGGCCTCGACATCATGTTCGACAATGTCGGCGGGGCGATACTGGACGCCGGCCTGGCCAACCTGGCGCAGCGCGCGCGCGTGGTGCTGTGTGGCGCGATCTCGCAATACCTCAATGAGGACGGCTCCAAGCGCGGCCCCTCCAACTACTTTGATCTGGTCTACGCCAACGCCTCGATGCGCGGCTTTCACATCTACGCCTATCGCGAGCGCTACGAAGAAGCCGAGGCGCGCATGGCCGCCTGGATCCGCGACGGACGCCTTGTCGGACTAGAAGACCGCCTGGAAGGGCTGGAGATCATGCCGCGCGCCCTCATGCGCCTGTTCGAGGGCGCCAATGTGGGCAAGCAGGTGGTCAAGATCGCGCCCGAACCGGGCGAACCCGGCGCGCCGACATGACTGTGCTTCTCGCTCCAAACTCGCCGCTTTCCCCACCCCCTCCGAGGAGACGCCGATGACCCGCAAACCAGGCACGCCCCATTCAGGCTCTAAGCAAATGGCGCGGCGTCAGCTGTTGGCCGCGCTGGCCGGGCTTGGGGCAGGCGCCGCCCTGCCGGGGCTGGCCGCCGCCGGTCCTTTTAACCGCGCGCGCCTGGGTGATGCGCCTGTCTTGATGCGGCGCGGCTTCGTCGACACGCCGTCAGGGCAAATTCACTATCGCATGGCCGAACCGGCCAACGGCGTCTTGATCACGGCCAGCCCCGTGGCCTGCTTCCATCAGTCGCCAATCTCCAGCCAGATCTACGTAGAGCTGATGAGCCACCTGGCGACGGATCGGAGGGTCTACGCCTTCGACACCCCCGGGTTTGGGGAATCCGACCTGCCGCTGGAGCCGCCCGAAGTGACCGACTATGCGGCAACCATGCTCGCCACTTTCGACGCTCTTGAACTGACCCGGGTGGACGCCATCGGCTATCACACCGGCGCCTCGATCGTGACCCAGATGGCCGCAGACGCGCCGGAGCGCTTTGGCGCCTTAGTGCTGGCCGGCGTCGCCCTCCTGAACGAAGAAGAGCGCGCCAGCTTTTTTGAGCGCCCCTGGCCGGCGCCGCGCGAGCCAGGCGGCGGGCACCTGATGATCGAATGGGAGCGCACGCAGACCTGGCGCGGGCAAGGGCAAACCGACGCGTCAGCAGAGCGCGCCTTCTTGGAGAAGCTCTCCAACGGTGAAACCGCCTGGTGGGGCGCGCGGGCCGTCATGCGCCACGACTTGGAGGCCGCCCTGGCCGCCGTGGCCAGCCGGATGATCATCATCAATGCGCGCGACGACCTATACGAGGTGACGCCGCGCGCCCGCGCCCTGCGCCCCGATGCACGCTTCATCACCTTTGAAGACCGCGGCTTTGGCCTCATCGAGGTTGAAGCTGAGGCCCTCGCCGCCCTGGCGCGCGCCCATTTTGACGGAGCCTGAACCATGGCCGACGCCCTTCTTAAGCGCACCACGTTCGTGGTCGACGACGCCGCCGCAGCCGCAGAGTTCTACAAGACCGTGTTTGGATTCTCCGTCTGGTACGACAATACCTTGCCCGTGGACGCGCGCTTCCCGCCCACGGCGCCCGACCAGGCCATGGCGCGGCTGATCATCTTAGAAGTCGAAGACCCCAAGATCGGCAAGCTTGGGTTTCTAAGCTACCTCGACCATGACCCGCAGGAAGACCCGACCTGGCGCGGACGCACGCAGCTGCGCCGCGGCGACACGGTTCTGGTGATGGAAACCCACGACCTGCCCGGCGTGCATGCGCGCGCTGCGGCCTATCCCGGCGCCCGCGTCGTCACGCCGCCGGTCGACTGGTCGGTCCCGGGTCCCGACGGCAAGCCCATTCAGCTCACCGCCATGTCGCTCTTTGACCCCAGCGGTATCTATTGTGAGATCTCCAAGGCGCGCGGCTAGGCGCGGTTTTGGCTCGGGTCCCTCTTCTGGCCTGTGATTGGCCGGTTGCTCTGGACGATGATTGAGCTAGCCTGCGCGCGGGCCTGTAGCTCAATTGGTAGAGCCGTCGGCTCATAACCGACTCTGTGGGGGTTCGAGTCCCTCCGGGCCCACCATGCCAAGGCGCCTCTCGCGTTTGGCGCGGAACACAGCCGCGCGTCAGCGCCCACCCTCGCCACTTTAACTTTTCACAATTCACACGTAGCGCGCGCCTGGCGGTCGGCGTATCTTGTGCCGCACCGATCAAGGCGAGGGGACGCGCGGATGTCGGACACTGATCAGCGCCAATTGCCATGGGCCGGCGAAACCGCCCTCGCTCTGCCGACGCAAGCCAATTTTGCGCCGCACGAGCATTGGGCTTGGGCTCACATCATTCGTGGACAGATCGCCAACATGTCGCGCTATCCCGGCGACGATGTCGATCCCCAATCAGACGGCTGGCTGGAGGGCGTCGACGACGAGGCGGGGTTCGATCCGGCCGACACTGACGGCTGGCCCGCCCATCGCGTCCTGTCTGAGCGCTTCTTGCGCACCATTTACTTTCACGCCCCGTGGGCCAGCGCGCTGGAGCGGCCCACCATCAACATCTGGTGCGCCAAAATCGAGGATGAGGTGGATTGGCAGGGCCGCCAGACGCGCGGGGAGATGCGCTTCTTCCGCTGCCGGTTCGTCGAACGTTTCTCATTGCGCGGCGCCAGAATCGCCGGGATCCTGGACCTTCAAGGTTGCCAGTTCGACGATGATTTCATGGCCGACGGCCTGAACGTGGCGGGCGACCTCTTCATGCGCAACGGCGTGGTGGCGCATGGCGGCACGCGCCTCCTCGGCGCCACCATCGACGGCGATCTGGACTTTTCGGCGTCCACATTTCATGGCGCCCTCTATGTAAACAAAGCCATCGTCCGCGGCGACCTGCTTTGCACAGAGGAATTCCACGCCCACGACGCGGTTGTATTTCGCGGCGCTCAAATCGGCGACACCGCCGACTTCACCTCCGCAAAGTTCGAGGGCGATTTCTTCGCCGACCGTCTCACAGCCCAAGGCAGCCTCTACTGCCGACGCGGCTTTCGGGCCACGGGTACGACCTATCTTTTAGGCGCGCGCATCGCCAGCCAGGCCGATTTTAGCTCCAGCCGGTTTGACGGCGACATTTCAGCCGACGGCATGAGCGTCGGCGGCGATTTCTACATGCGCGACATGGAGCACCTGGGCGCGGCCAACTTGCAGGGGGTCTCGGTCGGCCAAGACCTCCAGCTGCGCGGCAGCACAATCGACGGCGTTGTCGACCTGACCGGGGCGCGCATCACCGGCGAGCTGCACCTGGCCTACAGCGACGACGCGCCAGGGCCGACCTGGGGGCCGGAGGCCCGCCTGGTGTTACGCAACGCCCAGGCCGGGGCGCTGGCGGGCTCCATCAACAGCCTTATGGCCAAGGACGCGCGAGGACGCGCGCGGCCGGTTCCCTGCGATCTGTCGGGCTTTCAATACGAGCGCCTGGGAGGGCTTGGCGCTTCAGCCGGCGAGACGCTCGCCAGCGCCAAGTCGAGTGCTCTGATCGGCTTGCTCGGCACGCGGGCGCGCGGCGAAGACAAGCGCCTGGACGCCCAGCCCTATCTTGCTCTGGCCTCGGCGCTTGATGAGGCGGGCCGGCGCCAGAAGGCAGACCGCATCCGTGTTTCGGCCGGAAATCACGAGCTTTTCGCCAAGGACACTGGCCTATTGCGCCGCCTGGCGCTGGCCATGTCGTGGCTGTTTGTCGGCTATGGTCACCGCAATTGGCGCGCGGGCCTGTGGTTTTTGGCGTCCGTGCTTGGGGGCGCGGCCTTGGGGCTGCATGCGTCTGGCGACACGTCGCCTGAGCTAGAATCAATGTTGCGCTGGTTCTGGTTCTCAGCCGACAACGCCATCCCCGTGGTGGAGCTGGACGCCGGCCATCGAGAGTTTCTCGCCGCGCGACTGGGAGCCGACGACGCATCTCTCGCCCCGGTCGGAATTGCGTCTGCGTTCCACGGCCTAAAGCTCTTTGGATTCTTGGTGCTGACATATCTGGCCGCCGGGGTCACGGGCCTTGCCGCCGGCGCACGACGCTAAGATCAGCGGACTTCAGAGCCATCAATTGGGCGCATTCGCGCGCCTGGATGGACGCTGTGCACTAAGAGCGCACGAACCAGCAC
>CAYGQB010000128.1:0-7812 GCA_964351895.1 uncultured Caulobacterales bacterium
CACTGCCGCTGATCCGGTTGCGGCCGCCTGCGACCATGACTGTCGCGGAGCGTCCGACAACCGGGGCCAACCGCGCGAGGTCTTCCGGGGCGACCTGGGCGACCACTTCCAAGCCGTCCAGCCGGTACACTTCGCCATACGGTTGATTGGCCGTGAGCGTCTGACCGATCTCGATGCGCGAGGAGAGAACCCGCCCGTCAAAGGGCAGAGCATAGCTCGTGCGCCCCAAGGTCGTGCGTGTGGTGGCCAGGCGCGAGGCGGCGGCGGCGACCGATGCTTCAGCGCGTTCAATCTGGGGCGTGCGCGCAACCAGGTCAGGGACCGGCTCGCCGGGGTTCACAAGCGCCCACTCGCGCTTGGCGGTCGCGCCTTCGGCCTGCTCCAGCTTGAGGGCCGCTTCAGCCGTCGCTAGGTCGGCGGCCGCTTGTTGAACCGAAAGCTGCGAGTCTGTGGGATCGATTGCGAAGAGAACTTCGTTGGCGGAGAACGCGCCGCCGCTTGCCAGATTTGGTGACAAGGTTACAACGCGCCCGCTGACCTGCGGGGCAAGCGCAACAATGGCGCGGGTGCGCACTGTGGCGGTCTCCGTGATGGCCAGGGCCACCGATGTCGGCTGCGGCTTCAGGACGGCGACAGCTGACGCCGTCGGCGCCGCGTCGGTGCGCGTCGGCCCATGGTCGCCGGCCAAGAGGATGCGATTCACGACGATGGCCCCCAAGAGCACGCCGACCACGACGATGACTTGGATCGTCCCAAGGCCGAGGCGCGCCGGCCCAGATGATTGGCGAGGTGGCGGTGCTGCGTCGGTCACGGAGCGGATCCTTCTGGCGCGGGTGTCAGGTCAACGGAATGGGGGGCGCCCCAGGCGCCGCCGGTGGCCAGGGCGTAGTCGATGACCGCCTGGAGGGCGTTTTGCTGGGCGTTCAGGAGGTCGCGCTCAGCCGCATCGAGCGCACGGCGCGTCTCCAAAACAGACAGGATCGACAGCTGGCCAGCGGCGTAGCGCTCAAGCGCCAGCTGGTCAGACAGGGCGGCGGCGTCGCGCGATTGCGCGCGCAAGACCACCTCCTGGCGGTACGCCTCAAGCAGGGCCTGGGCTCGGTTTACATCTGCAAGCGCCGTCAGAGCGCTTTGTCCAAAGGTGTTGGCGAGCTCCCGGGCCCGCGCCTCGGCCCGGTCCACCTCGGCCTTGAGCCGCCCGCCCTGAAACAGCGGAGCCACCACGCCCGCGGTCAAGGTGGCGACGAAGCCGTCAAGATCGAAAAGGTCGCTGACGTCGTCGGTCTGGCGTGACGCAACGCCCGCAAGGGTCAACGACGGCCAACGGGCAGCATCGGCAACGCCCACATCAAACAAGGCGGCGCGGTAGGCGAGGTCGGCGGCCGCCACATCGGGGCGGTTGCGAAAAAGGTCCGCCGGCGTGGGCTGCGGGGGGGACGAGCCTGCGCCGGCGGCGGGAGAGACCGAGAGCTGGGGTCTGGTCTCGCCCGGTCTGCGTCCAAGAAGAAGATCGATGGCGTTCAGGCGCACGGTCAGCAGCGCCTGAAGTTCAGGCGTCGCCGCACGGGCCGCCGCCGCGTTCTGGCGCGCGATCAGCACGTTGAGCGCCGAAGCGGTTTGCGAGCCATCCCGGTAGCGCTGGTCGGTCAGGCTGGCGGTATTGTCGAAGCTCTGCGCGAGCGCGCGCGCGATATCGATCTGGCGCTCAAGGGCCCATGCGTCGACGTAGGACGTGGCAAGCGCGGCGATGAGCGATTGGTTGAGCGCGTGCGCGCTGAGACGCGCAGCTTCCGCTGAGAGCTGCGCCGAGCGGGCCGCCGCCCGGCGGCCGCCGAAGATGTCGGTGTCCCACGAGGCTGAAGCGCCCAGCGTATATGTATCGTTCCACACCGCCTCGCCTGAGGGGGTGATCACCCGCGAATCGTTCACGCCCGCATCGCCTGCAACCTGAGGCAATCGACGCGCCGTGGCCTGGCGCACGATGGCGTCAGCCTGCTTGATGCGGTCCAGCGCCGCGTTCCGGTCGAGGTTTTGCGCCGTCAAGACCGCAACGAACGCATCCAGTTCCGGCCCGCCAATCGCCACCCACCACGGCCCGTCTGGTGCGGTGTCATCGGGCGCGGTGGCCGCTTCTTGCGGTGCATCCGACGCGATCACCGCCGGCGGGGCATACTCAGGCGCGCCGCCGTTCGGGACCATCGCGCATCCCGCCAGCATGGCGACACCCACGCACGCAAGGGGACCGCGGGCCAGCCACACCGGCGCGCCCGAGGCGCGGGCGCGAGGGAGGGGATCAGAGCGTCTCATCCTCATCGGATGCGCGCCGCGTGTTTCAAAAGTGTGTCAGCCTCACGCGACGCGCTGTGTTTCGCCCCCCCGACAAGGGGCAGCGCTGGCTTGGACGCACACATGCGGACGGGGAGGCGCGGTTCGTGGTGGCGGGCGAAGGGGCGTAAACAGTTCCAGTGCCGCACACCGGTCACAATCGGCGGGCACGGTAGCTGCCTGCTAAGCACAGGGGGTCCGTCGCCATGCATCGTCTCTTCGCCGCAAGCCTGTTCGCGCTCAGCGCCGCCAGCGCCTTGATCGTGGTCGCCGCACCCGCGCTGGCCCAAGAGGCGCCGGCCCTGGAAGCGGCGGACACCAGCACAGACACTTCGGGCGACCTCTTTGCCCAGCTTGCCGCGTTCAGCCAGGCCCAGGCGGACGAAGACACGGGCCGATCGGCTGATCTCGCCCTGGCGCTTGCGAACGCCGACCTCTCCGCCCTGCCGTTCAGCGCGGCGGAAGTGCGCGACCTGCGCGCCGCGCTGGCTGAGGCCCTGGCCGAGGCGGGGCGTTTTGATGAAGCGATCGCCGTGCTCGCCGCCGTCATCGCCGAAGAGCGCGCCGCGGCGCAGGCCGCGACCGAACCCGCCGACCGCTCCGCCCTCACCCTGGCGGTGTCCACGCGCCTGGAGGCGCTGGGCGATCTTTACCGCGCCGCGGGCCAGCTCAACGACGCGCTCGCCGCCTACACCGATGCCTTCGCCGCCGCGCAAGGGGTGTACGGCGAGGACGCGCCCGAAACCCGCTTTGTCCTGGCCAAGGTCGTGGAAACACGCGCCGCGGCCCGCGCCGCCCAGGGCCTGGCACCCGAGGACGATCCGGACGCGTCCCTGCTCGCCACCCTTGAAGCGCGCGCCGAGAGCGAAGCGCTGACCTCGCTCGGCGTGGGCACGCCGCTGCGGGAAACGGAGACCTTTGAGACGGTGCGCGTGTTCTATGGCACCAACCGCGTCGACACCGGCAGCACGGCCCCCGCCAAGGCGTTCACCGGCCGGCGTGGGGACGAGCTGAGCCTGGGGTCCGTCGTGGTCACCGTGCCCAAAGACCGCGTGCCCGGCACGATCCCGCGCCCTGGCCCGCTCGATCTGCGCGGCGCCCGCGATGGGGTGCACATTGTGCTGAAGCGCATCGAGCGCGACGCCGACGAAGACGCCTTCATCGACCGCCAGCGCCGCTGGCGCGAGGCCGATCCCGAAGGCGGCGACGCGGCCTTTGTCTACATTCACGGCCACGGCAATGGCTTTGACGACGCCGCCCGCCGCGCCGCGCAGCTGGCGGTGGATCTCGACATGCGCCACGGCGCGAACCTCTATTCCTGGCCCGCCGGGCATGTGCTGGCCGGCTATCAGGAGAGCCAAAACAATGTCGGCCCGTCGGTGCGCCACCTGGTCTCCTATCTCGAAGCCGTGTCCGCATCGGGCGCGGACACCATCCATCTGATCGCCCATTCCATGGGCAACCGGCTCTTGCTCCAGGCGCTGGAGGATTTGAAGGCAAAGGGCTTTGCCGCCGACACGCCTGGCGCCCCCTTCGGCGAAATCATCTGGGCCTCGCCCGACGTGGACGCGGACGTCTTTGCGGTGGACGTCGGCGCGGTGGCGGACATGGGCCGGGGCATGACGCTCTACGCCTCGCGTCATGACCGGGCCTTGCAGCTGTCGCAAATGTTGGGCGGATCTTACCCGCGCGCGGGCCAGGCGCCGCCGCCTGCGCCCGTCGCCCGCGCCGTGACCGCCATCGACACCTCGCCCATCTCCCGGCCGGTGTCAGACGTGGTGGCCCATGGCGACTTTGCCAGCGCGGCCATTAACGATCTGCGCGCCGTGGTCTGGCTCTCGCTCGCGCCCGACGCCCGCTGCCCCCTGGCGCTCGAGGCCCCCGGCGGCGACGCGCCCTACTGGCAGGCCGCCGACACCCGCCCCGGCTGCGGCCCCGAAGAATTCCGCCGCGCCGTCTCCGCCCTGCGGCTTTATGGCGAGGACGCGCCCGCCACCGTGCGTGCGCTCTTAGCATCCGGCCAACTCGACCCCGCCGCCGCCGCCAGCTGGCGCGCCGCGCTGGGGATCATTGAGGGGATGGCGCGGTGAGGGGACACTTCTTTACATGCGTGTGGACGCTGATTGTTGTGGCGGCCAGTGCTCCTGCAGCGCTGGCGCAGGCCGATGCGTCCGCCATCGACTTCGGCGATGACACAAGCCAGTGGGCCAACGATGGCGAATGCGATGACCTTCGCTTCACCGGCCCGGGCATGGCTGCCGCGGGCAGTCTCTCTGCGGATAACATCCGCCGCGACGCCAGTGATTGTCGCAAACAACTCGCAGCGTGGCGGCTGGGTTTCCGCGGCGAGGTATCTCGGGACGCTCTAGCGGAGGCGGAGCGGCTGATCGGAGAGGCGTCGGCGGCGCAACAGGCTGGGCAGGCCTATGATGGCGTATCCGCTGCGGAACGCGCACTTGAGATTCGAGAGGCCGAACTTGGTCCAGATGATCTCCAAACGCTGGCTGCAGTCTCATGGGTCGGAGGTCTCTATGAGGCGACGGGTCGTTCTCGAGAGGCGGAGCTGCTCTATGCGCGTGCGGTGGAGGGGTTTGAGCGCATCTTGGGTCCTGACCACCTGTACACGCTCACGTCGTTGAACAACCTCGCCGAGCTCCTCCAAGCGACAGACCGGTTGGCCGAGGCCGCGCCGCTTTTTGAGCGTGCGCTGGAGGGGCGTGCGCGCATTTTAGGCGACGAACAACCCGAAACACTGGCTGCGACAAACGATCTGGCCCTTTTGGCTCAAGCAACGGCTCGGTTTGAAGATGCGGAGGTCTTACTGGTGCGGGTCCTCGAGGCGAGCCAACGCGCTCTGGGAATGGAGCATTCGATCACGCTGTCCTCAGTAAATAATTTAGCAGAATTTTATCGAGTAACGGGTCGTTTTGACCAGGCTGAGCCTTTGTATCTCAGGGCGCTAGATGCGCGCGTGCGCATCTTAGGTAGTGAGGATCCAAAAACGCTCAGGTCTATTAACAATCTGGGGGCTCTATATGTCGATTGGCTTCGTTTTGATGACGCGCAGCCTTTACTGGTTCGTGCTGTCGAACTTCGGGAGCGTGTGCTGGGCCCCGATCACCCGGACACGCTGTCGTCGTTGAACAACCTTGCGAGTCTCTATCGGGCGACGAGTCGCTATGCGGAGGCCGAGCCTCTCGCTGCCCGCGCGCTGGAGGGGACCGAGCGTGTATTGGGCCCCGATCATCCGAACACGTTGACGTCGGTGAACAATCTAGCGGGTCTCTATAATGACGCACGGCGTTTTGAGGAGGCCGAGCCGCTGTTTGCGCGTGCACTGGAGGGACGGGAGCGTGAGCTGGGTCCCGATCACCCGGTTACGCTGAGATCGGTGAGCAATCTTGCGGGTCTCTATCAGGCGACGGGGCGCTTGGGTGAGGCCGAGGCGACGCAGCGGCGAGGCATCGAGGCCGGGGTTGATGGAGCCCGGCGCGGCCTGGGTGGCGATGCAATCAGTGAGTACTCTGCCGGCGCGTATGGCGAGTTCCACCTAGCGCTGACGGCGCAGCTTGGCGCGGAGGCGCCGCCCGAAGCGCGCAGCGCAGCCCTCCTCTCCGCCCAGCTCGGACGGTCGAGTGTAGCGGGTGAGGCGGTGCAGTCGGCCGCCGCGCGGCTGCGCTCTGGCGATCCGGTGGTGGCCGACGCCCTGCGCGCGCTCGATGCGGCCAACGCGCGGATCGAGGCCCTGTCGGCCCAGCGCACGGCGGCTCTGGTGGAGGGGCGGGCTGAGGACGCCGCCGCCCTTGGCGCGGAGGTTGACGCCGCTCGCGATGACGCCGAGGCGGCCCTGGCCCAGGTGCCCGAGGAGGTGCGCGCCCTGTTGGGTGCCGCCTTCCTGGAGGCGCGCGACCTGCAAGGCGCAGAGGATACGCCTGGCCTGCTCGGAGCCGGTGAAGCGCTGATCGCGTTCGTGGAGGCCAGTGAGCTGGATCGGCTGGAGGGCATCGACCTCGCCGAGGCCTGGTTCGCCGTGGTGGTCACGCCGGAGGCCATTGCCGTGGAAGAGCTGGACGCGACGCCGGCCGAGGTGGCGGCTCTGGTGGCGCGGGTGCGCGGGTCGTTGGAAATCGAAACCGATGAGGACGGCCGCGCCTTGCCGCCGCCGGCGTTTGACCGGGCCGCCGCGCGTGCGCTGCATGCGGGGCTGATCGCGCCGCTGATGACGCATCTGGATGGGGTGGAGCGCCTGCTCGTCGTGCCCGACGGGCCGCTGCAGAGCCTGCCGTTGGAGGTGTTGCTCGCTGGCGATGCGGGCGCGGAGACCTGGCTGGGCGAGCGGTTCCAGATTGCGGTGTTGCCCTCGGTGGCGTCGCTGAAATCCTTGCGGGAGGACGCGGGGGCGTCGGATGGTGCGCGCCCGCTCTTGGCGTTTGCCGATCCGGTCTTTAAGGGCGGGGTGGCGGCGCGCGCGGGGCGCCAGAGGCTGGCGGCGCGCGATGATGGCGGCGCGGCCCTTGTGGGCCTGTCGTCGGCGGATACGGGCGGGGTAGACAGCGTGTGCAGCCTGACCCAGGTGCCCGCCACGGCCCGCATCGCGGCGGCCATGCAGGCCCGGTTCGCCGCGGGCGATGAGGCGGTGATCCTGGGCGAGGCGGCCACCGAAGCCCGCCTGCGGGCCCTAAACGACACCGGAGCCCTGGCCGACGCCCGGGTGGTGGCGTTCAACACCCATGGGCTGACGGCCGCTGAGACAGCAGCTCGCGGCTTTGCCGAGCCGGCCCTGGCCCTGACGCCCGCCGGCGCGTGCGGCGCGGACGCGCCCGAAGTCAACGCCGACCCGGCCAATGACGGGTTCCTGACCCTCTCAGAGATCATCGACCTGAAACTCGACGCCGACTGGGTTCTCTTAACCGCCTGCAACACGGCGGCGGCGGATGGCTCGGCGGGCGCTGAGCCCCTCTCAGGCCTGGCGCGCGGGTTCTTCTACGCCGGCGCCCGGGCCATGCTGGTCAGCCACTGGCCGGCGCAAGTTTCCCAAGATCCGCTGAGGGACGGCCCCACGGAAATCCTGATCCGCGAGCTCTTCGCCCCCGAGAAGGCGGGCGTGGCCAAGTCCGCCGCCCTGCAAGACGCCCAAGCCGTCGTGCGCGACGCCTACCCGCACCCCGCGTATTGGGCGCCGTTCTCCCTGGTGGGTGATGGGCGCTAGGCTTGCTTAGCTCAATCCGGGGCGCCGACGTGGGAGAAGACGGCCCAGGCGGCGGGGTGGGGGTAGGTCTCGCGCACCTCTAGCTTGGCGCTGCGCACCTTGGCGGAGAACGAGCCTGTCGCGGCCTCATCAAAGAGGGCGTCGACGAACTGCTCGGTGGGGCCGCGCGCGCCCACGCCGTCGCCCACCAGGGCGTCCCAGTTGGACACCACCATGGCTTTCGCGCCGGCGGCAAAGAAGGCGCGCGCCAGCCCCGTCAACGGCGCATTGCCTTCAAT
>CAYGQB010000129.1:0-5108 GCA_964351895.1 uncultured Caulobacterales bacterium
GAGTCTGGGCCGTGTCTCAGTCCCAGTGTGGCTGGTCATCCTCTCAGACCAGCTACAGATCGTCGCCTTGGTAGGCTTTTACCCCACCAACTAGCTAATCTGACGCGGGCCGATCCAACGGCGATAAATCTTTCCCCCAAGGGGCGTATTCGGTATTACTCCCAGTTTCCCGAGGCTATTCCGAACCGAAGGGTACGTTCCCACGCGTTACTCACCCGTCTGCCACTCCCTCCGAAGAGGGCGTTCGACTTGCATGTGTTAAGCCTGCCGCCAGCGTTCGTTCTGAGCCAGGATCAAACTCTCAGATTGAGTTCACCTTGCTCCTTGAGACCGAAATCTCAACGAGACGTTTGCGTATATGTATGTGACGGGAACCACGCGCCGATCCGAAGATCGACACGTAGCTGTCAAAAGAAACGCAAACTAAAGCGACCTCTACACGCTTACGCGTGTCGCAGAGTCATCGCCGCCTGCGCTTCTCTTTCCTAATCAACGATGTCAAAGAGCCAGAAACAACTGACTTTCGTCTGTGTTTCCGACCGGGTTTTTGTGTCGCCCGGCGCGACGGAGGGCGCTGTATAGGCACAGCACTTTTCCATGTCAAACACCTTTTTCGCCGCCGAGGAGAAGTTTTCGCAGATGGGCGAAAAACACCTCGACGCCAGAACGATCACAGACTGCAGTTGGACCCGCAGCGTCACGCAAGGTGTCTGAGAAGGGTAAGCAGAATATGAACGATGCGCGCCAATGGCAAGAAAATTCGCACGCGCTCTGCAGGCAACAGCCGAACCCCATCGCAGCGCACTGATATCCTTATGATTTTTAAACGCAGACCCGGCATGCTGGGCGCGCTAAAACAGGGCGACGCGCGCCCTCTGGCGCATCGGCGCGCGGGCAAAACGCGGGGATAGTGCGATGTCGCTTGGTGACGCACCGCTGAAAATTGGCCTGGCTCTGGGCGGCGGGGTGGCGCGCGGCTGGGCCCACATCGGCGCGATTGAGGTGCTGCGCGAGCACGGGATAGCGCCGCAGATCGTGGCGGGCTCCTCCATCGGAGCCCTGGTGGGCGGCTCATACCTTGCCGGCCATCTGGACACGTTACGTGACTGGGCCGTGTCGCTGAACCGGCGCACCCTTCTCAGCTATCTCGACTTGGGCCTGGGCGGCGGCGGCGTGTTGGCGGGCGACCGCCTGGTCAAGCGCATGAATGAAAACCTGGGCGATCACCGCATCGAAGAACTGGCGGGTTCGTTCGTCGCCGTAGCGGCCGACCTGGCGACCGGCCATGAGATTTGGCTGCGCGAGGGTCCGCTGGTGCCAGCGATTCGCGCGTCCTACGCCCTGCCCGGCGCCTTTGCGCCGGTGCAGCTGGACGGGCGCTGGCTGATCGACGGCGCCCTGGTCAATCCGGTCCCGGTGTCGGTGTGCCGGGCGCTGGGGGCGCGTGTCGTGATCGCTGTGGGGCTGCATGGCGACGCCTTTGGGTCAGTGCTGGCGATCCCGTCTGACGCCGACGCTGACGACGCCACAGCCACCACCGCCACGACGCTCAACAAGGTGCGCCCGGAGCGCCTGATCGCGCGCCAGATCTTCGGCGGCAATGACAAGTCGCCCGCCATTGGCTCGGTCATGCTCGGGGCGCTGAACCTGATCATGGACCGGCTCGGACGCTCACGGCTCGCTGGCGACCCGCCGGACGTCTATGTCATCCCGCGCATCGGCCATGTTGGCCTTCTGGACTTCAACAAGGCGGAGGAGCTGATCGCGCTGGGCCGCGAAGCCATGGAGCGCGAAATGCCGGTGCTGCGCCACGCGCTTAAGGTGCTCAGCTAGGCCCGCCGCAGACACGGCCGCTAGTTGTCGTCCCCTTCCATCGGGGCCGTCACGTCCGCGTCACCCAAGCCTGTCGGCGCCAAGGGGCGGTCAACCACGCGCTCAATCACCGACACCAGCACCACGTCAGGCTTCCAGGCGAACACCTCGTCTGCGTCAAAGGCCCCGAAGCGATGGTGGGTAAAATAGACGGTTGAGAAGCTTTCTCTGAAAAACGGGATCAATCCGTCTGCGAATGAATCGCCCACGATCACGAGCGTGCGGCCGTCGTCGGGCTGCGCGCGCTCAACAAACGTGCCGATGATTGGTTCGTCCTTGTCCTGAATATCTGTCCGTTCGTGCAGGCGTGGATCGATGATTTCAAGCGGCGTGTACGTCTCACTGAGCCCCGACTGCGCGCCAACCGCGCGCGCCAGATCGCCAGAGAACGTGCGCGCCGGCGCATCGGCGACGCGCGCGCGGCGGACCGTGCTTTGCACCTCGCCGCGCGCGACCAGCGCATCCATGATCTCGCTATAGGCGGCGTAGGCGCCCCGCCGCGTCCAGTGCGTGTCGGTTTGATAGTAGACCCGGCCCGCCGACTTGGCCGCGATCAGCGCCGGCTCTACGTCGACAAGGCCCGCCGCCTGGAGCGTTGGGTCATCGCGCAGAAGCGACAACAGGCGCGTCGGCGACGCGGCGCCGGCCCAGGCGGGCATGTGCTCTTCATAGATCCGGTTCTTGTTGGGCGGCGCAATCAAAACCAGGGCGGCGCCCTCTTGGCGGGCGCGCGCGGCCAGGGCGGTGCTCGCCGCGCGCCAGCCCTCCAGCATGCCGGGGCGCGGCGGCTGGCGGCCCTGATACCCTTCGAGCGAATCTTCGCGCATGAAGAACAGCCAGCCGTCAGCGCCGGGGGCGACATTGGAGGTTGGGGCGCTCATCTCCAGCGCGATCTGGGCGTAGGCGCCGGTGAACAGGGCGCGCAGGCCCAGATGATCATCCAGATAGGCGCTGGCCTGCTCAAAAAAGGCCGCCGGGCGGCGCGCCGCGTCGGCGAGCGATGGCGCAGGCGCAGGCGCGCGCCCCAGGGCGTCGGCGTCCAGCGGCCGGCCCATGAGCGCGCCCGCCGCATGCACCAGACCCGGCGCGCACAGAGCTGCGACAAACAAGGCCGACGCGATGCGCGCCGTGAGGGCGCGCCGCGACACGGACGGGCGGGCGCCGGGCCTAGAAGCGGAAATAGATGAATGGCGCATAGTCGCGGCCCACACTAACCAAGACGCTCAACACAAGACAGAGCCCCACCCCGCCCCAGGCGGTCAATGAGCCGGCGCCAGCCAGGTCCGTGCGCCGCGCCAAGTGCGCGCGCGCCCAGCGCGCCGGATAGGGCGTGGCCAGAACAAGACCCGCCAAGAGCGCCAAAACCACGTCATTGGACAAGAAGAAGGCCGCCCGCGACGCGGCCGCGTCAACTGGCGCCAGCCCCGCCATGGCCGCCCAGTAGCGCCCGGCGTGCTCCAGGCTCTCAGCGCGGAACAAGACCCAGCCCAGAGTGACAAAGAGGGCCGTGTAAACGCCCCCCACCAGCCCAGGCGCCCGCGCCAGCCAGGCGCTGAGGCCAGCCCGCTCCAGCCCCAAGAAGGCGCCATGCCAGACACCCCACAGCACAAATGTCCAGGCCGCCCCGTGCCACAGGCCGCAGATCACAAACACCAGCGCCAAGTTGGCAATGGTGCGCCAGCGCCCGGCCCGATTGCCCCCGAGCGGAATGTAAAGATAGTCGCGAAACCAGGCTGAAAGCGTCATGTGCCAGCGCCGCCAAAACGCCTGGAAGCTGCTCGACCAGTAGGGATGCTCAAAGTTGGCCGGCAGCTTGAGCCCGAACATGCGCCCCAGCCCGATCGCCATGTTCGAATAGCCGGCAAAGTCGAAGTAGATCTGCAAGGCGTAGGCGAGCGCGCCCAGCCACGCCAGATCCGGTGTCAGCCCGCCCGCCGGGGCGCCAAAAGCGGCGTCGGCCGGGCGCGCCAGCGTGTCGGCGATCAGCACTTTTTGGCCGAGCCCCAGAACAAACCGCTGCGCCCCGGCGGCAAAGCCGAGCCAGCTTTCCCGGCGCGCCTCAAGTTGGCGCTCAATGTCCTTAAAGCGGACAATTGGCCCGGCGATGAGCTGCGGAAAGAGGGCAATAAAGAGCCCCGTCTTGGCGACCGACCGAGAGGCGGGGGCCGAACCGCGCGCCACGTCGATGAGGTAGCTCATGGCCTGAAAGGTAAAGAACGACACGCCGAGCGGCAGGTGCAGCTCAAGGTGTGCAACGCCCAAGGGGGCAAGCTGCGCGGTGAAGAAGCCCAGGTACTTAAACGCGCCCAAAAACGCCAAGTTGGCGATCAGGCCGAAGGCCAGCGCACGCCCTCTCGCAGCGCCGTCCCGGGCGCCAATGGCGCGTCCGATGAGGTGGTTGACCGCAATCGAGCCTAGGAGCGCCAGGAGATAAAACGCCTCGCCCCAGGCGTAGAACACCAGGCTGGCGACGAGCAGCACCGCGTTCTTGCCCGCGCGGCCCTGCACGGCGGCGTAGGCGGCCAGGACACACGGCAGGAAGTAAAAGAGAAACGGGACGGAGGTGAACAACATGCGCGCGCGCGCCTCGCCAAAAGCGCGCGACCATAGGCGCGCCCGCACGCACGCTGCAAGCAGGTGCGCCGCGCCTCCTTGTGCAGAGACGCGGGCCCTGCAATCGACTGACGCTGACGCTTAGCCGGCCGCGATATAGGCCTTCATGGCTTCTGCGTCGGCTTCGGCCTGGGCGATCTTGCGCTTGACCACGTCGCCAATCGACACGATCCCGGTCAGGGCGCCGTCGCGGATCACCGGCACGTGCCGGATGCGCCGGTCGGTCATGATCGTCATCAAGGCGTCCAAGCTTTCGCCAGGCGTGGTGGTGATCACGTCGCGCGTCATGCTTTCGGAAATCGGCTGCATCAGCCCTTCAGCGCCGCTGCGGGCGATCACGCGGGTGATGTCGCGCTCTGACAAGACGCCCTGAATGGAGCCGTCTGCGGCTGTCACCACCACAGCCCCAATGCGCTTGTCGTCCAACGTTCGCGCCACGTCGCCGATGCGCATGTCGGCGGCGGCCGTGACGACGTCGTGGCCCTTCTCAGATAAAATTGCGGCAACGTTCATGGCGTCCTCCCCGTGGGCGCGGACGTCACGTATTGGCTCGCGACATGTCCGCGACTGGTTAGGACAGTGTTCCTCACAATTGCGCATTCGTCCAGGTGTTCGCGCACGTG
>CAYGQB010000129.1:5208-7688 GCA_964351895.1 uncultured Caulobacterales bacterium
TGGTTAGGACAGTGTTCCTCACAATTGCGCATTCGTCCAGGTGTTCGCGCACGTGTGCGCTGGCTTGTCCCCAGTCGTCCCCTTCAAGGGTCGCCCCCCTTCGACCGTCCGCGCTCTGACTGGTTGCACATCTGGCAAAGGCGGGCGACGATCAGTCCACTTCACCTGGACCGCGACGCGGGGGCCTCTCTCACCGGCCCCTTCGCGCCGCGCCAACCCGCCCAGCCAAGGACGCCCGCTGATGCGCAGTCCCCTTTATCGCCGCGCCCTGACGCGTGATCTGGACCGATGGATCGACGAAGGCCTGGTGCCGCCGGGATCGCGCGCCGCCATCTTGGCGACCAGCGGGGCGCGCGGCCCGGACGCCGCTGTGGTGCTGGGCGGGTTTGCCGCCGTCTTGTTTGGCTTTGCCGCCATCAGCTTTGTCGCCGCCAACTGGGCGGCCATCCCCGACATTGTCCGCGCTGGCCTGGCGTTGGCGCTGATGTGGGCGGCGGCCCTGGCGACGACGGCGGCGTTTGAGCGCCGCTGGAACACGGCCGGCGATGCTCTGGCGCTTGTCACGGCCTTGTCGTTTGGCGCCGCCCTGATGCTGATCGCGCAGGTCTTCCACATTCAAGCGCACTATCCGCGCGGCACGCTGATCTGGACCCTGGCGGCGGCGGCGACGGCCTTGGCGTTTCGTTCGCGACCGCCGGTTGTGGCGGCGGCGGTCTTGGCTCTGGTGTGGCTGTGGCAGGAGCACGCCAATTCGCTGCCGATCGGGATCTTGTGGGGCTATGCGCCGGTGGCGGGCCTCATCTTGGCCCTGAGCATGCGTCTTAAGTCGTCGGCCGGGGTGCATGTCAGCGTTCTGGGTCTTCTGGGCTGGGCGGGGGTGACGCTCGGCCAGGTGCTCGACGCGTCACAGATCGCTGCGGCTGAGGCGGTGGGCGTGTTCGGCTTGATCGCGCTCGGCGTGGCGCTGGTTGGCGGTCTGGCGCGCGACCATGGCCTGTTCGGCGGCTCGATTGCGGCCAGCTGGGGGGCGCTGGCCGCTCTGGTGTGCGGCTTTGTTTTGCAGATCGCCGTGGGCGAAGCAGACACCGAGTATGGCCCGGCGCCGGCCTGGGCGCTGGCGGTTGGTCTGGGCGGCGTGGTCATTGGCGCGCTCTTGGCGTGGTGCGTGCGGGCCAAGGCGCTTGAGCCGCGCACTGCCCTCGCCATCGCGGCGGGCGCGCTTGGTCTTATCATTGGGCCGCGCCTGCCCGACGTTTTGGGCTCGCAGATTGCAGCGGAACTGACGATGGGGGCACTGTTCTTCGTCGCCGCCGCAGCCGCCGTTGCAGTGGGCGCCCAGCTTGAACGGCGCAGCGTATTGACGATGGGCGTCATCGCCCTCTTCGCCCAGGCGCTTTATGTCTATGCGCGCGCGGCAGGCGGCCTGTTGGACACGGCCGCCTTCTTCTTGGTGGGGGCGCTCATCTTTGGCGGCCTGGCCGTCTTACTGGCGCGCGGACGCAAGCGCCTTCTGGCCACGGAGGAGCCCTCATGACCCCGCGTCTGCCCTTGCGCGACTTGCGTGTGCGCGCCGCCCTCCTGGTCGCCGGCCTAACGCTCTTCCTGGTCGCCATGGCCGGCCATCACCTGATCCAGCGCGCTACCGGCCAAGAGGTGCGCATCGCCGCCGAGCCGGTTGATCCGCGCTCCTTGTTTCGCGGCTACTACGTCATCATCCGCACGCCCCTGCATCGCCTCGATCTGGGGCGGCTGGCGGGCAATGACGAATTTGAAGCCGGCGACAAGGTGTTTGTGTTCCTGACGGAGGACGCCGAGGCGGGCGTGTGGACGCCGATATCGGTCTCCAACAGCCGCCCGCGCGCCCGCCAGCCCGACACGGTGATGATCGAGGGCCGGGTGGAGTATGCAACCGTGGCGATGGACGTCACCGGGCCGGGCGACGCCCAGGGCCCGTTCCTCGGCGTGCGCTACAACCTGGAAAGCTACTTTGCCGACGCAGATCGGGCCAAGGAGCTGGAAGACGCGGTGCGCGACGGCGAGATGAAGATCATCGTCTCAGTGACCAACTCCGGCCCGGCTCTGATGAAGGGTGTCGAGCTGGCGGGCGTCGCCTACTACGACTCAATTTTTTAAGCGGGTCAGAGTTCCGGCGTCTGGTTGTCATCGGCGGCTGAGGGTCTCAGCGCGTCAAGCCGCGGCCGGGTCCAGCGCGTCAACAGCGGAAACAGCGCCGCGCCCGCCGCCAGGCCGCCGATGTGCGCGGTCCAGGCAATGGGGCCACCGGCCAGAACGCCCGCCCCCAGGAGCTGCGTCACCACGGCGCCGGCCACGTTCAAGGCCACCCAGGGCGCCAAGCCGACCGCATAGGCGCGGCTGAATGGCGCCGGCAACACGCCCGCGCGCCGCCCCACATAAAGATAGACGCCCGCTGCAATCAGGCCCGACGCCCCCGATGAGGCCCCCACCAGCAGCACCGGCTG
>CAYGQB010000130.1:0-7605 GCA_964351895.1 uncultured Caulobacterales bacterium
GTTTGCGACCCAGCCCGTGGTGTAGATCTCGCTGGTCAACATATCATTAAAAAAAACCACGGATTCAGACCGGGCGTCCTCTCCCGGGGCCGGCGCAAACGACGTGTTGTCGTTGATCTGATGGTCAAGGATGGCGCCCAGCGGATAGTAGAGCGCCAAGAGCAAGACCACGGCGATCACCGACCAGGTGATCAGACCGCCGCGCCCGTCTTGCCGGGCCGGCGCGCTCGCGTCGGCCGGATTGAGCGTTTCGACAATTGGCCCGTCGTCGGTCTGCGCTGCATCCTTGCCGCCGCGCATCAGGCGGCGAAATCGTTGGCCCCACTCCATCTCGTCATCTCCAGGTCCGGCTCACAAGCGCCAGAGCGCCCCGCGAGCGCCCCGCGAACGCCCCTTGTATGCGCGCAAGCGCCGTCTGGCGGCAAGCAGTGCGGGGATGCGGGGCATATGCGCGCCCCACACCCTCGCCCTACTTTCGAGGCGAGCCCAAAGGCTGACCCCGATGGTTGATTGTATGCGCCTAGTGGTGGTGGGCGTGATCTCCGGACATGTCTGACGCCGCGCCATCCCCAGTGTCAGCGAGGGGCGCCATCGTCTCCACCGCCAAGTCCACCGGCACATCGCCCGCAGTTTCAAACGTCAGCGTGACCGGCATCATGTCGCCCACGCTCCAGGCATCCGACACGCCAAAAAGCATCAGGTGGGGGCCGCCCGGCTCCAGCGTCAGCGTTTCGCCGGCGGGTACGTCAAAGCCCTCGACCTTGCGCATACGCATGATCTCGCCGTCCTTGATGTGGGTGTGCAGCTCAATCGCCGACACACCCGCAGCCGACGCGCCTATCAGGCGATCGGGGGCGTCGCCGGTGTTGGTCACGCTGAGGTAGCCGGCGGTCATGTCGCGCCCGCCCAGAGGCGGCTTGACCCAGGGATGACCGATCTCCAGCGCGCCGGAGGCATAATCATGGGCGTGGGCCGCCAGCAGCCCCGCCCCTCCCGCGCCGGCGCTCACCGCCATCAGCGCCGCAGCGCTTGCAATCCATCGCTTCATTTGCGTCCTCCAAAGGCAAGCTGCCACGACAGGCCAAACGACCAGTCCGTTTCAAGCTGCGGCCCGTTCAAGTTCTGCGATATCGGAAGCACCAGCTCTGCGGCCAATCTGTGGCCACGCGCCGGGCCCGACTGCATCACATAGTTGGCGCCCAGGGCTGCTTCCAGGCGCTCGCCGCCCTGAAACGCAGGATTGGCGGTTTGCACAGGCGCGCCAATACGCGCGTCGCGCCCCTCGATCTTGCCGAGAGAGGTCGCCGCCAGCCGGCCCGACAGCGACACCGACGGCGCGACCGCATAGCTCGCCCAGGCCGTGGCTGTCACCTCGTCGCCGCGCCGATAATCCTGGTCATTGTCAGTCACGCGCAAGAGGGCGGAGGCTTGCGCCCCGCCGCCCCAGCGGCCCGCCGTGCGCGCGTGGGTCACCGACACGAACGGGTCCACCGTTCCTGAGCCAAGCTGCATCGGATAAGGCAACGTCAAGGTCGGGCGCATGCCGTTGGGGGCGAGAACGGCGTCCACCTCATCAATCGACCCGGTCGGCAGAGACACGCCGGCGGAGACAATGGTGCGAGAGGTCTGGCTTTTCTCCACCGTGTAGAGCGCCGAAACCCGCGTGTCGCCAAAGCCTTCGCTCTTGGTCGTGAACGCGCCCAGCTGGGTGTCGCCCATCATGCCTTGGAAGGTGACGTGGTCCATATCGTTGACCAGGTAATTGGCCATGGCCATCACGGTCAGCCGGTCGCTCGGCGCGTACATCAGCCCGAACATGTGCATGTCCATGGTCATGCGCAGCGGCGCCACGCGCAGCGTGGGCGGGGCGGCGAACACATTGGGCGTCGCGGCGATGTCAGCCAAGCTGACCGCGCTGGAGCCGTTTCTCGACCCCTCCATGTGCATGCGCATGGCGCGGTAAGAGACCATCCACTCGCCAGCGCCATGGGCATGGTCGCCCATGACCCCAAGCGGGGCGTGATCATCGGCCCGCAAGCTGTGGGGTTTGGGGTGGCTGGCGGGGTGCGTGTCAGCCGCCGTCGCCGGCGGGACGCCGGCGCAGAGCGCCAGCGCAGATGCGGCGCAAGCCGCACGTGAAGCGTGTTTCATCGCAGATCCTCAGACTGATCAGTCAACAAAATCGCCGCGCCGGGCGGCGCGACGGGTCAGGCTGATCAGATCGGAGGCGCGCGCGTGCCAAGCGGTGGACCGCGCGGCTGAGCCACAGGCACGTCTTGGGTCGCGACGGCCAGACGCGCCGCCGGCTGGCGCGCCGCTCCGCTCAGCTCATCGCGCGGGGCCGCGAGCGTGATGAACGCCAGTGACAGGCCCGGCGGGCAGTCGCATTCCGGCGTCTCCCCTGCCCCACCCGCGCCAGCTCCGCCCTTAGCGGCGGCGAAGACGGCGTCCAAGGCGGCCTGAGCGCCGGGGGGAACCGCCCCTTGCGCGCTGGTTTGCAGGGTCGATTGTGTCGGCGCGCACCAGGCCGCCATGGTCCCTGGGGTCCCAAATGTCCCACTGGTCCAGGCCGCCCGCGCCTCGCTGACGAGGCCTGCAATCCCAAGCCAGGCAAAGGCCGCCGCCAAGAGTGCGCGCAAGACCACTGCAGATGAAGAAAAGCGCTGCGCCATGATCTTGGGCTAGCCGGTGGGAGCCGCCGCGACGACGCGACCCAGGGTCACAGGTCCGGTCATGACGCCTCTGGTCATGGCGCCTGGCGTCCCCCCGACGGGCGTCCTCAATCCGGCCTCCAGAACCCCACGATGCGCCGCACCTCGTCCATGATCGGCGCGGCAATGGCGCGTGCGCGTGCGGCGCCGTCGGCCAAGGCCCGGTCGATCTCGGCCGGGTCAGCCATCAGGCGACGCATCTCAGCGGAAACCGGGGCCAGCGCGTCAACCGCCACCTCCACCAGAGCCGGCTTGAATGCGCCGAAGCCCTGGCCGGCGTACTGCGCCAAAACGTCGGCGTCCGCGCATCCTGCGAGCGCCGCGTACACGCCCACCAGATTGGCCGCTTCGGGACGCGCCGCCAACGCCTCCACGGTGTCGGGCAACGGCTCAGGGTCGGTCTTGGCTTTCTTGATCTTGCGCGCAATGGCGTCCGCGTCATCGGTCAGGTTGATCCGCGACAGATCCGAGGGATCGGACTTGGACATCTTCTTGGCCCCGTCGCGCAGGCTCATGACGCGTGCGCCCGGGCCCCGGATCAATGGCGCGGGCAGCGGAAAGAAGCCCGGCGCGGCAAAGTCGATGTTGAACTTGGCGGCAATGTCGCGCGACAGCTCCAGGTGTTGCTTCTGGTCTTCGCCGACCGGCACGTGAGTGCCCTTGTAGAGCAAGATGTCGGCCGCCTGGAGCACCGGATAGGCAAACAGGCCCACCGAGGCGCGCTCCTTGGACTTGCCCGCCTTTTCCTTGAACTGGGTCATGCGCTCGACCCAGCCAATGCGGGCGACGCAGTTGAAGACCCACGCCAACTCAGCATGCTCGCGCACGGATGATTGGGCATAGATGATCGAGCGCTTGGGATCGATGCCCGACGCGATCATGGCGGCTGCGATCTCGCGCGTTTGCGCGGCGAGGGCGACAGGATCCTGCCACACCGTGATGGCGTGCAAGTCAACAACGCCATAGACGCACTCCATGTGCGCTTGCAGGGCGGCGGCGGGCTGCAACATGCCGATGTAGTTGCCCAGGTGAAGCGCCCCGGAGGGCTGCACGCCTGAATAGACGCGCGTCTCGCCCTCATAGGCGATCGCGGTTCCGGTGGCGTCGACGCTGGTTGGCGCCGGCGGCGCTTCGGCGGGCGACGCCGCGCTAGAGAGAGTGTCGGGCGTGGTCATGGCGGGCCGGGTTATGCGCCAAGCCTCCGTGCGCGGCAAGCGTCCAGCTTGCCCCACCCCGCCCTAGGCGTCGCCGTCGGAGGCGCCAGACGCCGGTGCATCTGAGGGCGAGCGGCGCATGGCGGACCGAATATCAGAGATGCGCGCGCCGCCCAGTGCGAACGCTGCGATCACATAGGCCAGCCCGCACGCCAGGCCAAAGCCGATGCAGACGCTGAGATCGCGCACGATGGAGACGCCATAGAGCGGGTTGAGCTGTTGCGCGCCATAAGCGACCAGAGCCGCGCACGCGGCCGCCGCCATGCTGATGCGCGCCAGTCGACTGATCAGGCGCGCATCGGGTCGAAACAGGCCGTCTTTCAAGAGGCGCGAGATCAAAAGCCCCGCATTCACCCACGCCGCCACCGTCGTGGCGATCGCCAAGCCAACAAAGCCAATCTGGAAAAAGAGAGCCACGCCAAGGACGACATTGATCACCACGGCGACAATCGCGTACCGCATGGGCGTCGCCGTGTCCTCGCGCGCATAAAAACCTGGCGCAAACACCTTGATCGCGATGAAGGCCGGCAAGCCCACCGCAAACGCCTGCAACGCCGATGCAGTGGCAACCGTGTCGGCCGCATCGAAGGCGCCCTCCTCGAACATGCCGCGCACGAAGAACTCTGGCGCGACCATCAAGGCGACCGCAGCGGGCGCGGTCAAAAACGCTGCGATCTCAGCGGCGCGGTTGAGCGAGGCGCGCGCCCCGTCCAGGTCGTCCGCGCGCACCCGCCGCGACAGGGCCGGCAACAGAGCCACCCCCATGGCAATGCCGATCATGCCAAGCGGAAGCTGATAGAGCCGGTCTGCATAGGAGAGCCAAGACACCGCCCCTTCCTGCAAGGTGGCGATGATCTGGCTGACGACGATGTTGATCTGGGTCACGCCGGCTGAGATGGCGCCGGGAAAGCCCAGAACGGCCAGTCGGCGCACTCCAGGCGTGAGACGCGGCGGCCGCAGGCGCAGGCGTATGCCCTGCCGCGCCAGTCCCCAGTAGACGAGCGCGCACTGCAGGACGCCCGAGACCGCAACGCCGATCGACATGGCCACCGCCGCGTCCCAGGCCTCCGCGCCGCGCACACGCCACAGGATCGCGATCAGGACAACGTTCAAGATGGTCGGCGCAAGGGCGAACAGGGCGAACCGCCCGTGGGCGTTGAGAACCCCGCCAAACATGGCCATCAGCGACATGAAGGCGATGTAGGGCATGGTGATTTGGGTCATCAGGACGGCCTTGGCCATCCAGCCCGGGTCGCCGGCGTATCCCGGCGCAAAGCCGACCATGATCCAGGGCATGGCCAGCTGGGCGGCAACCACCAAGATTAGGAGCAGGCACGCGAGCGCAGACAGGGTTTCACTGGCGAACGCCTGGGCGGCTCCGGGCGCTTCGCCGCCCGCTTCAGGGTCTAGGCGTTCAGCTTCCAGGCGGCGCGCATAGAGCGGCACAAACGCAGAGTTGAAGGCGCCCTCCGCCAACAGCCGCCGAAACAGATTGGGAAACCGCAGGGCCGTGTAGAAGGCGTCCGCGACCGGCCCGGCCCCAAGCACGGCCGCGATCATGGCCTCGCGCACAAAGCCCAGGACCCGCGACACGCCCGTCAGCCCGCCGATGACGGCCGTGGAGCGCAGAAGGCTCATCGCGCCGTGCTCGATCGAGCGCGCGGCAAGTCTCGATCTCCGGCGCGCGGCGCATCAGGTTCGCCGGACGTCAGGGCGTCGAGGAGCTTGCGTCGTAAGGCGGCGCGGCGATTGGCGTTCACGATTGGGCCTCCGGCGCGATCCTGGGCGTAGAACACGTCCATGGCCCGCTCGCCATAGCTCTCTACGTGGGCGGACGCCACGTTCATGCCGCTGTTGGCCAAGATGGCGCACAGGTCCGCCAACAGGCCGGGCCGGTCACGGCCTGACACCTCGATCACGGTTGCGCTTTCCGTGACATCGTCGTCGAAGGTGACGCTCGGCTCTACGAAGAACGCAGCAGAGCGATGGGTCAGCCCGCCCCGCCGGGGGGCCGGCGCGGCCACCGTCTCGCCGCGCGCCGCCGCTGTCAGGGCCCGTGACAGCTGGTCTGAGGCGTTCCAGTCGTGCGCGTGAACGCCCGTCAGCTCAGCTTCGAACACGGTCAGGGCGCGCCCATCCTGCAAGGTGTAGCTGCGCGCGCTGCGCACGTCCCCGCCGCTTGATGCAATCGCGCGCGCCAAGTTGGCGAACGCGCCGGGCCGATCATCTAGAATGGCCAAAAGCTCACAAAACCCGCCCTCGTTGCGCCAGCGCGCGGCGGCGGCGATGGTCTCGCCGGCCGCCTCCGCATCAGCGGCGAAATCGCGATGACGCGCCTGCGCGTCCATGTCGAACGCCAACCAGTAGGCGTCTTCTAAGTTGTTGACCCAGCGCTCAGTAAAGGCGCGACGGTCCGCCGGCGCTGAATCCACCAGCACCCGTCGGGCCTCAAACGCGCGCTCAGACAGGGCGGCGCGGACGCTGGCGGCCGAGGGGCGCCCTCCGCGGAACACGGCCTCGGTGAGGGTGTAGAGGTCTTGCACCAGCCGCGCCTTCCACGCCGTCAGCACGCCCGGCCCCACGCCATGAATGTCGGCAAGCGTGAGGAGAGTCATCAGGCGCAGGCGTTCCGCTGAACCCAGCTCTGCGGCAAAATCCATCACCGTGCGCGGGTCGCCCAGATCGCGGCGCTGCGCCACGTCGCTCATGGAAAGGTGGGCGCCGACAAGATCGGAGATCAACTCCACTTCGGTCGGATCCAGCCCCAGACGCGCGGCAGCCGCGCGCGCCTTGATCGCGCCCTCCACCTCCTGATCGCCCTCCCCCTTGCCGGTGTCATGCAGCAGCGCGGCCAGGTAGACGGCGCGCCGGTTGGCCACGCGCTTAAAGACGGCGGGCCCAAACTCCCCCACCACCTCCAGCGTTCCGCGCTCCAGGCTGGCCAGGGCGTCGACCACGCGCAGCGTGTGCTCGTCGACGGTATAGCTGTGATACATGTTGAACTGGGTGCGCGCGACGATGTCGCCAAACTCCGGCACGAACGCGCCCAAGATCCCGGTCTCATTCATCAGCCGCAGGGCGTCGGTCATCACGCGCGGGTCGTTAAAAACGGCCATGAAATCTTGTGTGGCGGTCGCATCGACGCGCAAGCCGGCGTCGATGTTGGGGGCGAGACGCGCGGCAATGGCGAAGGCGTCGGGGTGGATGTCGACGCGCTGTCGTGCGACTTCGCGAAACAGGGCGATCAGGGCGCCCGGATCGCGCTCAGGCAGGGTCGGGTCGACAAAGGAAATGCGGTCCGATTCCAGGACAAAGCGCTCATCTGGAAGCCGCGCGCGGGTGCGCCGCACCGGCAGAAGCCGCGCCAGCCCGCGCGGCGCCATCTTGATCTCAATGGCCTCCAGCTTGGCGCTCATGATCCGCGTCAGAGCGCCCACGTCGCGCGCGTGCAGGAAGTAGCTGCGCATCAGCGCCTCAACATCTGGCGCCCCGGCCTGGTCAACCACCCCCATGAGCCGCGCAATCTCCGGCTGAATGTCGAACACCAGCTTGTCTTGGCCGCGCCCGACAACGAAATGCGCAAAGCAGCGCACGCGCCAAAAGAACTCGGCGGCCTCTTCAAAGGTGCGCGCCTCTTCACGGGCAAACAGGCGCGCAAAGTCTGCGCCGTCGCCCTGCGC
>CAYGQB010000131.1:0-1332 GCA_964351895.1 uncultured Caulobacterales bacterium
GCGATGGAGGTCGCCTGGCTGGCCGTGGTCGCAGACAGGCCGGCGACGGTCGCCGACGCCGACCGGGTCGTGACCAGACCCGCCGCCCGCTCACCGGTCGCCGCCGTGTCAAAGCTGAGCGGCGCGCCAACCTCGACGCCCGCCGCGTCGCGAAAGCGGGCGCGCAGCGTGGCGAGGCTGGCGACGCCCGAGAGCGTGACGTCGACGCTCGCCTGATAGCGCGCGCCCGCGCCGGCCGGGTGCTGGCCGGGCCACACGATCACGGCCGCCTCGCCCGCTCCATCCGCGTCGAGGTCGAGCGCCAGGCCGCGCGCCGCGCCGCGCTCATCGAGCGCGCGCAGCGCCTCGGGCGGCGTGTAGGTCCAGCCCGCGGCGCCGCCGGCGAACTCGGGATCGTCGAGGAGATTGGCGGCGCTCGACTGGGCGAGGCTGACGAACTCGCCCTCGAGGGCGTCAAGGCTCGCGTCGAGGGCGGCGGTGGCCGCCGCGCCGCTGGATAAGCTCGTCGCAAGCGGTGAGCCGCTCGCCGCATCGAGCGCTTCAAGCGCCGTCAGGGCGTTTGGCGCGACGGCGCCCGCAACCGTCGCCGCCGCACCCAAGACGCCGCGCAGATCGCGGAACTGGAGGCGCACGTCATAGGACGCGCCAGGCGCGATTCCAGCGACCTGGACGGTCGGCGCGAAAGCGCTCGCCGTGGCGACCAGCTCCCAGGCGCCCGCGCCGGCCGGCGACAGGCTGACGATGAGGTCGCGCGCGACCGGATCCTCGGCCGCGTCGCAGGTCACCAGAAAGAGCGGCAGGCTCGCCCCGCCGTGACTGCGCGTGGTCGGGGTGACGCTCGCCCCTGTCGGCGCCGGCAGGGCGGCGACCGAGCCCGCGACGTCCGGCACGACGAGCGGCAACGAACGCCGTTCGTCCGCATCGACCGCGACGACGCGCACGTCATAGGCGCGCTCAGGCAGGCCGGCGGGCAGACGCGCCAGGCGCTCGTCAGGCCGCAGGGGGGGCAGGCGCGCCCAGGGCGCCTCGGCCCCGTCGGTGGCCGCCTCGCGATAGGAGACCTCAAAGCCGGCGAGCCGCGCCTCGAGCGCGGCGGGCAACGCAAAGTGAAGCGCGATTCCCTCGCGCGCAGCGATCGACCCGACCAGGGTCGGGGCCGGCGGGCGCGCCATGAAGGGCGACGTGACGGTCGTCGCGAAGGTCGGGATCGTCCCGGTCTCGGCGTCAAAGCGGGCGGCCGCATAGGCGACGCATTCGATCTCGGCGCTGAGATTGGGCCCAGGCCGGATCTCCTTGACGAGGGCGTCGACGACCTCCTTGCCGACCTCGCCG
>CAYGQB010000131.1:1432-7575 GCA_964351895.1 uncultured Caulobacterales bacterium
GCTCGTCTCGCCGGCGCTCGTGGTCAGGGCCGCCGAGGCCGCGACCGAGAGCGAGGCGGCCCCGCCCAGGACCGGCTCGATCACCTCGCGCCAGCGCGCGCCGTAAGCCTTTCCCGCCTCGAACGTCATCGCGCCCGAAAGCGTCAGGCCGGTCACCAGACCAGTCTCGGCGCTGACGGTCTGGGCGGTGACGCGCGCCGACCCGACGCCCGCCAGCATGACATGATGCGCGATCGCGACCGGGTCGCCGCGCCGGATCGCCAGGCTCTCGACGTCCGTCCGGAACAGATAACGCTCGGTCTGCAGGACCGCCCCGGCCCAATAGAAGCGCGCGGCGCGATAGATCAGATCGGGGTCGGTGAGACCGGGCAGGCTCAGCTCTTCGATCTTGGTGGCGCTCGACGCGTCATATCCGTCCGCGTAGACGATCCGCTCGTCCTCACGCCAGCCCTGACCCTGGTTTGGGAACGCGACGCGCAGCGCGTGGACGTCGGCGGGAAAGGCGCGCACGACGCGCAGGCCCTCGACGTTGCCGGCCGTGAACATTTGCCGGCGCAGGTCGCCGCGCGGGCGGTCGATGACGACCGACCACTTGCCATCGCGCATGAGGGGCCGCCCGCGCCCGGTCGCGCAGAGCGTCTCCATCAGGTCGCCAAGGCGCTGGCCGGCGTCGTCAAGCCAGACATCGCACGTGAAGCCTTCGTCGTCGCACCAGGCCCAGAACTCGGCCCAGGCCGGCCAGTCGATCCGGTCGTCGGGGACGGGCGTCGCGCGGTGCGGACCGCGCAGCGCGAAGAGCGCCTGATCGGCCGGGTTCCGGGTCGCCGCCTCGGTCGTCCAGTCGTCGCCCGTGACGGCGGAAAAGTCCGGCGCGTCCTCAAGGGCGGCGCTGGCGACCTGGGGCGCGCGGCGCGTCACGACCGCATTGATCGCGTCGACATAGCCCGAGAGCTCATCGGTCGCCTTGATCTCGATCTCGGTCGTGGCGAGGAGAGGCTCGGGGACGGGGGCGGCGGCGCGAGTCGAGGTAAGGACGTCCCAGACGACCGCGTCGGCCGTGTTGACGTCCGTGCTCTCAGCCGTCGTGCGGCGCACCTGCACCTCGTACTGGCCGCGCGTCACCGGCCAGTTGAGCGTGCGGAAAAAGCCCTCTCCGGCCTTGGCGCGCGTGGTCGCGCCGACGACCGGGGCGGTGGTCCAGGAACCCGCGCCGACGGCACGATATTGGACCTGCACCGTGACGGTCGCCCCGACCGGCTTGCCCTTGCTATTGACGCCGCCGAGGCCGGCGGGAAACGCCAGAATGACGCTCAGCTCGTCGGTCTCAAGCTGGCTCGTGCGGCTCGTGAAGTCGGTGTCGAGGGTCGCCCCGACCGCCTCCTGGTGCGGGTCGTCGGTGTAGATGGTCAGGGCGGCGGCGCTCGCCGTCAGGCGGTGGCCGACGCGCAGGCCCTCGAACTCATCGATGGCGGTCTCGCCGATCTTCAGGTCGACGATCTCGACCGGCATCGGCCCCCACGTCACCAGGTAGCGCAGGAAGACGTCGTCGCCCCGGATCTCCTTGACCGGCTGACCCTGGAGCGGCGGGAAGACCCGGTGTCGGCCAAAGGCGATCGGCACCGGCGCCCAGGGCCGCGCCTCGTTGCGCGCCCCGTCGACGCTTGGCCGACGGTTGACCTGCGGCCCGTCGAGCCCCGGCGGCGGGACGAGCGCATTGATCGCCAGATTGCCGGCGACGGCCACCGTGGCCGAGGCGACGGCGGCGGCGAGCTTGCCAAGATTTCCGCCGATCGCGCCGGCGACCGGGCCGCCGACCCAGACCGCGACGGCGAAGACCGCGATCTGCAAGATCGAGCGCAACACCTTGTTGCCGCCGTCGCCGTTCGCAGGGCGCACGCCGATCTCGACCACATTGCCGGCGAGCGGGCGGGCGTGCGGCCAGAGGGCGCGCGGGATCTCCGCCCCGCCGACCCGGGCCACGGCGTGCGCTTCAAGCACCGGGTCGAGGCCGGCGGCGGCGACCATTTGGGCAAGGGTCAGGCCGGCCGGCATCTCGACCCGCCGGACCTGGTTGAGGTCGAACGGATGCGCCGACACGGTCACGCGCATCGGCGCGCGCGCGCGCGCCGCGAGAGACGCGCTAGGCAGGGACATAGAAGCCTCGGGTGCGCGGCAGGTCGGGATCGTCGAGGCGCTGAAGGGCGACTGGCAGGGCCTCCATGACGTGCAGAACGTCGCCCCAGCCGTCCGCGAGGCCGACGTGCAAGGGCCGGCCGGCGATCTCAAACAGGACGATGGCCGGATGCGGCGGCCAGCGGCGCGGCGGCGCGGGCGCGCAGGCGCAGAAGGCGGGATTCTGGGCCGTGCTTTCCATCAGGGCGGCGCGCGCAAATGGGCTAGGATCGGACGCTGGCCACGGGAAGGCGTCGAGCTGGAAGCCGATCGCGCGACCGGCCTCGATGACGAGCGACCAGCACGAGAAGCCGGCGGTCGACGGATGGGGCGCATAGGGCGCACCGATCCAGGGCGACGCCCAGCCGGGCCTAGGACGGGGAAGGATTTGCATGAAGATCGACAGGATGACGCTGAATCGGATGCGTAGAGCGCGACGCGCAGCGCGACGCGCGGGAACGAACTGGATCGAAGACCTCAGGCAGGACTACTATCGGGCGGAGGACGCACTTTTTAAAGTGATCGGCGTGTCGATCGTCGGTGCGGTTCTGGTGCTGTCGAGCCCGGTCAACCTCGTGCCTGGCACAAGCGTCAGCTACAAGGTCGCACTTTACTTGCTTATTGTGCCGCCGCTCTTCGCACTCATGGCCGGCGCCTTCGCCTTCTTGGATAGCAGTCAAATGAGCGTAGCCAAACCCGCAGAACTGGCCAATCAGGCGAGCCGTCGCCGGAGACTGAGCGTATATTACCTTGTCACGATGGCGCTCGGCCTGGGTCTTCTGGCGAAGGGTCATCTCGCCTAGCGGTGCAGAGCCGGCGCGAAGGCCGGGTTGAAGACCCAGGCGCTGGCGGGCTCGTCGGCGTCGTTGGGCGCGCCCAGCTCGCCCTCGACCGTGAGGGCGTCCCACTCGGCGCTCATCAGCTCGAGCGTCGGCCAGGAGCGCTCGACGACGTCGGGCGTGGCGGCGAGCACGATCTCGACCAGGACCGAGGGCCGTGACGCGAGAGCCCGAATGGTGGCGGCGATGCGCTGGTCGACATTGTCGATCTGCAAGGTGGCGCGCGCCGGCGCGCCCTCGCGCTCTTCGGGCGGGATGAAGGCGAACGGAAAGGCCTCGAAGGCCGCGCCGCGCGAGGTCACCGCCTCGTCATTGGCGACGAAGCGCAAGGGCTCGGCGAGGCTCGCGTGACTGATCGTCAGGAGCACGAGATAGACCTCGCTCGTCTCGGCGGCGACCGCCGCGTTGAGCCCGCGCGCGGTGGTCACAAGAACACCTCGACCTCGGCGGAGACGGTCCAGTTGGCCCCCTCGCGCTTGCGGCTGACGCCCGCCGCGCCTTGAATGAACCGGGCAACGCAGGCGGCCTGCGTCTCAGGGTGGGTCCAGTCGAAGGACTTCACGCCATCGGTGAGGTCGACATAGAGCCAGGTGCGGAAGGTCGCGGCCTGGGCGGGCGTGAAGCGCCAGCTCACGCGCAGCCGCTCGATGCGCCCCGTCGTCAAGCGGCGCTGCTTGGCCTCGCCCGCGTCGACCTCAGACCGCAGGATGCGCGGGCCGATGGCCTCGAAGGCGTTGGCGAGCACATATTGGGGGACCCCGGAGGGCCAGGCGACGGCCATGGTCTAGCGCCTCCCCGCCTGGGCGCGCGCGCCGTAGCGCCCGCGCATGGCGCCGTCGAGCTCGCCGCTGGCGATCATGCCCTTGACGGCCTGGCGCAGGACGACCTGCAAGTCGCCCTCAGGCCCGCGCCGGGTCTCGGCCTCGAGCGGCTGGCCCGACTGATTGACGAGCGTGACGCTGACCGGGCGCTCGCCCGCCGCCGCGCCGGCGGCTAGGTTTCCGGCCGCGACCACAACCGTCGGGCGCGTCAGGGCCGCCTCGATCGAGGCGACGAGCCGGTGATTGTCCGCGCCGGTCAGGACCCGCTCGCCGACCTGCAGCCTGGCGTCCACTTCGTGCACGCCTGGCGCGCCCGAGCGGCGCTCGCGACCGACGCCGCCGCGCGCCACGAGCCCGCCCGTGTGATAGGTCGCCGGGCGCGCATTGCCATTGGCCCCACCTCCCCCGCTCCCAAAGCCGCCCAGACCAATAGAGCCGAGCACCGAGTTGAAGACGTTGCCGATGAAGGACCCAAGGCCCTGGCGGGTCCCTTGTTGCGCAATGATGCTCTCGCGGATGATCTCGCCGAGCACGCGCACCGCGACCGTGCCCACGTCCTCCCACGAGTTGATCGTGCCATTAAGGACCCCGTCGAGGAGGCGGGTCTCGAGGCGCAGGCGCGCGCTCGCCCCGGCCGCGTCCGCCAGGCTGCGCTCATACTGGACGAGCCAGGCGGTCGCCTCCTCGCCCGTCAGCTTGCCGGCGTCGACCAGGCCGTTGATCGCCTCGCGCTCCTCGGCGAGCCGTTCGTCGGCGGTCTTGAGGCGCTCGCGCACCTCATTGGCGCGCCGCTCGCCCGGATCGGCGTTGCGATAGACCTCCTCGGCGGCCCGCCGCGCACGCGTCGCAACGGCCGCGTCAATCTTGCCCGCGCTCTCGAAGGCGCTGATCTGGGCGAGCGTGTGACGCAGGTCGTCGGCGGCGGTCACCGTGCCCTCGATCATGGCGGTGAGCCGCCGGTGCTCTTCGGTTGAGGCCTCCAAGCCGGCCTTGTAGTCGGCGAATGCATAGGCCGCCTCATCGACGCCGAACCCGAAGCCGGCGTCGACCAGTGCCTGCAGCTCGTCGCGCTTCATCTCGAGCAGCATGGCGAAGTCGCCCTGCTCGCCGCGCAACTGGGCGATCTGGCGGCGCAGGGCGTCGGTGTTCACGGGCTTGCCCACGAGCGGCGCGACCTGGGCGGGGGAGGCCGGCGTCGGCGTGTCGCGGCGCGCGTCGCGGCGCGCGAGCTTCTCAGCTTCGATTTCATTGATCTTCTTCGTAATGTCGATCAGGCGGCCCTGCAGGACCGCCTCATTCCTGTTCGCGTCGACACCTGCGAGCGTGGCGAGCATGCCGTCCAATCCGCCGGCGCCCCGCGCCGCTTCGCGCGCAGCAAGCGCCAGCACGGTCTGGTCGCGAACCTCCCTGAGCTGCGAGAGCTGGCGATCCAAGGTGATCGACTGGCGCTCATCGACATCATTGAACGTGTCGGCCACGTGCGCCCCGAGCTTCGCCATTTCGGCGAGCGCGCCACTGACATCCTCCATGACCGGCACGAGAGAGGACATGGCGGCCTTGACGTTGATGTCGATGACGTGCGCCAGCTCGCGCATGGTCGCTTCGGTGGCCGCCGCGCGGTCGAGGGTCTCGCGATCGAGCACCAGCCCAAGCTCGCGCGCCTTGGCGATCTGCGCGTCCAGGCCGCCCTCGAGCGAGACCATCACGTCGGCCAGCGCCTTGCCGCCTGCGCCGAAGGCGGCGTAGGCAAGGGTCGCGCGCTCGGTCTCGCTGGTGGTCGCGCGCAGCGCGGCGTCCAGAAGGCGCAGACGCTCTTCGTTGCCCGAGGCGTTCGCGAGCTGGGTCACGAGCTCAGGGTTGGTCTGTTTGAGGGCGGCGACGAGCTCGCCCTGCCCGCGCCGGGCCGCCAGGCTGCCCTGCTCAAGCTGGCCGAGACCCGACGCGACAGCGCTGGCGTCCTGGCCGGCCGTGACCATGGCGGCGGAAAGGCCCTGAAAGGTGTCGCTCGAGAGGCCGAGCGCATCGGCGCTCTTGGCGGTGGCGGCGAAGGCCCGGGACGCCTCGCGGCTGACGCGCATGGCCCGGCTCATGCCGAAGGCGAGCGCGCCGACCGCACCCGTCGCCAAGAGCGCCTTGCCGCCGAGCGCCCCGGCCGCGTCGGCCACGGGCCCAAGATAATAGGCGTAGGACTGGAAGCCGCGCGCGCCCGCCTGGCCGAGGGCTGAGAGGGCGCGCGTCGCGCCGCCGGCGCGCTGGGCGCTCTTGGCGGCGCGATCGGTCGCGGACGCCAGCCGACCCGCCGCGCCTACAG
>CAYGQB010000132.1:0-7536 GCA_964351895.1 uncultured Caulobacterales bacterium
ATCGACGCCAGCCCCCGCCCGCCCCTCACGATTTTGCTGGCCGCCCCGCGCGGTTTTTGCGCCGGCGTGGATCGCGCCATCCAGATTGTCGAACACGCCTTGGAGCGCTGGGGCCCGCCGGTCTATGTGCGCCACGAAATCGTCCACAATCGTCACGTCGTGGAGCGCCTGGAAGCGCTGGGCGCGGTCTTTGTCGACGAGTTGCATGAATGCCCGTCCGACCGGCCGGTGGTGTTCTCCGCGCACGGCGTGCCCAAGTCGGTGCCCGCCGAAGCCCAACAGCGCAACATGGTGTTCGTGGACGCCACCTGCCCGCTGGTGTCGAAAGTTCATGTTGAGGCTGAGCGCCACCATCGCGCCGGGCTGGACATTGCTCTCATCGGCCATGATGGCCATCCAGAAGTTGTCGGCACTATGGGCCAGCTTCCCGACGGGGCCATCACGCTGATTGAGACCGTCGAAGACGCCCACGCCTTTGAGCCAGCGGACCCCGAACGTCTGGCGTTCGTGACCCAAACCACCTTGTCGGTCGATGACACGGCCGAAATTGTTGCGGTTCTTAAGGCGCGCTTTCCCGCCATCGCCGCGCCCCACAAGGAAGACATTTGTTACGCCACCACCAATCGCCAAGACGCGGTTAAGGCGATGGCGGCGGAGTGCGAGCTGGTGCTGGTCATCGGCGCGCCCAATTCCTCTAACTCCGTGCGTCTGGTGGAAGTGGCCGAGCGGGCCGGGGCGCCGCGCGCCCGCCTCATCCAGGAAGCCGCCGACATCGACTGGTCACAGCTGGCGGGCGTGGGCACGCTTGGCCTGAGCGCTGGAGCCAGCGCGCCGGAGGACTTGGTGTCGGCGGTCATCGACGAGGCCCGCACGCGCTTTGACGTCACGGTGCGCGAAGTAACGGTGGCGCGTGAAGACGTGGTGTTTAAGCTGCCGCGCGTCCTCAGCGACCCGGTTGACGCTGAGACGCCCTAAGCCCGCCGCGTCACGAGATCGCCACAGGTCTCTTGAATGCTGGGCACCATGAAACCAAACCTGTCACGACGTGCGGTGCTCTGGCTTGCCGGAAGTTGGTCAGTGGCAGGCGGCGCGCTCGCCGTGATCGGGCCAGGCCGCGCCGCCACTGCATCCCCTACACCGTCCGCGACTCCTGACTTGGTCGGACACCCGTCCTCCGGCGCGGCTGAAGACCTGCGCGCTGCCTTAAACCGAGCAAGATCAGTGTTTGGCGACCAAATCTCGGCGTCCCGCTACAGCGTGATGATCGACTATCGCCTGGCGTCCTCAACGCCGCGGCTTTACATCGACGACGCCGAGACGGGGGCCCAGGTCGCGCTTTTGGTGGCGCACGGGCGCGGTTCAGATCCCGACCATGACGGCCTCGCCGACCAATTCTCTGACACGCCCAATTCCAAAATGACGTCGCTGGGCGCCTTTCTCACGGGCAAGACCTATCACGGGGCGCATGGCCTCTCGCTGCGCCTGCACGGGCTGGAACCGAGCAACGCCAACGCCTTTGACCGAGCCATCGTGATGCATGGCGCAGACTATGTCGCCCCCGGGCGGGCAATTCTCGGACGTTCCTGGGGTTGTCCAGCTCTTGAACAGGCTCACGCTCAGACCTGGATTCCCCGACTGGCGGGCGGCGCCTTGCTTGTGGCGGTGGGGTGAGCGGCGGTTGACGCCCAACCCGACTGGCGGCCATCTGCGCTGATGAGCGACAAGACCATCACCATCCACACCGACGGCGCCTGCAAAGGCAATCCGGGTCCTGGCGGCTGGGGCGCGATTCTGCGGGCTGGCGCTCACGTCAAGGAGATCAAGGGCGGCGAGCCGGACACCACCAACAATCGCATGGAGCTGATGGCGGCGATCGAGGCGCTCAACGCGGTGCGGCGCGACGGTTCAAAAATCGTGCTGATCACCGACAGCGTCTATGTGCGCGATGGCATCACCAAGTGGCTGGCGGGCTGGAAGCGCAATGGCTGGAAAACCGCGTCTAAATCCCCGGTCAAGAACGCCGATCTTTGGCGGCGACTCGATGAGGCGCGCAATCGCCATGATGTTGAGTGGCGGTGGGTGAAAGGGCACGCCGGCGATCCCGGGAACGAGCGGGCCGACGAACTGGCCAACGAGGGCTTACTCCTCGCCAGACACGCCGCCGCCGACTGAGCGCTAGACCTCAAGCGACGCAGCAACGATGAGGCGGGCGCCGTCAACACCGGTGATCACAAGACGTGCGCCCGCGCGCGGGCTGGAGCCGTCGCTGGTGCGCGCAGACCATTCGCTGTCTCCGTAATGCACCCGTCCGTCCGCGCCGCTAAAATCATCAACCGCCGTCACCGCGTCGCCAATGATTTGTGCTGAGCGCTCATTCAACAGTGGCTTGTCGGTGGCGAACCAGCGCGGCCGCACGAAGCGGTCGCCGAAGATCCCGAGCGCCCCGGTGAACACGGCAAAGAGGATGATTTCACCGGTCACGCCGACGTCGAGCGGGCTCAAGTGCACCACGCCCACGAGTGCGGCTGCCGCAGCCGGCCACAACAGGTAGGTGGTGCCGGTCAATAGCTCCAGCACCAGAATGACGCCGGCAAGCGCCCACCAGTGCCACGGATCTAGCGCCGCTATGAGGTCCATGGTCTGGCTCCTGACCCGCCCGATTCACCTGATCCGCTGGAGCCCTGCGGACGCCCGGCCGGCGGGGTTGGGGCCGGTGCATTGCCAGTGTCAGTCGCTGAATTGAGAGCGGATCTGGCGATTTCGCCGACGCCGCCGAGCATGCTGGCCAGGGAGGAAAACTCCGCCGGCAAGATGAGCGTGCGCTGTTGCGGTGAAGAGGCCAGCTTCTCAAACGCAGCAACGTATTGCTGGCCCAAGAAGTAGTTGATTGCCGCCACGTCTCCCGCGGCAATGGCTTCAGACACCATGCGTGTCGCGGCAGCTTCCGCCTCAGCTTCACGTTCGCGCGCTTCCGCCTCCAGAAAAGCGGCTTCGCGTTGGCCCTCCGCCTGGCGGATTGCCGCTTCCTTCTCGCCCTCAGCGCGCAAGATCGCCGACTGCTTGTGGCCTTCAGCGGCCAGAATGTCGGCGCGCTTGACGCGTTCAGCCTTCATCTGGCGCGCCATCGCTTCAGTGATGTCGGCCGGCGGAACCAGGTCTTTGATCTCGATCCGCGTGACCTTGACGCCCCAGGGGTTGGTCGCCGCATCAATGACGGTCAGAAGACGCGCGTTAATCTCATCACGCTTGGACAGAACTTCGTCCAAATCCATCGAGCCGACCACGGTGCGCACATTGGTCAAGGCCAGATTGGTAATGGCGTGCGTTAGGTCATTGACTTCATAGGCGGCCCGCGCCGCGTCCATGATCTGAATGAACACCACCGCATCGGTTCGCACCATTGCATTGTCTTTGGTGATGACTTCTTGACCAGGCACGTCCAGCACCTGCTCCATCAGATTGAGCTTGCGCCCAATCTGATCGAAGAACGGAACGATGAAGTGCAAGCCCGGAGCGAGTGTGCGCGTGTAACGGCCAAATCGCTCAACAGTAAATTGAAAGCCTTGCGGCACGATCTTGACCGCGGAAAACGCGACCACGAGGCCCAAGACAACAATAACGACCAAGAAGATATCCACGTGTCCCTCCAAACCATGCGAGGGCGGCAAAGGCCGCTCTGAGTATGGAGAGAGCATGCAGCCGAGTTGAGAAGTGGTGAAGAGGGATTGTCCACTGTGGAATCCCGTCTTCGCCACCTCTCACTTGCCTGGGCTGGATGACGAACCAAGCCCTGCCTACCGAACGCGCGCCGGCGACGCACATCGACGTAATCGCGCCTGAGGCCATGAACACTCAGGCCAGCGCATTGAACGTTGGGTGAGGCTAGAGCTGTTCAAGCATGTGCTCAGCGCTCGACACCTCAAACCCGCCGCCTTCTTCTAGATTGAGCTGAGTAACAACTCCGTCCTTGACCAGCATGGAATAGCGCCGCGACCGCGGCCCGCCAAAACCGCCGGTGGGCAATTCAAGATCGAGCGCGCGCGCAAAGGAGCCGTCGCCGTCGGCCAACATTTCCACCACGTCGCCCGAGCTTTGATCTTTGGCCCAAGCGTCCAGCACGAACACGTCGTTGACGGCGGTGCAGGCGATGGCGTCAACGCCCTTGGCTTTAAGCGCCTCAGCCTGGGCCAGAAAGCCTGGCAGGTGCTGAGCTGAACAGGTCGGGGTGAACGCCCCCGGCACGGCAAACAACGCCACCGTGCGCCCGCCAAACACCTCTTGGGTGGTGCGTGCAGCCGGACCTTCGGCCGTCATGACTTGAAAGCTGGCGTCGGGAAGCTTGTCGTTGAGTGCAACCATGGTCTGGCCTCGCAGTGTTCGTGGTGAAGTGCTGGACGACGCACCCCGCGCGCGCCGCCTATCGATTTGCGTATCTAGGTTCCCAGGCAGGGCGGCGCCAGGTGCGTGACCGGAACTGCGACGTGTGTGCACCGCAGTGCATTGTGACTTGCCAGGACCCGTCCGCGCCGCGACCATAGGGCAATGACCTGGGTTTCCGACTATGAATCGGGCCACGAGGGCTTTGAAGAAAGCCTGAGAAATCGGCTCTTGATCGCGTCTCCAACCATTGGCGATCGGCGCTTCGATCGTTCCATCATCTATATGTGCGTGCACACGCCAGAGTCTGCCATGGGCATCATCGTCAACAAGCCGATGGGCGCTCTCAGGCTGCCAGACTTGCTGGAGCAGCTGGGTATCGAAGAGCACGAGCGCGCCCCCGATAGCCATGTCTTGAACGGCGGCCCGGTCGACCGCGACCGGGGCTTTGTGCTGCATTCGGATGACTATGCGTCAGAGGACGCCACCCTTGCGATTGCCAGCGGCATTGGTCTGACAGCCACCAAGGATGTGCTGGAGGCCATGACCACCGATCAGGCGCCGCGGCGCGCCGTTTTAGCGCTTGGCTACGCCAGCTGGGGGCCCGGTCAGCTTGAGACCGAGATTATGGAGAATGCTTGGCTGGTCGGCCATGCCGACGAAGAGCTGTTGTTCAGCGGTGATCTTGATGAAAAATGGAGCCGCGCCCTGACGGCCATTGGCGTACCGCCCGACAAGCTTTCAACGCTCCACGGTTCAGCTTAGCGGCCACGCGTGACGGCACACGGAGCGGGGTGCGTGCGGCCCTCTTTATCCGGGTTGGCGCAAATCGATCGCCTGCGCGGCCCTATTCGCGACGCAACACCTTGTCGACCAGGAAATCGCTGAATCCGCCTGACTTATAGGCCTTCGTGAAGCTGTCCCAGTCGAAGGCCGTTTCAGACCAGGTGATGAAGTCCCGCCCCTCGTGTGTCGCCAGATAGAATTCGCAGTAGGCGTCCAGAATCCCGGTTTTGCCGCCCCGCACGTGGAGATACTTGGCCGACAGCTGCTCCTTGGCTTTCTCCATTGGCTCACCCAGGTGGAGATGGCGATAGAACACGCTCATCATGCCCGCCCGGTCCGCCCCCGACTTGCAATGCATCAGCGCCGGATACTCGATCGCGGCAAACAGATCGCGGGCCATGCGCGGCATCACCGGCAGCGGGGCGTCGCGCGAATTGACCCGAAACGTCACCAGGTGCAGCCCCAGCCGGGCGCACGCCTCGCGCTCTAAGATGTGAAAGCTGGCGGGGCTGACCCCGCGCAGATTGATGATGGTCTTCACGCCCATGTCGGCCCAGCGCTCCAGCTGACGTGGGCTGGGCTGATTGGTGCGCCACATGTCCGGTCCGGCCATGTGCTTGTTCTGAAACAGGACCCGCAGGAACTGATGGTCGCTAAAGTGCAGCGCCAAGTGCTGACGAAACCGCTTTGCCGGCGTGTCGAGCGCGGCGGCCACGTCGGCGTCGGTGACGTCGGGCTGGGGCCAAGGAGAGATGATGGTGTGCATGGGCGGCGACCATGCCCGCGCCCGCCGCGCCAAACAAGCGCCCGCGAGCCGGTTTGGGCCCGCCGGCTTGAAGACGCGCCGGGTGGAACCGTCTGTTGACCGCTCGCGCCCGCCTCCCGTAAGCGAACAGAGCAAAGCGACGTTCTTGCGCCCTAAGAACGGCGACACTCACGGCGACACTCACGGCCATGCTCAAGCGCCTGCTACGATCACGGACCGCGCAAGGCGCCATTGGGGCCGTGCTCGCCGCCTACATGGAACTGGTGCGCAGGACGACGCGCTGGGAGGTGCGCGGGCGCGAGGTCATCGAACCGATCTGGGCGGGGCGCGCGGGCGTCATCGGCTGTGTGTGGCATGCGCGGGTGCTGATGACGATTGCCGGCTGGCCGCGCGACGTGCAACCAGCGTCAATCTTGATTTCACGCTCTCCCGACGGAGAATTTGTCGCTCACGCCGCACGGCGTCATGGCATAGGCGTGGTGCGCGGTTCAGCCAAAAACCCGAAGAAAAGCAAACAGAAGGGCGGCGTGACAGCATTTCGCGCCATGACCGATCATGTGCGCGGCGGGGGCTGTATGGCCATGACGCCGGATGGGCCGCGCGGGCCGCGCATGCGCGTAAGCCCGGGCGTTGTGCGCTTGGCGCGGGCGACGGGCGCGCCGATGGTCGCGTATGCCTGGTCGACGTCCTGGCGCATCGTTTTTGGATCGTGGGACCGCTTCATCTTACCCCTGCCGTTTGGCCGCGGCGTGATGGTCTGGAAAGGCCCCGTTGCGGCCCCGATCGGTGACGACCCTGAGGCAGTTGAAGCGGCGCGCGACGAGCTGGAAGCCTTGATGCTGGCCGCCAGCGCGGAGGCGGACGAGGCGGCCGGCGTCGCGATCATTGAACCAGAGCCGCGCACCCCGCCCCCGGTGACGCCAGAGCCCACAGAGCCTTATCCACCGCCGCGGGAGGCTGATGACCCGTCCGCGGCTGCGTCGAAGATCTCAGGAGACGTCTCGCGAGCCCCAAGGGCGTCCGGCCGTTGATGCGTACGCTGAGCCTCTATCGCGCCGCGACCTGGCTTGCCGGGCCGCTGGTCCCCCTTTGGCTGGCGCGGCGGGCGCGCGCGGGCAAAGAAGACCGCGCGCGACTGGGCGAACGCTACGGCCTGCCCGGGGCCCCTCGCCCCCCCGGGCGTCTGATCTGGCTGCACGGGGCTAGTGTTGGAGAATCAATGATGCTGCGCCTCTTGGCCGAGCGGCTCTTGTCGCTCGCGCCAGACGCCCACGTCTTGATGACCACGCACACCGTCACCGCCGCCGAGCTGTTGGCCCGCACCCCGCCTGCCCGCACCATCCACCAGTTTATCCCCCTTGACCGGGTCGCCTATGTGCGCCGGTTTCTTGATCATTGGCGCCCGCAGCTTGGCGTGTTGGCGGAGTCTGAGTTGTGGCCCAATCTGATCGGCGAGGCGGCGCGCATGCAGGCGCCCTTGGCGCTCGTTAACGCGCGCATGACTGCGCAATCTGTGTCCGGAGAGGCGGGTGAGGGCGTCGGCCGTGTGCGCGTCGGCGGCGCCGATCCAGGCAAAAGCGTCAAGCAATGCGCGCGCGGTGCGCGGG
>CAYGQB010000133.1:0-7534 GCA_964351895.1 uncultured Caulobacterales bacterium
TGCGATAGCCGTACGCGCCCTCGGGCGTCAGAACCGCCAGGCGTGCGCCGGCAAATGCGGTCGAGCCCGATGTCACGCCGTCGATCGTCAGCGCCGCGGCGGCCCGCGCGGCGACATCGTCGGAGGCAAACGAGATGATCCGCTCAATCTCTTCTTCCGGCGACAGGCTGAGGAGATAGGCGTCGCCGCCGGCCACGCTCAGATCGTTGGAGAAGGCAATGATCGGGGTGTCGAAGAACGCCGCCTCGACCGCTTGCTCCACCGCTTGTACAGAGCCGGCAAAGAGCGGCCCCACGATCACGTCTGCGCCGTCGGCCAGGGCGGCGCGCGCGGCGGCTCGCGCTTCGTCGGCCGTGCGGCCGGTGTCCTTGGGCACCAGCACCAGAGACCGGGATCCGGATTCAAAGACGGCCAGCTGGGCGGCGTTGAACATGCCGGCCGCCTCACGGCGCACCGACGCGTCGGACGCTGAGAAGGGCAGGAGCACGGCGGCGCGCACAATGTCGTTTGCGTCGGCGAGAACCGGCGGGGTCACCGGCTCAACGATGACCACGTCGGGTGTAATCGGCGCCGGGCCGGGCGCTGGATCGGGCGCGGCGACAACCGGCCGATTGGGTGCGGGCGTCGGGTTCGGGCTTGGGCCCACGCCCGGGCCAGTTGCGCAGGCGCTCGCCATCAGGCTTAAGCCGGTGAGAAGCGCCAAGGCCCGCGCGCGCCAAGACCTTGGCGTTGCGCGCGTGTCAGGGTTCAGTAGGTCCAACGCCATAGGAAACCGCCTCATGTCGAATCCGCGCCAGCCTAGGATCGCCGCCGATGGCGCGCAACCACTGGACGCTGGCCTCTACATCGTCGCCACGCCAATCGGGAATCTGCGCGACGTCACCCTGCGCGCCCTGGACGTTCTGGCGGGGGTCGACGTGGTGCTGGCGGAAGACACGCGCACCTCGCGCCGGCTGATGGACGCCTATGGCCTGACAACGCCGCTTCAGCCCTATCACGAGCACAATGCGGCGGCTGCGCGGCCAGGCCTGATTGCCCGTCTCAACGAAGGCGCCAAGATGGCTCTGATCAGCGACGCCGGCACGCCGCTGGTCTCTGATCCCGGCTACAAGCTGGTGCGCGAAGCTGTGGAGATCGGCGTCCAGATCATTCCGATCCCCGGGGCCAGCGCGCCCTTAAGCGCTCTTGTGGCCTCGGGTCTGCCCACTGACCGGTTCGTCTTCGCCGGCTTTGCGCCGCCCAAGTCGGCCGCCCGTCGCGCCTGGCTTGAGGACGTGGGCGCCATGGACGCCACCTTGATCGTGTTTGAGAGCGCCGGGCGTCTGGCCGCGTCGCTTGCTGACATGGCCGCCACGCTCGGGCCGCGCCAGGCTGCGGTGGCGCGCGAATTGACCAAGCGCCACGAAGAGCTGCGCCGTGGTGATCTGGCGCAGCTGGCCGCGCACTATCAAGCCGCCGGCGCGCCGAAAGGCGAGCTTGTCATCGTCATCGCCCCGCCTGAACGCGTCCTGTGGGATGATGCCGCCGTGGACGCGGCGCTGAGCGCCCGGCTGGCGACGCTCGGCGTCAGTCGCGCCGCCGCTGAGATTGCCGCCGTGTCGGGGCGCGCCCGGCGCGACGTCTATGCGCGCGCGCTCCTGATTGCCGACGCGCCGGCCGGCGGTGTCGATGACCGCCCGGCCCCAGATCATGCGGGCGAGACACCGCAGAGAGACAAAACGCAGGATCGGGACTCATGAGGCGCGCCCAGCGACAGGCCGCCGAAGCGCGCGGGCGACGCGCAGAAACTCTGGCGGCTGCGATGCTGCGCCTGAAGGGCTATCGCATTCTTGCGCGGCGCGCGCGCACGGGGGCGGGGGAGATCGACCTGGTGGCCAGTCGCGGCGGGCTTTTGGTCTTTGTCGAGGTCAAGGCGCGGCGCACGCAAGAGAGCGCCGACGCCGCCATTGCGCCGCGTGATCGCGCGCGGCTGGTGCGGGCCGCTGCGGCCTGGCGCGCCCACGCCGGCGTGTCGAGCGCGCAGGCCGCGCGCTTCGATCTGGTGCTGATCACGCCAGGGCGCTGGCCGCGCCACGTGCGCGCCGCCATCGCGCCGAGCGATGCTGAAGCGGCGGTCTATGGCTGAGCGGGCGTGCAAACGCGGCGCCCCCTGGTGCAGACAGGCGCGGCCGGCTTGGCGTACACATCAGGTCAGCCATCGCATTCTAGCAAGGGCGCGAAGCCATCATGCACGTTCCATCTTTCTCACACCCTCTCGTTCGCCGCGCCGGTGCGCTCATTCTTGCGACCTGCCTGGCGGCCTGCCTAACGGCCTGCGCCACCGGCGATCTGAGCGGTTCGCGCGCCTACGGGCGCTCACTGGACGACAGTTCCGCATCGCTTGCGGTGAAGGCGCGGATGCTGCGCGCCACGCATGATTTTAGCGGTGTGGACGTCAACATCGTCGACGGGCTGGCCTTGTTGACCGGCTTTGTTCCTGACGAGGACTCGCGCCAAGAGGCTGAGCGCATCGCCTGGAGCGCGCCCAACGTCACCGAAGTGGGCAACGAACTGGAGATTGGCGAGGCCGCCTCGCGTCGCTTTCTGGGGGCGGGCGATCAAGCCGTGAGCGCCCAGGTGCGCGCGCGCATCTTGGCCGACCCAGTGGCGCGCTCAGCGACGGTGAATGTCGAGACGTTTAATGGGATTGTCTACTTGATGGGACGGGCGGCCAACGCTGAAGAATCAGCCCGCACAGCAGAGCTTGCCGCCCGAGTGGCCGGCGTGAAGCGGGTGGTCTCGTACCTGCGCACGCCCACAGGCGACCCGGCCGGTGACGTGGCCGGCGACCGGGGCGGCGACCTGGGGGGCTCAAACGAATTGCTCGGCGGGCCCGAAACGCGCCTTCCAGGCAGTTAAAGCCGGGCCGCGCACCGGCGCACGCGTGTGGACCCGTATTGTTCGCATTATGTTCTTTACGGGGCGGCGCAGTGGCGCTAGGGTGGCGGCGCTAGGGTGTCGGGCGCATTGCGTTGGGCCCAGGCGGCCACATCCGGGGAGGGCGATTGCCATGGTGGCGCGGATTACGACGTTCGCCTTTGAGGGCGTGGACGCCATTCCCATCGACGTGCAGGTGCAAATCACCGGCGGCATGGCCGGCTTCTTCATTGTTGGCCTGGCTGACAAGGCGGTGGCGGAAAGCCGCGAGCGGGTGCGCGCCGCCTTCGCCGCCATCGGCTTGGCTCTGCCGGGAAAGCGGGTGGTGGTCAACTTGGCGCCGGCCGATCTTCCTAAGGAAGGCGCGCACTATGATTTGCCGATCGCGCTGGGGCTGATGGCCGCCATCGGCGTGATCCCAAAGGACGCCATCAGCGATTTTGCCGCGATCGGTGAGCTAGGCTTGGACGCCAGTGTCGCCCCTGTGCTTGGCGCCTTGCCGGCGGCCGTGGGGGCGAATGCTGCGAACCTGGGGCTGATTTGCCCCGCCGAATGCGGGCCCGAGGCGGCGTGGGCCGGCGATGCATCACGTGTGTTGGCGCCGCGCCACCTCATTGCACTGGTCAATCATTTTAAGGGCGTTCAGGTGCTAAGCCCGCCTGAGCCGGGCGCGCTGGACGCCGGTCCGCCAGCGCCAGACTTGCGCGATGTGAAGGGCCAAGAGACCGCCAAGCGCGCGCTGGAGATCGCCGCCGCCGGCGGGCACCATCTCTTGCTTGTGGGTCCGCCGGGCTCGGGCAAGTCGATGCTGGCCCAGCGCATGCCCGGCCTTCTGCCGCCGCTTGACGCGCGCGAGCTTCTTGAGACCAGCATGGTGCATTCGGTGGCCGGGCTTCTGGCGCGCGGACGGTTGTCGCGCGTGCGCCCGTTTCGCGCCCCGCATCATTCAGCCAGCATGGCCGCCCTGGTTGGCGGCGGCGCGCGCGCCAAGCCGGGGGAGGCGTCTCTCGCCACGAACGGGGTCTTGTTCCTCGACGAGCTGCCCGAGTTTAGCCCGCAGGCGCTCGACAGCCTACGTCAGCCCCTTGAGACCGGTGACATTACGGTGGCGCGGGCGGCGCGCCACGTCACCTATCCGGCGCGCTTCCAGCTGGTGGCGGCAATGAATCCATGCCGTTGCGGCGGTCAGGCCGGCGCCGACGGGGTCGCGTGCCGGCGGGGACCCAGCTGCGCGGCCTCGTATCAGGGCCGGGTGTCGGGGCCGATGATGGACCGCATTGATCTGCGCGTTGACGTGCCGCCTGTGACGCCCGCCGACTTGGCCTTGCCGGCGCCGCCGGAGGGCACCAGAGAGGTGGCCGCCCGGGTCGCGTGCGCGCGCCAGGTCCAGTTGACCCGTTCGGGCGCGCTGAATGCGGCGCTGGCGCCGGCGACGCTCGATGAGGTGGCGACACCTGACACCGACGGCGCCGCGCTCTTGAGCCAGGCCAGCGTGCAGCTGGGCCTGACCGCGCGCGGCTATCATCGCGTCTTGCGTGTGGCGCGCACCATCGCTGACTTAGAAGAGAGCCAGGTGGTGCGCCGGCGCCATCTTGCCGAGGCCCTGTCATTGCGCGCGCGCGGTGGCGGTGGCGGGAGCAGTGGCGGCGGCGCGCGGTCGCAAGCGCCGAATGCAGACGGTTTCTTAAGCGCACGCGGGTAAAACACGAGGCTGGTTAGCTTGCCGCTCGCGTGCGCAGTGATGATCCCGTCAAGTTCGAGCGATGGTCCGTCTGAGGATCTTGCGAATGGGTCCGGGCCTGAACGTCAGGCGCGTGACCGGCCTCAGTCTCTCGCTCCCGAATCTGAGTCTCTTAAATCTGAGTCTCTGGAATCTAGGTCGCCTGAATCTGGGTCTCCCGAATCTAGGTCGTCTGAATCTAGATCTCGCACAGCCGAAGCCGCGGCGCCGGCAGCGGCCGCGAACGGCCCCGAACCCGCCGCACTGCTCGACGCCATCGGCGAGATTGTCATGGCGCGCGATGCGGGCGGCCGCATCACCTACGTGAACGCCGCCTTTCGCCGCGCGTTTGGCGGCCAGGCGCAAGACTGGGTCGGTCGCTGGTTCGCCGTGGGTGGCGGCGACCGGGCGGGAGCTGTCGGGCCGGGCGGACGCCGGCGCTTTGAGGGCCATCTGGAAACCGTGGTCGGGCCGGCGTCCATGGAGTGGGAAGAAACACCGTTGCCGGAAGGCGGCGTGCTGGCGGTCGGGCGCGACATGTCGACCCGCCGGGCCGGAGAGGACGCCTTGCGCGGCGCCCGCGAGGCCGCCGAGGCCGCCGCGCGCGCTAAAGAAACCCTCTTTGCCACCGTCACCCACGAACTGCGCACCCCGCTCAATGGCGTGCTGGGCATGGCCGACCTCCTCGACAACACCGGCCTGACGCCCGAGCAGAGCGCCTATGTGCGCGCCACGCGCGACAGCGGCCGCCATCTCCTGGCGCTGGTGGACGACGTTTTGGACGCGGCCAAGCTGGAGGCGGGCGCCTTTGCCTTGACGATGGCGGCGTTTGATCCCGCCAAGGTCATTCAAGACGTCGCTGAGCTTGTCGCGCCCCGGGCGCGCGCACGCGGCCTTGACGTGGCGGTGACCATCGACGCCGACACGCCGCGCGCCATCGTCGGCGACGCCGCCCGCGTGCGGCAAATTCTTCTGAATTTGGCCGGCAACGCGGCCAAGTTCACCGAAGCCGGCGCCATGGTCATCTCGTTGAGCTGTGACGCCGACGACGCGCGCGACGGCGGCGATGAGAGCGGGCCGCCGCGCCAGACATTGGTGTTCTCGGTGCGCGACACCGGGCCTGGCGTGTCGCCCGGCGATCAGGCGCGCATCTTTGACGCCTTTGCCCAAGCGGACGGGTCGGCGGCGCGCCGCGTGGAGGGCACAGGCCTGGGTCTTGCGATCGTGGCGCGACTGGCCGGCGCCATGGGCGGCGAAGCGGGCCTGGACAGCGCCGCCGGCGCCGGTTCGACGTTCTGGGTGCGCATTCCGTTCGAGGTGGCCGAACCGGCCGGCGATGAGGTCCCGCTGGCCGACATGTCGGTCATTCTGGTCGCCGATCGCCCCATCTCTCGCGAAGCCGTGGCGCGCCAGCTGCGCGCGCTCGGCGCACACGTCGAGATCGCCGCCTCCAGCGCCGAAGCGCGGGCCGCGATGCGCGCCAATCGCGAGCGCGTCCTTCTGGTCGACGAGCCCTATGCGGCGGCCTTGGCGGACATCGCCAGCACGGCGCGCGGGTCGCTGGTTTTGGCCGCGCCCGATGAGCGCGGCGCCTTGGCTGAACGCCTGGCGAGCGGCTTTGGCGGCTGGGTCGTCAAGCCGGCGCGCCCCTCGTCGCTGGCTGAACAGGTGGCGCGCGCCTGGCGGTGCGATTTGACGCCTGAAGACCAGGCGATGCGCGCTTTAGACCCTGCATTGACGGCGCCGCGCTCGGGCGGTGACGCGGGCCTATCCACAGGATTGACGGACGGCGCGCAGGTGTTGCTCGTTGAAGACAATCCCGTGAACACGCTCTTGGCGCGCACGCTTCTTTCCCGGCTCGGGGCCAAGGTGACCGCCGTGGTCGACGGCGAGGCGGCGGTCGAAGCGGCCCGCGCCCACCGCTATGATTTGATCTTGATGGACATGCGCTTGCCGGGAATGGACGGCCTGGAAGCGACCCGGGCCCTGCGCGCAGACGCCGCCGCAGCCAGCCGCTCAACCGCCGTGGTGGCGCTCACTGCAAACGCCGCTCAGGCCGACCGGGACGCCTGTCTGGCGGCGGGAATGGACGACTTCTTGGCCAAGCCAGTGGACGAAACGGCCCTCGCCGCCGTGCTGGCGCGCTGGACGTCACAGGAGAAGCGGGCGAACCTAGGCGGCTAGGGTGCGAACACGTCGCGTGGGCGCGCCTCCCTCGCGATTGCCGCTGTTGCGATTGGCTCACCCCTCGATTGGCCATCGTGCGAGCGGCCAAAGGACACGCGCCATGAGCACCGATCCGGGACCTGCGGCCAGTTCGGGCGCTCTCGACCAGGCCACGCGCACCAGCTGGCGAGACGCCCTGTCGATCTACGCCCGGCCCAAGCTGATGGCGATGCTGTTCCTGGGCTTTTCAGCCGGTCTGCCGTTTCTCCTGGTCTATGGCACTCTGTCGGCCTGGCTGCGCGAAGCCGGGGTCAGCCGCACCGCGATTGGATTTTTCGTCTGGCTGGGCCTGTTCTACACTCTGAAGTGGCTCTGGGCCCCGCTGATCGATCGGGTGCGTCTGCCTGGACTAGACGCCATTTTCGGCCAGCGCCGATCCTGGATGCTTCTCGCCCAAGCGGGCCTGATCGTGGGCATGATTGGCGTCGGGGCGAGCAACCCGCAAACCAGCCTCATGACGCTGGCCCTGTTTGCGCTGGTGATCGCGTTTTCGTCGGCGACCCAGGACGTCGCCATCGACGCCTGGCGCATTGAATCGGTGGACGATGACGCCCAGGCGGCCATGGCCGCCAATTATCAGCTTGGCTATCGCTTCGGACTGATGACGGCGCAAACGGGCGCGCTGGCCATTGCCGGGTTTTTCTCGCCCAACGACCCCACGGGCGGCGAGAT
>CAYGQB010000134.1:0-7529 GCA_964351895.1 uncultured Caulobacterales bacterium
GCACAACAACGTCCAGCCCGATCGCCGCCGCCGACGCCAAGGCCTCATGCGCCATGGCCCCGCAATCCACCGTAATCACCAGCTCAGCGCCGCGCGCCTTGAGCGCAGAGAACGCCTGCCCGGTCGGGCCGTACCCTTCCAGAATCCGGTCGGGAACGTAGAGGTCCAAGTCCTGGCCACGGGCGCGAAAGTAGCGAATGAGCTGGGCAGCCGACGTTGCCCCATCAACATCATAGTCTGCGAACACAGCAACTCCGCGCCGAGCTTCCAGCGCGTCGGCGATCGCCGTTGTCGCCTTGTCCATATCCACAAAGCTGGCCGGATCCGGGAACGTGTCGCGCAGTGTTGGATTAAGAAAGCGCGTCCCGTCCTCCAGCGCCACGCCGCGCGCTGCTAAGACCCGCCCCAACGCCTCAGGCGCATCCAGCAAGCGCGCATGCGCCAGCGCGTCGGATTCATCCCCGCCGCGTTCAACCCAGGTGCGGCCCGTCGCCGAACGCCGAACGCCAAGAAACGCTTCGCCCGCCACAACGTGATCGCTGAGCGGCGACACCTGGGCGCTCGACGCCGGCGAGGTCACGAGGTGGGCTGAACGTTGCGAACGGTGCGCACCGACTGATCAAACGAGGTCATGAGCAACGTCTCGGTCTGGCGTTCACCGTCTACGCTCTCCACCCCGTCCACCAAAGCCCCGCTGGTCACGCCGGCGGCTGCAAACATGACCCAGTCGCCGCTTGCCAGTTCGCGCAGGTCATAGACTTTGTCAAAGTCGGTCACGCCGATGCGGCTTGCCCGCCCGCGCTCGTCGTCATCGCGAAAGTGCAGCCGGCCTTGCATCTGCCCGCCCACGCAACGCAGCGCAGCCGCAGCCAAGACCCCCTCCGGCGCCCCGCCCTGGCCGATGTAGAGATCAATGCCCGTCGAGGGATCGGTGGTGTAGATCACACCCGCCACGTCGCCGTCTGAAATCAGGGAAACGCGCGCGCCAACGCTGCGCACTTCCGCGATCAAGCCTTCATGACGGGTGCGGTCCAGGATGCACACGGTGACATCCTTCACGTCGACGCCCTTGGCTTCGGCCACCGCTCTCACATTGTCGGCCGCAGAGCGCGTGAGGTCGATCACGCCGTCAGGATACCCCGGCCCGACGGCGATCTTGTCCATGTAGACGTCAGGCGCATGCAAGAGGCCGCCGCGCGGTGCAAACGCCAATACGGCCAGGGCGTTGGGCATCGCCTTGGCGGTCAGGGTCGTGCCTTCAAGCGGGTCCAGCGCGATGTCGATCGCTGCGCCCGTTCCCGTTCCAACCTCTTCGCCGATGTAGAGCATCGGCGCCTCATCGCGCTCGCCCTCGCCGATCACGATCCGGCCGGCCATGTTAATCTCGTTCAAGGCGGTGCGCATGGCGTCGACCGCCGCCTGGTCCGCCGCCTTTTCATCGCCGCGTCCAACCAGTCGCGTGGCGGCCACGGCGGCCGCTTCGGCGACATGGACAGCTTCGAATGCATAGGCCCGCAATTGGGCGTGTGACAAGGACATGGAACCCCCAGATTTGACGTCGCGCAGACAAGCACCAGCGCTTGCTGCCAAAGGAAATGATCCGCCGATTGACGGATGTGGCGCTAGCTGGCCGCGTGCGCTGGTTCAGCGCTTCGCGCATCAGCGAGAAATCGTTTCACGTTCCGGGCCGCTTGGCGGATGCGCTGCTCGTTTTCCACCAGTGCGATCCGCACATATCCTTCCCCGTGTTCACCGAATCCAACCCCCGGCGCAACCGCGACCCCGGCGTCAGCAATCAAGCGCTTGGAGAACTCCATCGAACCCAGATGCGCAAGCTGTTCGGGCACGGGCGCCCAGGCAAACATCGAGGCGTCCGGCCTCGGGATCGTCCAGCCGGCGCGGCCAAAGCTCTCAACGAGGGCGTCACGGCGCGCGCGATAGATGCTGCGCATCTCTGCGACGCAGTCTTGCGGCCCGTCAAGCGCGGCGCAGGCGGCGATCTGTATCGGTGCGTAGGCGCCATAGTCGAGGTACGACTTCACGCGCGCCAATGCCCCGACCAGATGCGCGCCGCCAGCGGCAAATCCGACGCGCAGACCGGCCATCGAGTAGGTTTTTGACAGGGTGCTCGTTTCCACCGTGCGCTCACGCGCTCCATTGACCTGCAGGATCGATGGCGGCGGATTGTCATCGTCGAAATAGACCTCTGAGTAGGCCAAGTCCGACAGCACGATCAGATCGTGCTTTTGCGCAAACGAGATAATGTCCCGATAGAACGCCAGATCCACGGTGTCTGCGGTGGGGTTTGACGGATAGCACACCACCACCGCGATCGGCGGCGGCACCGAATGGCGCACCGCCTGGTGCAATCCGCGCAGATACTCTTCGGGTGACAGGGCGCGCACATGGCGGATCGACGCGCCAGCTATGATGAACCCAAACGCATGGATCGGGTAGGACGGATTGGGCGCCAACACCACATCCCCGGGCGCTGAAATCGCCTGGGCAATGTTGGCAAACGCCTCTTTGGATCCCAGCGTCGCCACCACCTCGGTGTCGGGATTGAGCGACACGTCAAAGCGGCGCGCATAGTAGCGGGCGAATGATTTGCGCAAGCCGGGGATCCCGCGCGAGACCGAATAGCGGTTCGTACGCGGCTTCTGCGCCGCCTCGACCAGCTTGGTGATGACATGCGGCGGCGTTGGCAGGTCCGGATTGCCCATTCCGAAGTCGATGATGTCGACGCCCTTTGCGCGTTCTCGCGCCTTGAGGGCGTTGACCTCTTCAAACACGTAGGGCGGCAGGCGGCGAATCTTGTGGAAGGTGTGATCCATGGGGCGCGATCCTCAGTGCGCGTTGAGCGCGGGTCGTGCGAACAATGAGACCGCCAACTTGTGCGGTCCAAATGGCGTTACTGCGATGAGTTTATGACCGCCGCAGCAGCGGCGGCCGCCCTAGCTCGCGCCTGTGCGGCAAACTCTTCAGCGCTCAAACGACCCGCGTCGGCGTCCGGCTGAAGATCAGGATCAGACAGCAAGGCGTCGCGGCTCGATGACAAGTCAGCCACGGCCGCATCCCAATCATCGGCGCCGCGCAGATCCGTTGGCGCCGGCGGAATGTCGGCAAGGCTCGGCGCAGTCGCCTGGCCTTCAAGCCCGGACACGCGCGCCGCCAAGCTCTCGTCGCTGACCTGGGTGCGATCATCGACGAGCGGCGACAGGGCGCACGCGGCCAAGCCGCCGGCCGCCACGACAGCACTTACCGCATTGCGCGCCGCGCGCCGCAGCGCCGGCCCTCGCGCACGCTCTTTTGCCCCGGTTCGGCGCATGTTCCGGTCTCCATGTTAGGCCGCGCTTCTACACCCGCGCGCCTATCCGTGTCACGATCAGCAAACTGGATTCGGGTGGAAAGACGAAGCGATGACCAAAGGCGCGTCCAAGAACGACAAGAGTACGGCGTCCGAGAAGGACGGTGAAGGCGAAACAGCAAGCGATCTGGACGCCCTGACCGCGTCCGCCCGCGCGCGCATGGAGGCGATGGAGGCGTTCGGACGCGCGGTCACCAGCGCCGCCATGGCCTCGCAAACCAGCTGGATGTCCACCGCCGCCGATCCCGACGCCGCAGCACGCGCAAGAGACCCCGATCCCTTCAACCTCAACGCAGACACCGCCAAGGTCTTGGGCAAGTTGGCCCACGACCCTTCGGCCATGATGGACGCGCAAATGCGGCTGTGGCGCGGCTACATGGACGTGTGGGCGGCCGCCAGTCGGCGCGCGACAGGCGACGCCGACGCAAGTCCCGCCATCGCGCCTGAGCGCGGAGACAAGCGCTGGCGCTCAGAAGAGTGGACCGCCAACCCGATGTTCGACGCCATGCGTCAGACCTATCTGATGACGTCGCGCTGGCTCTTGGACACGCTGGAGAGCGTGGAGGGCGTCGACGAGGCGACCAAGAAGCGGGTCACCTTCTTTGCCCGTCAGCTCTCAGACGCCTTCTCGCCCACCAACTTCCCACTCACCAACCCGGACGTGGTGAAGGCGACGATGGAAGAAGGCGGCGACAATCTGTTGCGCGGCATGCGCCAGTTTGCTGACGATCTGGAGCGCGGCGGCGGCAAGCTCGCCATCTCACAAACCGACCTTGACCGCTTTGAAGTGGGCCGCGACGTTGCCACCGCGCCTGGGCAGGTGGTGTATCGCAACCGCCTGTTCGAGCTGATCCACTTTGCTCCGACGACGGAGCAGGTCCACGCGCGGCCGCTTCTCATTTTTCCGCCGTGGATCAACAAGTTTTACATTCTGGACTTGCAGCCCGCCAACTCCATGGTGCGCTGGCTGACCGACCAGGGACACGCCGTGTTCTTGACCTCTTGGGTCAACCCGGACGCCAGCTTGGCCGACGTCAGTTTCGAAGACTATATGCGCGAAGGCATCTTTGAGGCGCTCGACGCCACGCTGAAACAGACCGGCGCCGACAAGGCCAACACGGTCGGCTATTGCATCGGCGGCACGCTCTTGTCCTCGACCTTGGCCTACATGGCCAAGACCGGCGACGACCGCATCGCGTCGGCCACCTTCTTTGCCGCCCAAGCTGATTTTTCAGACGCTGGCGATCTCCAGCTCTTCACCGGGCGTGAGTGGCTGGAGGAGATTGAGCGGCGCATGGACGCCAATGGCGGCGTGTTGGACGGACAGACCATGTCCGACACCTTCAACATGCTGCGCGCCAACGACCTGATTTGGTCGTTCATGGTCAACAACTACTTTCTGGGCAAGGCGCCTCGGCCGTTTGATCTTCTGTTTTGGAACGCCGACCAAACCCGTCTGGGCAAGACGCTGCACCTGTTCTACCTCGACCAGTTTTACGGCAAGAACGCTCTGGCTGAAGGAAACCTGGAACTGGGCGGCGAGCACCTTGCGATCAGCGACATCGTTACGCCGTGTTTCTTTCAGGCGAGCAAAGAAGACCACATCGCCCCGTTCGGCTCGGTCTATCGCGGCGCCCGTCAAACCTCAGGCCCGACGCGGTTCATGCTGTCGGGCTCTGGGCACATTGCCGGCGTGATCAATCATCCCGACGCTAAGAAGTATCAGCACTGGGTCAACGAGACGGAAAAGCTGCCAAAGTCGGTCGACACCTGGCTGGCCGGGGCGCGCGAAGAACCTGGCTCCTGGTGGCCGGCTTGGGACGCGTGGCTCACGACGTACGCCGGCGACGACGTCCCCGCCATCGATCCAAAAAAGGGTCCACTCGAGCCGATCGAGCCGGCGCCGGGATCCTACGTCAAGGTGAAGAGCTAGACGCAAAAAACGGCGCGCTCCAGCCGGAGCGCGCCGTCTTGTTTGCATGTGCTTGGATCGGTCTGCCTAGCGCTTGGAGAACTGGAAGCTCTTGCGCGCCTTGGCCCGGCCGTACTTTTTGCGTTCGACAACGCGGCTGTCACGGGTCAGAAGGCCTTCAGCCTTCAGCGGACGGCGCAGCGCCGGCTCATACAGCGTCAACGCCTTTGAGATGCCGTGACGCACAGCCCCGGCCTGGCCCGATAAGCCGCCGCCAGTCACGGTGCAATAGACATCAAACTGGTCTTTGCGCTCGGTGATCTCGAAGGGCTGCTGAATCATCATGCGCAGCACGGGCCGCGCAAAGTAGGTTTCCTGGTCGCGGCCGTTGATCTCGATGCGTCCGTGGCCCGGCTTAATCCAGACGCGCGCGATGGCGTTCTTGCGCTTACCGGTGGCGTAGGAGCGTCCCAGCGCGTCGATTTGGGGTTCGACCGGGATTGCGTTGACTTCAGGCGCAGCGTCCCCGCCCCCCGCCATGACGTCTTTCAGGTCTTCCAGGCTGTGTGTTTCGTCGGACATGATCAGCCCTCCCGCGTGTTTTTGCTATTGAGCGCCTTGAAGTCGATGACTTCAGGCTTCTGGGCTTCATGGGGATGCTCTGCGCCGGCATAGACGCGCAGGTTAGAGAACTGGGTGCGCGCCAAGGGGCTTTCCTTGGGGAGCATGCGCTCTACCGCCTTTTGAACCACGCGCTCGGGATGCTTGCCTTCAAGCACCTTGGCAGGGGTCGTCTGCTTGATGCCGCCCGGGTGGCCGGTGTGGCGATAGTAGACCTTGTCGGTGAGCTTGCGCCCCGTGAACACCACCTTTTCAGCGTTCAGAACAATGACATGGTCACCGCAATCGACGTGCGGGGTGTAGTCCGGACGGTGCTTGCCGCGCAGCCGCGACGCCACGAAGGCGGCCAAGCGACCGACAACAGCGCCTTCCGCGTCGATGACGATCCAGTTTTTCTCAACGCCGCCCGGCTGAGTGTGGGGCTTGGCGCTCAGCGTTCGCCCGCGTGTCGGCTTGCCGACGGATGCGCTCATGGTGCGTTCTCTTTGTATCTGGTCCCGCGATGGGGACGGTGCTTAACGAGCCGCGGGTGATACGGCCCCGCGCCCGCCTCGTCAACATCTTTCCATACCTGCAATAGTTTCAACATCTTGCGATGGTGGTATTATGTTACCGGTACACGAGAGGCTTTTCTTCTGCGCCCCGGCGCGCCAACGTAGCGCCAATGCCTCCAACGCTCAGAAGGTCGCCGCCATGTCCGTCTCGTGCTCGGTTCGTTTTTCATTGGCGCTGGCGCTTTTCGCGGCATGCGCCGCGGCCTGTTCCCAGCCAGACCAGGCCGTGGAGCCAGATCCGGCCGTACAGGCTCAGGCGATTGCAATGAGCGCCATTGTCAGCTTTGACGACCTGGGCGCGCCCGTCCGGGACATCGCGCTGGCGCCTAATCCCTCAGAACCGTGGCGCAGTCGCATCCTTGCGCTCCTCGACAGCGAAATCGGCGTTCTGGATCTTGATGCAGAGACCGTCAGCCGCCAAGCGATCGTCGACGCGGTGTCGCTCACCGTCGGGCCCGATTTTCAACTGCGCGGCGTGTCTGCGCCGCTCATCGTTACGGTCGGCGCAACAGGTGTGAACGCCTACCTTTTGATTACTGACACCGATGAACTTGTCAGCGCCCCGCTTCTCACGCCGGCCGAGCCTGCGGCGCTCACCGGTGCGTGCCTTGTCGAGGCCAGCCCCACCGGCCTGACTTTCGCCGCCCGCGCCGCCGACGGGGCGTCGCAGGTATGGCGCGTGCGCGACGCCGGTGATGACGCTCTGGCGCTCGAGCGCCTGGATGCGGCGCTGTCGCAAACCAGTCAGGACTGCGTGGACGCCGCCGGTCGCCAGCTTGTGCGCACCAACCGCCTGGACGTTCCCTCATCGGAGACCGGCGACACCGATGTGGCGATCGACCTGAAATCGGACCTGGTGGTCTCAGCCAGTCCGGGCGATGGGGTCGTGCGCATCGGGCGCGGCGCAGGCCAAGCGGTGAACATCCGTGTCGAAACTGCGTTCAACGCGCAAGGCAAGCCCGCGCCTGAGCGCGTTGCGGCCAGCTCAGCCAGCTTTGGCGGCTCGTTTGGCGGCGGGGTTCTGGTGGTCTCGCAAGACGAAAGCGTCAGCGTGCTGGCGCTGGATGATGTGGCG
>CAYGQB010000135.1:0-7526 GCA_964351895.1 uncultured Caulobacterales bacterium
TGCGCGCCGCCATGGGACGCGATCTTGGCGTTGAGCGCGACGCGCAGGGTCTGGCCCGTCTGGCCGCCACGCTGGAGGCGCTGGACGCCGCGTACGGGCCCGCCAATCCGCTGGTCACGGCGCGCCTCATGGTTGACGCCGCCGCCGCGCGCACCGAAAGCCGCGGCGCCCATGCGCGCACCGACTTTCCAGACGCCGCCGCGCCCCAGCGCACCCGCATCCGCCGCGCCCCGCCCCTGGCGGATGTGGGTGCGCTGGGGAACGCTCCGGGGGACATTCCGGGGAACGCGCCACAGGGCGCACCCAGCTCCTAGCGGTTGGCCCATCGCGCGTGCCCCATCGGTTGGCCGCACCCCAAGATCAAGTGAATCTGCTACACCCGCCCTTCGCCCCACTCGGAGACGGCTCCCATGCGTTCGCCCCTGTCCAAATCTGGTTCCGCCAAGCCCGGCTCGGCCAAGTCTCTGTCGGTTGATCTGAACCCGCCGCCTCGCCACGTCATTGACGCGGCCGTGACGCGCGCCCTGGCTGAAGACCTGGGCGAGATGGGTGATGTGACAGGCATGGCGTGCGTGCCGGCTGACGCGCGCCTGCAGGCGGTGATGCGGGCGCGCACGCCAGGGCGCGCGGCGGGCGTTGCGGTGGCTGCAGCGGTGTTCAGCGCCGTCTCAGACGCGCTGGAGATCAAGATTCAGGCCCCCGACGGGGCGCGCTTTGCCCAGCTCGACCCGATCTTGACCGTGACCGGTCCGGCCCGCGCCATCTTGGCCGGCGAGCGGGTGGCGCTCAACTTTGCCCAGCGCTTGTCGGGGATCGCCACCTTGACGGCGCAGTACGTGGCCGCCGTCGACGGCGGTCTGGCGCGCATCACCGGCACGCGCAAAACCACGCCGGGACTGCGCGCCCTGGAAAAGTTCGCCATCCGCGCCGGCGGCGGCGCCAGCCATCGCTTCGCGCTCGATGACGCCATCATGATTAAGGACAATCACATCGCCGCAGCCGGCGGCGTCGGGGCCGCCCTGATGGCGGCGCGCGCACGCGGCGGGCACATGCTGCACGTGTCGGTCGAGGTCGACACGCTGGAGCAGCTTGAAGAAGCGATGCGCTACAGCCCCGACGTGGTCTTGTGCGACAACTTCGCCGTGGCTGATCTTTCCCGCGCCGTGCGCCTGATTGGCGGGCGCTGCACGGTGGAGGCGTCTGGCGGGGTGACGCTGGAGACGGTCAAGGAGATCGCCGACACGGGCGTGGACATCATCTCGGTGGGCGCCCTCACCCACTCAGCCCCGGCGCTCGATCTGGGTCTGGACGTGGTTTAGACCCGATCACGCGTCAAGCCGCCCAGTACGCCCCTTTAAGACGCGCGTCTCTCTGCCAGACGCGCTTTCTCACGGGGACGCGCCTCTCACAAGACGCGCCGTCTCACGGGACGCAATGGGCGGCCCTGATCATAAAACCTCGGACGCGGCCCTATGCGCCGCGCTTGGCCGACGCATCTCCTGGCCGCTTGAAGCGGTAGAAGATGTGGGTCCCGATGGTGCGCGTGTGGGTCAGGCGCGGGGCCCAATAGGGACTGACATAGTTGGCGTGATAGTGCGTCGCCTCATTGGTGACCGGACGCGACAGCCCCATCAGAGAGTGCTCGGCGATGAGACGCGCCCGCGCCCAGGTGCGCCCTGCAGGCGGATTGGATTCAGCCCCGTCGCACGTGAAGGTGAACTGGCAGCCGGTGGTGCGGTGCGAGCCTTCATAGACCACGCCGCACACATTGTTGGGATAGAGGCGGTGGCGCACCCGGTTGAGCACGACCTCCGCGACCGCAAGCTGACCGACGATCGGCTCGTTGCGCGCCTCATAGTAGATCGCGCGCGACAAGCATTCCATGTCGTCGCGCTGGCGGTCGGCCAGATCAAAGTGGGTGGCTGAGAAGCTTTCAAAGCCCGCCGTCACGACGCGGTCGGCATAGCCTTCGGCGCGCTGGGTGAGGCTGGCGAAGCGCACGCCGGTGCGGTCCAGCTCGACCGCGTCCTCGGCGACGCCGTCGGCCTCCACGAAGGCGCGGGCCTTCAGGCGCCACTCATTGGCGTCCTGTTGGCGGTCGGTGTGAAGTTCGGCCATGGGCACGCCCACGGCGACAACTGCGAATGCACCCAAGCCTGCTGCGCCGCGCAGGGCGGCGTCACGCGTCTTGGGGTCGGCTAATGAGCTGACCATGCGCCAGAGTCTCCGGCTCAGAGGCACTTCTGCGGCCTTCGCCCAGAGTCTGCGCGATTCGGTTACTCGATGGTTAAGAAAATCCACAATCAGGGCGATTTCGCCCACAAGTGATTGCACGCCCGTCAAAAGGCGCGCGCCGATCCACGCGAAACACCACCACATCTACCCAAACGCATTGGCGATCGGTTGCCCCCGACCAGCTCATAGTGCTTCATATAGTGTAAAATTTTGGGTTTGGGGGCGCCCTTTTCGTCACACCCGCGTGACGAAGCGCTGATTCGCGCGCGCGAACCGGGTCTGCGCCCCAGCGTCCGCGCAGCGCCAGGGGCGCCTGAACGCTCTCCTCGCCCTCGCAGACCTCAGGCCGTCAGACCTCAGGCTCCCCGGCCTCAGGGCCGCTACGTCGAGCGGCGCAACGCCGCCTGCGCGGCGGCCAGACGGGCGATCGGCACCCGGTAGGGCGAGCACGAGACATAGTCCAGGCCCGCGTCTTCGCAAAAGCCGATGGAGTCGGGATCCCCGCCGTGCTCGCCGCAAATGCCCAGCTTGAGATCGGGCCGATTGGCCCGCCCGCGCGCCACGCCCATGCGAATGAGATCGCCCACGCCCGACTGATCGAGAGTGACGAAGGGGTCTTTCTCCAAGATGCCCTTCTTGGCGTACACGGCCAGAAACTTGCCCGCATCGTCGCGGCTCAAGCCGAAGGTCGTCTGCGTGAGGTCGTTGGTGCCAAACGAGAAAAACTCAGCGTGCTCAGCAATCTCGTCGGCGCGAATGGCGGCGCGCGGCAGTTCAATCATGGTGCCGACCAGATAGGGATGAACGCGGCCACGCTCGTCAGCCACCGTCGTTGCGACCTCGTCGATCAGCGCCTTGAGGATCTCGATCTCCTCAGCCTTGGCGACCAGCGGGATCATAATCTCAACCGTTGGCGCCACGCCGGTTTCGCGCACCACGTCGTCTTGCGCCTCGAAGATGGCCCGCGCCTGCATGGCGTAGATTTCTGGATAAGAGATGCCCAGCCGGCAGCCGCGATGGCCGAGCATCGGATTGGCTTCGGCCAATTCCTTGGCGCGCGCCATCAAGGCTTCAGACGACAGGCCGGTGGCGTCTGCGACCGCGGCGACATCTTCTGCCGAGTGGGGCAGAAACTCATGCAGCGGCGGGTCGAGAAGCCGGATCGTGCACGGCCGCTCGCCCATAATGGCGAAGATGGCGTTGAAGTCGGCGCGCTGCTCGGGCAGGAGCTTGGCCAGGGCCACTTCTCTGCCGGCCGTGTCGGAGGCCAAGATCATCTCACGCACGGCCGCGATGCGTCGATGGTCAAAGAACATGTGCTCGGTGCGACACAGCCCGATGCCTTCAGCGCCAAACTCGCGCGCCACCTCAACGTCATGCGGGGTTTCCGCGTTGGCCCTCACGCGCAGCCGCCGGCGCGCGTCGGCCCACCCCATCAAGGTGCCAAAGTCGCCCGTCAACTCAGGTTGGATCATCGTGACTTTGCCGGCGTAGACCCGGCCCGCCGCCCCGTCGACGGTGATGATGTCGCCGCGCTTGACCTCGCGGCCAGCCACCGTGAACACGCCCCTTTTGTCGTCCACGCGCAGGTCGCTCGCGCCGCACACGCATGGCCGGCCCATGCCCCGCGCCACCACGGCGGCGTGGCTGGTCATGCCGCCGCGCGCCGTGACAATGGCTTTGGCGGCGTGCATGCCATGGATGTCATCCGGGCTGGTTTCCACCCGCACCAAGATGACGTTGCGACCGTCACGGGCAATGGCTTCGGCGTCGTCGGACGAGAACACCACTTCGCCGGTCGCCGCCCCTGGGCTGGCTGGCAAGCCCGACACGATGAGATCGCGCTCAGCGTCTGGGTCGAGCGTGGGGTGCAAGAGCTGGTCAAGCTGAGACGGCTCGACCCGCATGATGGCCTCGTCCTGATTGATCAGGCCCTCCTCGACCATGTCCACAGCGATCTTCAGCGCCGCCTTGGCCGTGCGCTTGCCACTGCGCGTTTGCAGCATCCACAGCCGGCCCCGTTCGACGGTGAACTCGATGTCCTGCATGTCGCGGTAATGCTGTTCGAGCCGCTCAAAGACGCTGATCAGCTGTTGGTACACTTCGGGCATCGCCTCCTGCATGGAGGGGGCGGGGTCGCCCATCTTCTCGCGCGCGGCCTGCGTCAGAGACTGAGGCGTGCGAATGCCCGCGACGACGTCTTCACCTTGGGCGTTGATCAGATACTCGCCGTAATAGTCGCGCGCGCCGGTGTTGGGGTCGCGGGTGAAGGCCACGCCCGTGGCCGAGGTGTCGCCCATATTGCCAAACACCATCGACTGCACCGTCACTGCGGTGCCCCATTCGGCTGGGATGTCGTTGAGCCGGCGATACGTCACGGCGCGCGCGTTCATCCACGAGCCAAACACGGCGTCGATGGCCGACCACAGCTGCTGGCGCGGGTCTTCGGGGAACGGGGCGTCGGTTTCTTCGTGCACCGCATCCTTGTAGAGCGCGATCACGGCCTTCCAATTGTCGGCGGTCAGGTCGGTGTCCTGCACGCAGTCGTTGGCCTCTTTGTACTCCTCCAGGATCGCCTCAAAGACGTCATGGGGCACGTCCAGCACCACCGCGGAGAACATCTGGATGAAGCGGCGATAGCTGTCATAGGCAAAGCGCGCGTCGCCAGACAGCTGAGCCAGGCCTTCCGCCGTGGCGTCGTTCAAGCCGAGGTTCAAAACCGTGTCCATCATGCCCGGCATCGAGGCGCGCGCGCCCGAACGCACCGACACCAGAAGCGGGTTTTTCGCGTCGCCAAACACCTTGCCGGCCTTGGCCTCCAGCGCGGCAAGCGCCGCGTCAACATCGTCGGTCAGGCTCTCAGGATAGGTCTTATTGTTGGCGTAGTACGCCACGCACACGTCCGTGGTCAGGGTGAAGCCCGGCGGCACCAGCAAGCCCAGCGCGCACATCTCCGCCAGGTTGGCGCCCTTGCCGCCCAACAGATTGCGCATGCTGGCGTCACCTTCAGCGCCGCCGTCGCCAAAGGCGTAAATCCACTGAGCGCCCACGCGCGTCTCCACTACCGCCATCCGCCTGTCATCCCTCAAGCTTTGTGAAGTCTGCAACGGCCGAGAGAGCGTCACGGAACTGTGACAAAAGCAAGAGCCTGTTGCGCCGCACCTTCGCCTCCTCGGCATTGACGGTCACGGCGTCAAAAAAGCGATCCACCAAGGCGCGTAAAGGGCTTAGCGCCGCCATCGCCGCCGTAAAGTCTCCCGCGTTCAAGGCCTGGGCCACATCGCTTCGCGCCGCGGTGAGGCCGGCGTGCAACGCTCGTTCTTCATCCTGATCAAAATGGGACGGATCGGGCGCGCCGGCGTAGGTTTCACCGTCCTTCTTCTCTTCGGCGGCGAGAATATTGGCCGCGCGCCGGAAGGCGGCCAGGAGGTCGGCCCCCTCGCCCTCGGCCAAGAACGCTTGGACGGCGCGGGCGCGGGCCACGATGCGCACCAGGTCGTCGTCTTGCGCGTCCGTGACGGGGTTGGGCGCGAACACGGCGTCGATCACGTCATGGCGCACCCCCTCCTCGCGCAGGTGGACTTTGAGCCGGTCAGCGAAGAACGCGAGGAGGTCTTGGGTGTCGGCCGTCCCCGACATGCCTTCCTCCATCGCGCGAAGGCCGAACATCGCCTTACGAACAACCTCGCCCAATTCCAATCGCACGTCGTGTTCCACCACGATCCGGATCACGCCCAAGGCCGCACGGCGCAGCGCGAACGGGTCTTTCGAGCCGGTCGGCTTTTCGTCGATGGCCCAGAAGCCTACGAGGGTGTCGAGCTTGTCGGCCAGGGCCACGGCGACGGAAACCGGCTCGGTCGGGACGGCGTCGGAGGGACCTTGCGGGCGATAGTGGTCGCGAATGGCGTCGGCGACGGCGCGCGCTTCGGCAGGCTTGGTCCCGCTCATCCAGGCGGCCGGCGTTGCGCCTTTGCGTTTCTTGGTGGGATGGAGCGGATCGAGCCCCGCCTCCGCCAAGGCGTAGTAGCGGCCCATCACGCCTTGCAGCTCGGGAAACTCATAGACCATCTGCGACACCAGGTCGGCCTTGGCCAGCTTTGCAGCAACGCCCGCAAGCTCGGCCTGGCGCGGCGACAGCCCCATCGCCTCGGCGAGCGTCTTGGCCAGCCCCTCAACGCGTTCTGTCTTGTCGAACAGCGTCCCGAGCTTGGCGTGAAACAGGACGTCCTTGAGCTTGGGGATGTTCGCGCCCAGGGGCGTCTTGCCGTCATTGTCCCAGAAGAAGCGGGCGTCGTTGAGACGCGCTGAGAGAACCCGCGCATTGCCCGCTGCAATGGCGCGCCCGCCGTCCGGCGCCACCTGATTGGCCACCACGACAAACTTGGGCGCCAGCTGGCCGGTCTCAGGGTCGCGCACGGCAAAGTACTTCTGGTGCGTGCGCATGGAGAGGCGGATCACTTCCGGCGGCAGATCGAGAAAGCTGGGGTCCATGTCGCCGATCAGCACCGTCGGCCACTCAGCCAGGCCCGCCACCTCGTCCAGGAGGCCCTCATCAGGGATCAGCTCTAGGTTTTGCGCCCGGCACAGAGTTTCGGCGTCGGCCAAGATCACGGCCCGGCGCTCTGCAGGATCGAGAAGGACAAAGCCCTCCTCCTTGAGCACGCGCTCATAGTCGTCAAACCGGCGCACGCGGAACGGCCCCGGCCCCATCACCCGATGCCCTTGCGTCAGATTGCCCGCCGCCAAGCCGTCGATTTCAAACGCCACCGGCTCGCCGTCAAACGTCGCCAAGATGCGCTGAATGGGCCGCACCCAGCGCAGCGCGCCCGCCCCCCAGCGCATCGACTTGGGCCAAGGAAAGGCGCGCAGGGCGGCGGGCGCCACTTCGGCGATCACCTCGCCGGCCGCCCGGCCCGGGGTTTCCACGCGCGCCACCCAGAACGCGCCCTTGGCGTCCTCGCGCTGTTCGCACGCGTCGAGGCTGGCGACGCCCGCCCCGCGCAAGAACCCCTCGATCGCCTTGTCCGGCGCCCCGACCCGCGGCCCCTTGCGCTCGGTCATCACATCGGCTGAGCGCGCCGGCAGGCCCTCCACGACGGCGGTCAAGCGGCGCGGCCCCGCCATGCTGGTGATCGCTTCAGGCAGGAACCCCGCAGCGGTAAAGCCGTCCATCAACAGGCGCTCCAGGTCCTGGGCGGCGCGCGCCTGCATGCGCGCGGGGATTTCCTCGCAGAGAACTTCAAACAGGAACTGGGGCATGTCGGGTGTGGGCCTCGCGCGGGAGTTCGGGG
>CAYGQB010000136.1:0-7500 GCA_964351895.1 uncultured Caulobacterales bacterium
GCAGCCGCCGCGCCCATGGGCGCGCGCTTGGTCGGGTCGCGGTCGCCGCCGCAGCCGAACACGATGATCAGCCGGCCTTGGGTGTGCGGGCGCAGCGCCTTGAGGAGCTGTTCGATCCCGTCCGGCGTGTGGGCGTAATCGACGAAGACCGGCGCCTTGTCTGGGGTTGCACCCACCTGTTGCAGGCGCCCGGGCACGCCCTGCAAGCCGCCAAGGGCGCGGCGCGCGACCGGCGCGTCCACACCCGTTGCGCACGCCAGCGCATAAGCCATCAGCGCGTTGTGGGACTGAAACTCCCCGACCAGCGGAATCTCGATCTTTGTTTCTTCGCCGTCGAGCAAGAGCCCCAGGGTTTGGCTCGCCATGCGCGGCGTGATGTCCAACAGCTTGATGTCGCGGCCCTTCCACCCCAGCCGCGTGATCTGAAGGTCGGCGTCTTGGGCGGCGGCGAGGAACGCGTCGGCATAGGCGCCGTCGACATTGATCATGGCCGGCGCGCCCGCCGGCGCCAGCGCACTAAAAAGGCGGATCTTGGCGTCGCGATAGTCTTCGAAGGTCGGATGATAATCGAGGTGGTCTTGGGTCAGGTTGGTGAAGCCGACGGCCGCCAAGCGCACCGCGTCCAACCGGTGTTGGGCCAGGCCATGGCTGGAGGCCTCCATCGCCAGGTGGGTCACCCCGCGCCCCGCCAAGTCGTCCAGGGTGGCGTGAATGGCGACGGGATCGGGCGTTGTGTGGCCCAAGTCGATGACGTCATCGTCCACACGCGCGCCGAGGGTGCCAAGACTGGCGGCGCGCAAGCCCGCCTGCGCCCAGATCTGGCGCAGAAACTCCACTGTTGAACTTTTGCCGTTGGTCCCCGTGACGGCGACGATGGTGGCCGGCTGGCGGGGATAGAAGCGCGCGCTGACATGGGCCAGCCGGACGCGCGGATTGGCGTCCACAATGTGCGCCGCACCGGAGACCGCCTCACTGGAGACCGCCTCACTGGGCGCGGACAAGATCGCCGCGGCGCCGCGCTCCAGCGCGCTGGGGATGTAGATGCGCCCGTCAACCTTTACGCCTGGCAAGGCGGCAAACAAAAAGCCGGGTTCGACCAGGCGGCTGTCGGCCGTGATCCCGGTGATTTGAGGGTCAGGCGCCCCTTCGGTCGGGCCAACTAAGTCGGATAGACGCACCGTGCGGCTCATGGCGTGCTCTTTCGATAGGCGGCGACCAGGGCGGCGTCTGACGGCACGCCCAGGACGGGCGCCAGACGAGAGATCACGCGGCCCGCCACGGGCGCAGCCGTATAGCCTGCGCCTGCGCGCCCGCGCGTTTCTGGCGTTCCGGCCGGTTCATCCAACACGATCAGAACGCTATAGCGCGGCGCGTCGGCTGGAAACACGGCTGCAAACGACGACACCAGGCGATCTTTCACATAGGCGCCGCCGACCGCCTTCTCGCCGGTGCCCGTCTTTCCGCCAACACGATAACCCGGCACGTCGGCGCGACGCCCTGTCCCGTCCACAACTACGGCCCTGAGCAGGTCACGCATCTGAGCGCTGGTCTGGCTGGACAGGATGCGCTCAGACGGCGCGTCTCGCACCGAAACCGGCTCCAGCGTTGGTCGGCGATAGTAGCCGCCGTTCACGGTGGCGGCGAAGGCGGCGCTGAACGCGACCGGCGACACGGCCAAGCCATGCCCATAGGCGACCGTCGCCTGGGCGGTTTCGTTCCAATCAGCCGGCAACAGAGGCGCTGCGCTTTCAGCAAAGCCCACCGGCGCGCGATCAAGCAGACCAAATCGCGCCAAGTAGGCGCGCTGCGACGCGGCCCCAGACGCGCGTGCAACCAGGGCCGCGCCCACGTTAGAGCTGCGCACAAAGGCGTCGTGCACCGAAACGGGCCCTGGCGAGGGATGAGGGTCCCGCAGGATCGCCTCGCCCGCCACCAGCGGCTGATGCGCGTCCAGCATGTCGCCCACCTCGACCGCGCCGGTGTCCAGACCGGCTGCGAAAGTGACCGTCTTGAGCACCGATCCCAGCTCGTAGACTGACGCCAGGGCGCGATTGGTGCGCGCCGACGCGCTCGCCGCGCCCGGGGCATTGGGTTCAAAGTCAGGTAGGCTGACCATGGCGACGATTTCCCCGGTCGCCACGTCCGTCACCACTCCAACCGCCGCCTTGGGCTCAAACAGCGTCACCGCCGCCCGCATCTCATCATCGAGCGCATACTGGGCGCGCAGATCGATCGACAGCGCTACTGGCCGCCCGTCACCCGCCGACAGTTCCGCATCAAACGCGCGCTCGGCCCCCGCCACGCCGCGTCCGTCAACGTCAGTAAAGCCCAGGACGTGCGCCGCCAATCGGCCGCGCGGATAGACCCGGCTTGGCTCTTCGCGAAACTCCAGCCCCGGCAAGCCCAGATCAAATACGGCTTGCCGGGCGCGCGGCGACATGCCCCGGCGCAGCCACACAAAGCGCTTCTTGCTCGTCAGCTTTGCAACCAGCTCGTCATAATCAAGGTCAGGCAAGACCGAGATCAGGGCGCGCGCGGTTTCTTCTGCGTTCCAGACCGCGCGCGGATCGGCGGCCAGAGAGTGCGCCGTCAAGGTCGAGGCCAAGATCTCGCCGTTGCGATCCACCAGATCGCCGCGCAAGCCTGCGGCCTGCGTTTGCGCCACCGGCGCTGTGAGAAGAGCGCGGTCCGTCGCCCCGCCGCTCAAGGCGATCATGCTGGCGCGCACGCCAAGAACGCCAAAGCCGACGGCAAACATCACCGCCAGGACGCGGCTGCGCCCACGCGCATCTGAAGCGCCGCGATCGCGCGCCTTTCTCATGGCCGAGGCTCTGCGCGCGTGTCCGCAGCCAGCGTCGCGCCGTGCGGCGACGCTGCAACCGCGCCCAACACCGGAGCCGCCGGCTCATACATGAGGGCGGCGTCTTCCAGCGCCACCACTCGCAATGGGTCGATGACCTCCAGACCGAGATGCTCAGACGCCAGGGCGCGCAGACGCGCCGGGTCTTCAAGGTGGGCCATCTCACTTAGCAAGGTGCGCAGCGCCTCGCGCTCGCGCGCAATCTCATCTGAGAGGCTTTCGATGCGCGCCATGTCGGATGACGCCTCCTGCTTTGATTTGTAGAGCCCCAGCGCCAAGGCCGCGATCAGGACAATCGCCACAACATTCAAGATGCGGATCATATGCGCGCCTCCAGAGCTTCAATGCGCGGCGCCGCTGGGCGCGGCGCCAGCGCAGGATCAAGCGCGATCGCCGGAGCCGAGGTGCGCGCGCCTGCGCGCAACTTGGCGGACCGGGCGCGTGGATTGTCCGCGATTTCCTGGGCCCCGGCCGTGCGCGCTCCATTGAACACCAGCCGAAACGAGCCGGGCTCTTCATCGTTGGCAATGGGGCCCGGCGCATGACGTGAAACGCCGCCGCCCACCTTGGCGCGGGTGCGCAAGAAGGTTTTGACCAGGCGGTCTTCCAGTGAGTGAAAACTCACCACCACAAGCCGCCCGCCGGGTCGCAGGACGCGCTCTGCACTCGCCAAGCCTTCCGCCAGCTGCCCCAGCTCGTCATTCACGTAGATGCGCAGCGCTTGAAAAACGCGCGTGGCGGGGTGAATGCGCCCATCCCCTGTGCCGATGGCGCGCTCAACCAGGGCGGCGAGCTGCGACGTGCGCGTCAACGGCTCGTCTTGGCGCGCAGCCACGACCGCTGCAGCGATGCGGCGCGAGCGACGCTCTTCGCCATAGACGTAAAACACTGAGGCCAACTCCTCAGCCGACAGGATCGCAACCACGTCGGCCGCGCTTGCGCCGCTGCGGCGCATGCGCATGTCAAGCGGGCCGTCGCGGCGAAAGGAAAAGCCGCGCTCAGCCTGGTCAAGCTGCATGGAGGACACGCCAACATCCATCACCACGCCGTCGACGCGCGTGTCAGCGTCTGACGCGGCGGCCACAATCTCATCCATGCCCGAGAACGACGCTTCAACCAGCACCAGTCGGCCGCCAGACGCCGCTTTCAGCGCCTCGCCTGCGCCGCGGGCGCTTGGGTCTTGATCGATGGCCAGGACACGGCATGCGGCGCGGCTGAGAAGCGCGCGCGAATAGCCGCCAGCGCCGAACGTGGCGTCCACGTAGAGCCCGCCGTCGACAGGCTCCAGGGCGTCGATGGCTTCGCTCAATAGCACCGGCGTGTGCGCGCGGGATGCCTCGGGCGCGCCTGGCTGGTCGGAGTTCATGTGTCACCATCATTGCGCGTCGCGCGCAAATCCGACTTGTTGCGCCGCGCCATCGAGACGGCCGCCTCATAGCGCTCGGCGTGAACGCCCGGGGCGCGTATTTCAAAGCGATCGCCCAGCCCGACAAAGGCCGCCTCGCTTGCAAATGCGCCATGCTCAAGGAACTCACGCGGCAGGGTGACACGCCCGGTGGCGTCAAAGCCCAAGAGCCGCGCGCCGCCAAAGATCACCTGCTCGAACGCCTGGCGGGTTTCATCATAGGGATCCATGGCTTCGATCGCGTCCTGAAAGCGCTGCATCCGGCGCGCGCCCCCGCCCTCTAAGAGGCCGCCATCGAACGACCGCCAACAGTAGACGCCCTCAAGGCCTTCCGCCCGCACCACGGCGCGAAAGTCGGCCGGGACGGAGACCCGTCCCTTCGCGTCAATGGCGTTGGCGTGTGTGCCCAGAAACATGAGTGCTCGCGGAACCTGCGACGCTTGTCCGCCGCAATATGGGTTAGCATGGGTATTCATGGGATGCAATGAATACACTTGCCAATTGGTTACAGGCACATGGGATTGACCCCGATGGACTTGGAGCAGTCGCCTCGCTGACCGCTCAATACATCTAGAACTAAAGTTGATTTATTAGAGAACTTTTGCGAAACTTTTGAGCGCGAACGCGACCGACTGCGGGTCGATTGCGGGTGTTGAACCCCAGCGCCTCACGCAAGCTAGCTCACGCGCATCACGGCGTGGCGCGCTCTAGATGGCGTGCAGAACGAGGGAAGTTTGAGAAAATGCGGTCAGACGGTCTGTAAGCCGGGTTCTGTTCCCATGGTCTCCCATGGGCGACGATCATTCATCTGGGACGCCGATTGCTCGACGCCTCACGCGACCCACCCGGGCGGCGACGCGGAGATGCGCCTGCACGCTCGCCAAGCAAACGTGCGTGCCGCCCCTATTCGGTCTTGCTCCCGGCGGGGCTTGCCATGCCAGTCCCATTGCTGGACCTGCGGTGCGCTCTTACCGCACCCTTTCACCCTTACCCGCCAAGGCGGGCGGTTTGCTTTCTGTGGCGCTGTCCCGGGGATCACTCCCGCCGGGTGTTACCCGGCGCCGCATCTCCGTGGAGCCCGGACTTTCCTCCCCCACGCCCTTTCGGGACCTTGCGGAGGCGACCGTCCGACCGTCTGACCGAGGATCAGTCTAGCAGAGGATCACGCGGGGCGTCAGGCCCAACAAAGGGCTGCTTGCGCGTGCGGCGCGCGCGGCCGGCAAGTTGAAACGCCCGCTCCAGCGCGTCCTCATCACACACGCGCCAGGCGTCCATCGGGCGCACGTTGGCGCGGCGCTGAAATGCGCGCGCCACCGCGGCAGTCTGGGCGTCGAAGGCGCCGCTTTCGGCGAGACCATATCCCCAGGCCGCGAACCGACGCTGCAACAGGCGCACCCGGTCCCCCGCCGCGCCAGGCCGCATGAGTATGGTGTCGCCGACAGTTTTCTCGTCGACGGGGAACGACAAGCCAACGCCCGCGCTAGCCAAGTCCCGCCAGGAAAAATGCTCGCCTGGATCAGACTTGCGATCGGGCGCAACATCGCTGTGGCCGACGACGCTCCAAGGTGGAATGGCGCGCCGGCTGGTGATGTCAGCCACCAGCTGGGTGACCGCGTTCATCTGCTTTGGCGTGTAGGCCGGAGGTGCGCCGCGGCGCAGGTGGTCATGGCCGCCATTGACGATTTCTATGCCGATGGAGCGCGCATTGAGGTCCGCCTCGCCGCGCCAGCTGCCCTTGCCGGCATGCCAGGCGCGGGCCTCTTCGTCGACCAGTGCATCGACCCGCCCGTCCGCATCGACCAGATAGTGGGCGCTGACCGCGCCGATAGGGCTCGTGTCCGGTCCGTCGCGCCACTTGCGGCCGAGCGCGGCGCGATAGGTTCCGAGCACTGGCTCAGGGTCGCACAACAGGCCGCGCGCCGCATCAGCATCGCTCATGCCGGTATAGTGCAAGACGATCATGTCAATGACGGCGTCGCCGCGCGTGTCCCAATTGGGTGATTCAAGTTCGGGCAAGGTCATCGGGCCGCCGCCTCGGCTGCAATGGCGCGCGCCATCGATTTTGGCGTCTCCAGCGCAATCGGGATCACGCCGGCCAGGACCAGCGCACCGCCGACGGCCAGCTGCCAGGTCAGCGGATCGCCAAGCAGTGTCAAGCCGAAGAACACCCCCCACAGCGGCGCCATGAGCGTCAACGGGGTGACCAGCGTCGCGTCATTGCGGCTCATGACATAGAAGAACGCCGAATGCCCGACGATGCCGACGATCAAGATCACGTGCGCCAGGAACAGATAAAAGAGCGGGCCGCGCATGGCCAAGGCCTGGCCTTGTCCGGTCTCGAACATGAAGGTGAGCACCCAAAGCGGCGCCAATGACACCAGTCCAGTCCAGGCTTGTGATTGCATTGGCTTAAGGTCGTCCTTTAGAGCGCGGTTAAGTACGGCTGACGCTGCGCCCGCCAGGCACGCGCCAAGAATGAGGATAACGCCGGCCGAGAGCACCAGGCCGCCAGGTTTGAGCCCAACCAGCACCACCCCGACCGCCGCCACGCCTATGCCAATGATCCGTGTGCGGGTGATCTGTTCGCCCAGAAACATAAAGGACATCACCGCCGTCATCGGCAGATACATCGGAAACACAATGGCGGCCGTCGATGGGCTGGTGAGTTGAAGCCCCATGTAGAGAAACGCAAAGTGCCCGGCTCCGACGGCTAAGCCGTACGCGGTGACGAGGCCAAGTCGTCTCGGGATCGGCCATAAGAGCGGCAACAGCACCAGCGCCACGCCCGTGAACCGCAAGGCCGCCAAGAACAGCGGCGGCATGGCGTCCGCGTCCCCCGGCGACCCCAGCAACAGCTTGGTCACGACGAAGTTGCTGCCCCAAATGAGGCAGACCACAGCGAGGATGGAAAAATCTCGACGGCTCATACCCGGTGATGGGTAGGCCTGTCACGCCGGCGCCGCAAGCGCTGTGATGGCGCTCACTGCGGCGCGGTCACAGAAAATCAGGGCGCAATCGACACGCGGCGCCCGTCAGGCAAGCCGGACCGAAACACCAAGCCTGCCCCTATCGCGGCGAGTCTACACTCCAGCCGCGCGGCCCGCGATGCGCTTCCAGGACGCCGGGTTCACCGCCTCCACGATGGCCGCCCCCCTGATTGCCGCCCCCCTGATTGCTGGGGCCTGCGCTGTGCGGGTTTTTACGCCGCAGCTTGAACACGCGCGCGACCACCCAA
>CAYGQB010000137.1:0-7477 GCA_964351895.1 uncultured Caulobacterales bacterium
CCATTGTCTCGGCCGACACCCTCCCTTCGTCGCCCGATGACGCGACCGTCTGGTCGCGTTGATCTCGCGGCGCTTGTCGCCCGCCTGTCCTAAGGGACGCGCGGGCGTTTTTTTTTGCGTTGGGCGTCGGCGCGTCGGCTGGCTACAAGGTTGGCGCACGCCCGCCTTTGCTCGCCTTCTCCTGCTTGGGCCCGCTTGGTCCGACCCCGCACGCACATCGGAGATCACATGATCACGCTTCACCATCTGCGCATTGGACGCTCGGTGTTCACCGCCTGGCTGATGGAGGAGCTGGGGGTGGAGTATGAAGTTAAGCGCTACAAGCGCAACGAGATGCGACGCGCGCCGCCTGAGCTGCGCCAGGTTCATCCGCTGGGCAAGTCGCCGGTGATCGAAGTCGACGGCATGGTGATCGCCGAGTCTGGCGCCATCGCGGCCTATCTGCTGACCCACCAAGCGCCGGGCAGCGATCTGGAGCCGCCCTCTGGCGACACGCGGGCCTGGGTCGCCTGGACGCAATGGCTGCACTATCCAGAGGGCTCCGCCTTCGCCCCGCTCCTGATCCAGCTGCTCATGACCGGCGACACGGGCCCAAAGTCGGCCGTGCTGGAAGGATTTGCGCGTGACGAGATCGCGCTGCACCTGGGCTATATGCGCGATCAGCTTGGCGATCAGGCGTTCATCCTGGGCGATCGCCTGCAGGCGCCGGATATCGGCGTGACCTACGTGTTGCAACTTGCCGATCGTCTGGGGACGATGGAGGGGTTTTCGACCCTGAAGGCGTATCTGGACCGCAACCTCGCACGGCCCGGCTTCGTGCGGGCGATGGAGAGAACCGGCGGCTGAACGGCGCCAAGGCGGCGGCGCTGAACTGAGGTGGGCGCGGCGCTGACCGCTGGGGGGGCGCCGGAAACGCGAGGCTTGCGTTGCGCCTATAGCGCCGTATGTTCAACCGCTTACGCGCGCGTTCCTGGGGGCGCGTCTCGATCTCGCAGCGTCGCTTCATCTATGCTTGAAGTTCAAGGCCTCCATAAGCGGTTTGGCCACGTGCACGCGGTGCGCGGGGTGAGCTTTTCTGTGTCTGCGGGCGAGGTGCTGGGTTTTCTGGGCCCCAATGGCGCGGGCAAAACCACCACCATGCGCATGATCGCAGGCTATCTGGAGCCGGACGCCGGGCGGGTTCTGATCGACGGCGCCGACGTCGTCGCCGACCGCCGCACGGCGCAATCGCGGCTGGGCTATCTGCCTGAGGGCGCGCCGGCCTACGCCGACATGACGCCCGCCGGCTTCTTGCTTTTCGTCGCCCGGGTGCGCGGCATGGAAGAGGGCGCGGCGCGCGCCGCCGCCGCGCGCGCAGCTGACCTAGTGGATTTGGGCGCTCACGCCCAGCGCGCCATCGACACCCTGTCGAAGGGCTATAAGCGCCGGGTGGGCTTGGCTGCGGCGCTCTTGCACGATCCGGCCGTGCTCATTCTGGACGAGCCGACCGACGGGCTGGATCCCAATCAAAAGCACGCCGTGCGCGCCCTGATCCGCGACATTGCCGCGACCAAGGCCATCATCGTGTCCACCCACATTTTGGAGGAAGTCGACGCCGTGTGCACCCGGGCCATGATCATCGCCGACGGCGAGGTCAAGGCCGACGACACGCCCGCCGGCCTGGCCGGGCGCGACCCGTCAGGGCGCCTGGACGCCGTGTTTGCCGCCATGACTGGAGGGCAGGCGCGATGAAGGCGCTGCGGGCGATCTATCTGCGCGAGCTGGGGGCCTATTTCCACACCCCGACGGCCTATGTGTTCCTGGCGATTTTTCTGTTTGCGGCGGGCGGTTTCACCTTCCACATCGGACGGTTTTTCGACACCGGCCAAGCCGATCTGGCGCCCTTCTTCACGTTTCACCCCTGGCTCTATCTGGTGTTCTTGCCGGCGCTGGCGATGCGGCTGTGGTCAGACGATATCCGCTCAGGCTCGCTTGAGGTGCTCTTGACCTTGCCCGCCCCCTTGTGGGCGACGGTGGCGGGCAAGTATCTGGCCGCCTGGACGGTCGCGGCGATTGCGGTGGCGTGCACGGCGCCCATGTGGATCACGGTCAATTATCTTGGCGCGCCCGACAATGGCGCCATCGCGGCGGCCTATTTTGGCAGCCTTCTGATGGCGGGCGTCTATCTGGCGATTGGCGCGGCGGTCTCAGCCACCACCGGCAATCAGGTGATCGCCTTTGTGGTCAGCGTCTTCGTGGCCTTCTTGTTCACCGCCGCCGGCTTGCCGCTCGTGGTCGACACCCTGTCCGGCTTTGCCCCGCCCGCCCTGGTGGAGGGGGCCGCGTTCCTGTCGCCGCTGGAACGCTTTACCTCGGTGCAGCGCGGGGTCGTCGATGCGCGTGATCTGGTCTATTTCGCCAGCATGATCTTAGGCCCGCTGGGCCTGACGGCGCTGGTGATTGATGCGCGGCGGGGCGGATAAGTCATGTCGCGGCGCTCGTTCTTCATTCTCTGCGCGGTTTCGATTGTCGCCCTGGTGCTTGGGGTCAACACGCTGGCGGCCTATGCGCTGAAGGGCTGGAGGCTCGATTTCAGCGCTGACAAGCTCTACACGCTCAGCCGCGGGGCGGTGGATGCGGTGCGCGACGTGGACGAGCCCATCGACCTGACGTTCGTCTATTCGCGTGGCCTGGCCCAGGATTATCCGCAAATTCGCGCCTACGGGGCCCGGGTGCGCGAGACCTTAAAGAGTGTAGCCGCGCGCAGCGGCGGGGCGGTGCGCCTGACCGTGGTCGACCCTGAGCCGTTCTCTGAAGAAGAGGACGAGGCGATCGCGGCGGGCCTCGACGGGGCGGCGACCGACGCCGGCGAGCGGCTCTACTTTGGCTTGGTGGCGCGCAATGCGCTGGATGAAACGGTGGTGGTGCCGTTTTTCAATCCCGAGCGCGAGCCTTACCTTGAGTATGAGCTGGCGCGCGCCGTCACAGAGCTGACGCGGCCTTCGGCGCGCCGCGTCACGGTGATCACCAGCCTCCCGCGCGAACCGGGCGACACGCAGGGCTACGCGCTCGATCAGCTCTCGCGCGCCTTCGATCTCACCTATCTGGAGCGTGACTTCACCGCAATCCCGGCCGACACAGAGATGCTGACGATCATTCACCCCTGGGATCTCAGCGAGGCTCAGCTCTACGCCGTCGACCAGTTTGTGTTGGCGACGGGGCGCGCCCTGGTGTTCGTCGATCCCTTGTCGCAGCTCGCCATCAAGCCTGGTCCCACCGGTCTGCCGCGGTTTGATGCTGAAGCCGCCTCTCAGCTTGGCCCGCTTCTGGGCGCGTGGGGCGTCAACTTCGACCCCAGCCGCGTCGTGTTGGACCGGGCCAACGCCGTCACCGCAACGGTGGAGGAGGAGGGCCGGCTGATCGACCGGCTCTATCCCTTATGGCAACTGCAACCGCCTGAGCGCATGAGCGACGAGGATTTGATCACGGCGCCGTTGCAGACCGGGGTGGTGTTCGCCGCGCCCGGGCTCTTGACCGCCCGCGAGGGGGCCACCGCCCAGATCACGCCGCTGGTCCAGTCGAGCGCAGACTCCGTGGCGGTGGACGTCGACGCGGCCTCTGAAGCCCAAACGCCCCAGGAGATCATGTCCGCCTATGACGCGGCCGTCGCCGCGGGCGACGCGCCGGTCGGGCCCTTGATGCTGGCCGTGCGGGCCAGCGGCCTGGTGGGCTCGGCCTATCCCGACGGGGCGCCGGAGCCGCCTGAAGCCGATTTCGGGGCCGATACTGAAGCCGATTTCGGTGCCGATCTCGAAGATGCGCCAGCCGCGCATCGCGCGGACGGTCGCATCGAAGTCATCGTCGTGGCTGACACGGACATCTTTGACGACGCCTTCTATGTCCGCACCGGCATGATGGGGGAGCCAACAGCGGTCGGCGACAACGCCAATCTGGTGCTCAATGCGCTCGACGTCTTGTCTGGCTCTGACGCGCTGGTGCGCCTGCGCTCTAGGGCCCGCGCCGGACGCCCCATGGACCGGGTGGACCGGCTGCGGGCCGAGGCCGAAACCCGCTTCTTGGAACAGCAATCGACGCTGGAGGCGGAACTGGCGCTGGCCGAAGAGCGTCTGGCCGCCATTAGTTCGGACGGGCGCGGCACGGCGCTCTTTGCCGGCGACGGCGACATCAGCCCCGACGAGCGCGCCGAGTTGGAGCGCATCCGCGACGTGATCACCTCCACGCGCGCCCAGCTGCGCGACGTGCAAGGCTCTTTCCGCCGCGATATTGACGGGCTGGCCGCCTGGCTGACGTTCTTCAACGTCTGGTTCGGCCCGATCCTGGTCATCCTGGCGGGCTTTTTCATCATCCGCAGGCGGCGCGGACCGGGAGGCGCAGCATGAGCGTGGCCGCCGGGGTGCACCGGGCGCGCACGGCGCGCCGTCTGGTGACGGCCGCGACGATTGTTGGTCTCTTGGCGGCGGTGGGCGCCTGGCGCAATGCGTCGGTGTCGCAAGCCGAAGTCATCGCGCCTGACCCCCTCTTTGCGACCTGGAGCACAGATTCCGCGCGCGCCGTGCGCATCGACGTAACCAGCCGAGACGGCGCCCTGACCTTGCTGCGCGGGCCTGACGGCTGGCGGGTGGAAAGCGTCGGCGGCTATCCGGTGACCCAGGATCGCTTGGGCCGCGTCGGCGTGGCGCTGGCCAATATGCGCTATCTGGGCCTGAAGACCCAAGATCCCGACAAGCACGCCGCCCTAGGTCTGGTGTCGCCAGACGAGGGGGGCGGGGCGGCGCGCCTGACGATCGCCGACCCCGACGCGACGGTGCTGATCGATGTACTGATCGGCGAAACCCGGCCCGAAGGCGGCTTTTACGCACGCTTTCCCGGCGAAGACCGGACCTACGCCATCACTGGCGAGCGGCCGCAGATCTCCACCTTGCGCGACTGGGTGGAGCTCGATGTGATCGGGCTGGAGCGCGGCGACATTGCGCAGGTTGCCGTCGCCCCGGTCACCGGTCCGGACTATGTGCTTTCGCGGCTGTCGCCGGCGCCTGATGTGGATGCGCCAGACACGGGAGCCCCGGCGCCTGATGCAGCGTCTGATCCGGCGCCGGTTCTGGGTGAGGATTTCGCCCTCATCGTGCCCGAAACCGGCTGGACGCTTCTGACCGCCGGGGCTGGCAATGTCACCGGCGCCGCTGTCGCCCGTCTGCGGTTTGAAGACGTGGAGCGCGTGGACGCGCGCCCGCTGCCTGAACCCTTCGCCAGTCATGTCGCCGAAACCGTCACCGGGGCCTCGATCGGGATCAGCCTCAGCTGGCGCGGCGACGAGGTGTGGGCGCGGCTCGACGCCGACACGAGCCAGACCGCCGCCCAAGAGTATGTCGAGGCCCTGTCGCGGCGGATCGACGGATGGATCTTTAAGCTGCCTGAGTATGCCGCCGAGCGCCTGGTGCGGCCGCTCAGCGAAATGGCCCTGTCCGATGACCCTGAAAGCGCTGGGACCGGAAATGGCGCCGGCGGCCTGGCCCCGGGACCGCTCGGCGATGGGCGCGATGGTGAAGGCCTGCCCGACAGCTTGCCCGATCCTTTGGACGACCCGTTTGGGGGCGATCCCTTCGGCGACCGGCTCGGAGACTAGACCGCATGGACGCGGTTCTGGTCGGGGTTGCGCCGCTGTTCCTGATTGTCGGCGCGGGCGTCGGCTTGGGCCGCTTGGGCCCGGTCGATGCCGCAGGCGTGCGCGGCGTCACGGCGCTGGTGTACTGGGTCGGCATGCCCGCCCTGGTGTTCACCGCGCTGCAACAGCTGGCGGGCGGCGCAAGTTTTGATGGGCGCTTCATGCTGGCCTATGGCCTGGGCTTGGCGGCCGCCGGCGTTGCGGCGGGCCTCGGCGCGCGCCTCACAGCCGGCGCCGCCCCCGTCGACGCCGCCGGCGCGGGCATGGCGGCGAGCGTCGGCAATACGGCGTTTCTGGGCTTTCCGCTGGTGGTCACCGTGTTTGGCGATGCCGCGCTCGCCCCGGCCGCGCTTGCGCTTCTGGTCGACAATGGCGTGATTGTGCCGCTGGCGGTGGCCGCCCTGGTCGGCGCGCGCGAGGGCGGTGACTGGCGCGCGGGCCTGGCGGCGGGCGTCCTGGGTGCGGCGCGCAATCCGACGGTCCTGGCCGCCCTGGCGGGGATCGGTTTTGCCCTGACGGGGCTTGGCTTGCCGGCCCCGGCCGCCCGGGCGCTGGAGCTGGCCGCAGGAGCGGCCGCGCCGGTGGCGCTCTTGGGGCTCGGGGCCATGATCGGCGTGACGTGGCGCGCCCGCTTAGGTCCTCATGAAGGCTCGCCCGTCCTGCAAGACGGCCCCCGCGCACATCCGGCGGGCGCGCGGGACGACGCCGTGGCGTGGCGCGCCGTGGCGTGGGGCGTGATTGGCAAGACGGCGCTGGCGCCGGTTCTGGTCGGCGCGGCCATGTGGGCGCTGGGGGTGGGCGGGCTCGCCCTCTCGGTGGCGATTGTGTTCGCCTGCGCCCCAACCGCGGTGGGCGTCTTCGTTCAGTCGGGCGTCTATCGGGTGTACGAGCGCGGCGCGGCGGCGAGCGTCACGGCGACCACGCTGATCAGCCTGGTGTCTCTGTCGGTGCTGGTCGGCCTGTTGACGCGCTGAGGCGCGCGGCCGCGAGTATCTCGCCGCGTGCGATGGACTGGATCAGGATCACGCCCGGCTCGGCGTGCGCAGGCACGTCAAACTCGGCCGCAGCGCCCGTCCAGGCGCCCAGGTCGTCCAGGCTGGTCACCACGTTGAAGTGGGTGATGTCGCGGCCACGGTTTTCCCCCGCCTTCACCGGCACCGTTTGCACGCCCGCCTGATAACGCGCCAAGCGCACAACATAGGCGCCCGGCGGCGGTGCGTCCGCGGTCGCGCTTGCTGGGATGGGGGCCGGAATAGGGGCCGGAATAGGGGCCGAGATGGCGGCCGGCGCGCCCAGCGCTGTGGTGGCCATGCTTGCGCCCGCGCCCGAGATCGAGATCTGGGCGCCGCCGTCACCATCGTAGATTATGGCAATGGTGGGCGCCGGCTCGGAGCGCGCCGCGTCCGCCTTGATGGCGCGCGCAATGGCGTCTTCCACCTGGCGCTCCTTGCGGCCCATGACGCTCTCGCGGCCGCTGACGATGAGCTGCGGCGTGAACACGCGCGCGCCCAGAACCTCCGCATAGCCGCGCTGGCGCTGGGTGAATTGAGGCTGGGCGAAGGTGTCGCGCCAGCCCAGATAGTCCCAGTAGTCGACCGCAAAGCTGAGCGCGATGACGTCGTCACGCGCGCCGATCTGGCTCAACAGCTCATTGGCGCCGGGGCAGGACGAACAGCCCTGGCTGGTGAACAGCTCCAGCACCACGGGCTGGACGTTGGACGCACCGGTTGCTGCGCTGTCGCGCGCGGATTCGTCCTCGCTCTTGACCGGCGGCTGGGTCGCAGCCGTGGTGACCGCCCCGGCTCCCGCCAAGAC
>CAYGQB010000138.1:0-7461 GCA_964351895.1 uncultured Caulobacterales bacterium
CCACCCCGCCCGTCGTCGGCGCAATCTTGGAGCGCACGGCGTCCAAGCTGGCGCGCGCCGTGTCGTTGAGCAGGATGCGCACGGGCAGCTCTTCTGTGCCCTCTAGGATCGAGCCCGCCGACACGCCGTCCAGGTCTGCGCGCACCAGGGCGGCGATCTCCGAGAGTTGGCGCCCTGACATGCGGGTGACGCTCTCATCGGCGTTGACCTTGGCCACGGGGGCGCCGAGCTTCAGTCCAGCGAAGGTGTAGGTGACATTGGCGCTCTCTGAGAGGTGACGGCGCACCTCAGCGCCCAGCCGATCCAAGGCGGTGAAATCTGGCCCTATGATCGACAGCTCAATCGGCGCTGCATTGGGCGGCCCCTGCTCGAACGGCAGGGCGAGGAACTGGGCCTGCGGAAACGCCTCGCGCACCCGCGCCTGCAAATCGGTGACAATGGCGGAGGTGGTGCGCGGCGAGTCTGTGCGCACCCAGCCGGCCGCATAGTTGGGATCGGCTGAACGGGTTGAGAATACGTTGTAATAGGTGCGCGGCGGCGCCTTTCCCAGCACCCAGCCGGTCTGCACCACCCCGTCATAGCTGCCAATGATGGCGTCCGCCTCCACGACGGCGGCGCGGGTTTGCTCGATGGAGGCGGCGGGCGGCAGCACCAGTTCAACCTGGAACATGTCGCGGTCCGTCGGCGGGAAGAACTGCAACGGCAAGGTGGACGCCAAGAAGAAGCCGACGAATGGCAGGGTGACCGCCCCGGCGATGGCCAAGAGCGGCTGAGCGGTCGCGGCGCGCAAGGTGGCGCGATAGGCGTCGGTGAGTGGCTGCCAGGTGACGCCGGAGCGCCAGAAGCGCTTGGCCTCGCCGGGCTTTTCTACGCGGTCAAACCAGGCCGCCAGCGCTGGCACCACGGTCATCGACAAGAAAAACGAAGCCAGAAGTGAAAAGATCACCGACAGGCCGATCATGCCGATGAACTCACCCGTCGGCCCAGGCTGAAGCGCGATGGGCGCAAAGGCGAACACCGTGGTCAGCGTCGACGCCAGGAGCGGCGCAAACAGGTGGCGCACGGCCCCGTCAACGGCCTCCAGCGGCGTCGACCCGCGCTCGCGGTTCAGCCGGTACTCGTCGACCATCACAATGGCGTTGTCGATCAAGAGGCCCAGCGCAATCACCAGCCCCGTCACCGACATCTGGTGCAGCGGCTCGTCGCGCAAACGGAACATGAACAAGACAAGCAGCAGCGTCAGCGGCAGGGCCGAGCCGACGATCAAGGCCGCCCGCCAGCCCATCACGAAGAACAAGACGCCGAAGACGATGATCGCGGCCGTCACTAAGTTTCCGGCCAGACCGTTGAGCCGCTTGTCGACATACTTGCTTTGCTCAAACACGATATCGGCCGACACGCCCCGGGGCAGGCTGGCGGCAAATGCGGCGACGGTGTCGCGCGCCCCGAGGGTCCAGGCGTCAACGCGCAAGCCCGGCGTCAGATAGGCCGCGACCAAGATGGTCCGGCGACCGTCGATCACGGCCATCTCGTCGGCTGGCGTGCGAACGCCCTTCTTCACGTCCGCGACATCGGCAACCCGTAGCACCGTGCCGTCCGATCTCTGAAGCACGGGCACCGATTTCACCCGGTCCAAGCTGTCGAACGCCCCGGCGATCTCGACGCCCAAAGACACGTCGCCCGCGTCCACCGCGCCAGCGGGCGCCTTGGCGTCCGCGGCTGCGATCAGCCGCGCCACATCCACGCTGGTCAGTCCGAGCGCGGCCAGCCGGTCAGGATCGGCCAAGATGCGCACTTCTTCGCGCGCCACGCCGAAGACCTGAGTTTGATCTGTGCCCGAAAGGCCCTGGAACGCGTCTTCAAGATCGCTCGCCAGGCGCGTCAGCATGCCCATGGCGTCTTCGCGATCATCGTCCCAGGAAACCGAGACAATCATCGTCGCCGCGCCGAGATACTGGCGCACCACCCGGCTCTCTAAAACGCCCTCTGGAAAACCCTGGCGACCGGCGCTGACCTGCTCGCGCACCAAGGTCCAGGCCTGATCCACCTCGGTGGCGGTCAGGTCATCTTGCAGGGAGATATTGACCACCGACACGCCCGCACGGGTGCGCGAGCGGATTTCCTTGATCTCCGACAACTCCATCAGAGCGTCTTCGATCGGCTCTGAAATCAGGGCTTCGGTGCGCTCGGTGGAGGCGCCGGGAAACTGGGTCAGGACAAAACCAAACCGCTCAATCAGGGTGGGGTCTTCCTGACGCCCCAAGGTCGCCAAGGCGCCCAGCCCCGCGGCCAACAGCAAGATGACCATCAAGATGGTGGCCCGCGAGTAGCGGGTGAAGAGCGTGGTCAAGCCGCCGAGGCCTGCCGGGCCGGAAGATGCGCCCCCGCGGCTCATGGAGTCACGTTGGGCGCGTCGTTGGCCGCCAGCGTCGCCGTCACGGGACGCACGCGCTGGCCCTCGACGAGACGGTCGACACCGGCCGCCACCACCTGCTCTCCGTCCTCGATCGCGCCGCGCAGATAGACCCGGTCCACCTCGGTGTGCAGGACATCCACCACCCGGGTTTCGGCCCGCCAAACCCCAGCCTCGTCAGGGTCTTCAACCACCGCCATCAGCGCCCAGAGCCCGCGCCGGCCTTCGGTCAGTGCCGACATGGGGGCCCAAAACCCGCTTTCTTCGATCACGCCAGGCAGCACCAGTCGCACCACCTCGCCCGGCGAGACGTCGACATCCGGTTCCAGATCAAACACGGCGGCGACCGTTTGGGTCGTGCGATCGACCATGCCGGTTTGGGCGCGCAAGACGCCTTGCGCCACGCCATTGGACAACTCGAAGGTGTAGCCGGCCCCGACCTCCAGCGTGACCGCCTGGTTCAGCGGCACGCCGACCCGGATCTCGACGGCCTGGCGTTCGGCCAGCTCCAGAAGCGGGGCCCCCGGAGCGGCGATGGCGCCCTCGTCAAGAAAGCGCGCCATGACCACCGCATCGAACGGCGCCACGAGACGGGTCAAATCCCGGCGCACGCGCAACAGATTGGCTTGGGCGCGGGCCGCTTCAACGCGCGCCTCAGCAACCGAGGCGTTGGCTTGCGCTTCTTCGAGGCGCTGAGCGGAGACATGGCCCTTGGCCACCAACTCGGCTTGGCGCCCCTCGGTGGACAAGGCCAGCTTGAGCGCCGCTTGGGCTTCCTTGACGCTGGCGTCCGCAGCATTGATCTGGGCGTTCAGGCTGCGCGCGTCGAGTTGCGCCAGGACATCGCCCTTGGCCACCTGATCGCCGACGTCGACCCCAACCTGAGCCACCAGGCCGCCGGTCTCAAACCCCATCCGGCTTTCACGGCGCGCCGAGGCTAGGCCAGGAAAGAGGTCGCGGATCACGCCCCGGCTTTCGTACCTCAGGGTTTCTGTGGCCACGGGCAGGTCATCCGCGCTGGCCGCCATTGCGCCAACCACCGTCATGACGGCGGCAAGACCGTAAGCGATTGCAATGCGGACGCGCCCGCACACCGCAGCAGTCCGCTCAGCGACCGCGCGCGTGATGCGCCGCGCGCGATTTTGAACGGAATTCTGCGTTCGGTTCAGGACTCGGCGAAGATGAACTTGGGACCAGATCATGGCGCTCTCTTCCGTTGCGCGCGCGAGCGCCCAGCCTGATATAGCGCAGATTGGCGAGAGACAACATCGTTCGATTAGTAAACGGTGTTCATGCTCAAGAAGGTGTTGAGATTCGGCTGCAGTTTCACGCGGGCGGCGAGCAGACGGTGGGCTCTACGCCTGGGGCGCGACCGACAGGCCGCGCGTGATCATGGCGCTGTGAAAATCGATCAGGGCATCGCGCGTGAGGTGCTCTGATCCCTCGATGCCCTTGGGAAAATCGTCCATCTCAACCATCAAGATCGTAACGCCGTGCAGGGCCGCCCAAACCGACTTGGCCGCCAAGGTGGGGTCAACCGGCTGAAAGAGCCCCAGGCGGACGCCGGTTTCAATCATGCCCTCCAGGTGGAGCGCGGCTTCAAACGCCTTGTCGCCTTCGCTCACCTTGTTGGTCTCTTCTGCCAGCCCCTGCTCATCAACCGCAGACGCGAACGCCATGCGATAGTGATTGGGTCGCTCAAGCCCGCACTCAATGTAGGCGCGGCTGCATCGGCGCACACAGTTGATGAAGTCCGCTTCGTCCACGGCCCCGGAGATGCGCTCTAGGAGGCGAGCAAAAAAGGTTTCGCGAATGGCCTCGATCAGTTCCCGCTTGGAGGCGAAATACTTGTAAATCGCCGCCGGCGAGTAATCGATCCGCTCGGCCAGGCGGCGCATCGAGAGCCCCGCCGGCCCTTCAGCGGCAAACACGCTCTCGGCGGCTTCGATGATCTGTTCGCGCACCCGCCGCTTGCGGCGCTCGGCTGGCGTCAGATCGTGCAGCGCCCCATCGGGTTCGTCATGTCCCACATCTGGGTCCACGTTTGCGTCCACGTCTGGAGCAGCCAACTTGTCAGGTGACGCACGGGCGCCTGACGCGTCGGCTGACGTCGCGTCAGAAGTTGAATCGGGTTCAACGTGGGCGGGGGGAGGAGTTTGATCCATAACGTACAAGTGTGCGTCTATTTGCACGCATCGTCAAAGCGCGGTCGATCTCGACCCGCCGTCAGACCGTCCTTGAGCTGCATCCGTGGGAGTATCGATGTCCGCCGCCCGCCCCTCTGCGTCCGCCTCCGACCTCATCGCGCCCCTGCCTCTCTTTGGCGACCCGCTGCCTGCTCCGCAGGTCCGCCCCGCGTACGCACAGGCCCTGCGCGAACGGCGATCCACGCCCATCGCCCAGTTTACCGATCCCGGCCCTGATCCGGCGCTCCTTGATCATCTGATCGCAATGGCGATGCGCGCGCCCGATCATGGCAAGCGCACGCCGTGGCGCTTCATCGTGTTTGAAGGCGAGGCGCGCGCTGCGGCCGGACGCGCCATCCGCGCCGCGTTCGAAGCTCAAAACCCAGATGCTGATCCGGCCCGCCTCGAGATGGAGGCCAATCGTTTGATGCGCGCGCCCAGCGTCGTCGTGGTGGTTTCCGCCGCGCAGCCGGACGACAAGATTCCTGTCTGGGAGCAAGAGCTTTCGGCCGGCGCGGTTTGCATGCAGCTGTTGCTGGCGGCCAACGCGCATGGCTTTTGCGCCCAGTGGCTGACGGAGTGGATCGCCTATGATCGCGCCGTACTGGAGGCGTTTGGGGTGACCGCACGTGAGAAGGTGGCCGGGATTGTCTATCTCGGAACGCCGGCTGAGCCCCCGCTTGAGCGCGCGCGGCCCACCTCCGCTGACAAGATCAGTCGCTGGTCGCCTGCGCAGTCCGAGGCGCGCGACGCGGTCTAGCCTCGGCCGCGATAGGGGGCGACGCCCTGATCGGGGATCCACAAGCCCTCTGGCGGCGCGCCGCGCTGGACGAAGACGTCAATGGGAATGCCGCCGCGCGGATACCAGTAGGCGCCCACCCGCAGCCACGTCGGGTCCAGACACTCCACCAGGCGATCCGCGATCATATTGGTGCAGCCCTCGTGAAAGGCGCCGTGGTTGCGAAACGAGCCCAAGAACAGCTTCAACGACTTGGACTCCACCAGCCAGGCGCCGGGCGCATAGTCGATAACGACGTGAGCGAAATCGGGCTGGCCGGTGACCGGACACAAGGAGGTGAACTCCGGGCACGCCAAGCGCACCAGATAGGGCCCGTCCGGCGCCGGATTGGCGATCCGCTCCAGCACCGCCGCGTCTGGATCGCTGGGCGCATCGACGTCGCCGCCAAGCTGGGTTAGGTGAGTCACGTCAGGGCCAGTCATGGTGCGAACCTGCCGCGCCGCGCGCCGGTGCGCAAGCGGGCGTGACGATGAGGCAGACGCGCAAAGGAACCAGCCGATGGCCGCCGCCCAAGCTTTGATGCCTGTGATCCTGCTTTTGGCCGCTGGCCTGGCCGCCCTGTTGGCGGGCCGGGCGCTTGGCTTGTCGCCGATCGTGGGGTTTCTCGTGGTTGGCGCGCTTTTGGGCGAGCACGGCTTTCATCTGGTCGAGGAAAGCGACACCACTCACCTTTTGGCCGAACTCGGCGTGGTGTTTCTCCTGTTCGACATTGGGCTGCACTTTTCCTTGGCCCAGGTGCGCAGCGCCCGCGCGGATCTGACATCTCTGGCGCCGATGCAGTTTGTGCTGTGTGCGGTTCCGTTCGCCGTTATCGCCAAGCTGTTGGGCTGCACCTGGCCGTTGGCGGTGGTGCTCGGGTGCGCGTTCGCCCTGTCCTCGACGGCGGTGGTGGCGCGCCTTCTGTCCGAGCGCAACTTGGTGTCGTGCCCGCTGGGACGGTCCACCACGGCGGTGCTGATCTTCCAAGACATTGCCGCGATCTTTCTTCTCGTTTTTGCCCAGTCTCTTGACGCGGCGGGCAGCGATCTGGCCATGGCCGCCGGCGCAGCGGCGCTGAAGGCGATCTTGGCGGCGGCGGCGGCGCTGATCGTCGGGCGCCTGGTGGCGGTTCCAGCGTTTCGCGCCCTGGCTGCAACCCGCAACGAGGAGGTGTTCCCCGCCGCCGCGCTTCTTATTGTGCTGGCCACTGCGGCGGCGACCGGCGCGCTGGGCCTGTCGCTCACTCTGGGGGCGTTCCTGGCCGGCATGATCATCGCCGACACGCCATACCGCGCCCTCATCCAAACCGAGGTGCGCCCGTTTCGCGCGCTCTTGATGGGCTTTTTCTTCATGGTCGTGGGCATGTCGATCGACGTGCAGGCCTTGGCGACGCCGCAGGCTCTGGCCACCGTCATCGGCGGGGCCGTCGCCCTGTTGGCGCTCAAAACACTGCTGATCGTTGTTGCGGCCCGCTCGGTGGGCTGGAGCCGGCCGGGCGCGGTGCAGCTGGGGTTCATTCTCTCACAAGGCTCGGAGTTTGCGCTGGTTGTGTTTGCCCTGCCGGCGGTGTTGCTGGCTGCGCCGGCGGGCGTTTTGGACACCTTGACCGCCGTGATCGCCGTCACCCTGGCGGCGACACCGGCCTGGTCCAACTTGGGCATGCGGCTCGCCCGGGCGATCAGCCGGCGGGCTGCGGCCAGCACATCGCCTGCGCCGGCGCCAGCGCCCTCCGCGAGCCCCAGCCCAACCGGCCGTCCCGTTATCGTCTTCGGCTTGACGCCGGCGGGCCGGCTGGTGACCGACGCCGTGCGCGCCCAGGGCGCGCCGGTCATCGCAATCGAGAGCGATCCAGACCGCTTCGCCGCCGCCCAGGCGGACGGCTACGAGCCGCTTCTGGGAGACGCGGGCGACATGCGCTTTGTCGAAACGGCAGGCGGCAAGGACGCCCAAATGGTGGTTCTAGGGGCGGGCAACTTTGATCGTTCGCAAGATCTCACCGCCTATCTGCGCGAGGCTTATCCTGATCTTGCCCGGTTTGCCGCCGTGAGCAGCGCAGACGACGCGGCCCGCTACGCCACCATTGG
>CAYGQB010000139.1:0-658 GCA_964351895.1 uncultured Caulobacterales bacterium
GGGGAGCTGCGTCCTGGGGCGGAGCGTCATGACGGGTCAAAACCACCGTGGCGCGGGCCACGCCCGGCACACTCAGGGCCGCCGCCTCAGCTTCCGCGCGAACACACTCATAGGCGGCAAGTTGATCGCCGGCCGCCTCGATGACGAAGCCCACCGCGTCGCCATGCGCGGTCAACCCCTTCACGCACCCAGCCGTGCTCAGAGGCGCGCCGGACGCCGGGTCGATAATCGTCGCCAAGGCGCGGCGCACGGCGGCGAGAAGGTCGGCGGGGGACCCGATTGAACTGGCGTCGCTGGACATTGAGCCTCCATAATGCGTCGATTTAGGCTCTTCACGTTCAAATTTACGTCGGTTCTTGTGGTCAGCCGACGCACTGAAGCTTGAAGCGCGCTCGCGTTCACTCCACATAGAGCGTGCCTGAGTTCAAGCGATTCACGGCCTTGCTCGCGCCGGCCGGCGCAGTAGCAAGCTTTCCCATTAACGGTCCTGGAACACGCAATGCCCTGGAACGATCAATCAAACGGCGGTCGACAAGGTCCCTGGGGGAACGGCGGCGGCGGAAGCGGCGGCGGCGGTCAGGGCCCGTGGGGACAACCCCCGCGCGGCGGACCGCAACGTGGCGGCGGCGGCCAGCAGCCCCCCGATCTGGAAGACCTT
>CAYGQB010000139.1:668-3422 GCA_964351895.1 uncultured Caulobacterales bacterium
CCTTATTCGTCAGGTGCAAGGCGCCCTGGGCGGCATCTTTGGCGGCGGCTCTGGCGGCGGCTCAGGTGGCGCGGGCGGTCGGCGTGGCGGCACCGGACCGATTTTCTTGATCCTCGCATTGGGCTTATTGTTGTGGGTTGGCTGGCCGGGGTCTGGCTGGTACCTGGTGCAGCCGGACGAACAGGGCGTGGTTCTGCGCTTTGGCAAGTATGAGCGCACCGAAACGCCCGGCTTTAAGCTGAAGTTGCCCGTGCCGTTTGAAACCGTTGCCTTGCCGCGCGTGACGCGGGTCAACGAGGTCACGGTCGGCTTTGTGAATTCGCGGCGCGGCGGCGAGCAGGATACCCGGGACGTCCTGGGCGAGAGCCTGATGCTGACCGGCGATGAGAACATCGTCGACATCGACTTTTCGGTGTTCTGGCTGATCAAGGACGCCAAAGACTTCTTGTTCAACGTGCGCGATCCTGAGGGCGCGGTGAAGGCGGTTGCCGAGAGCGCGATGCGCGAGATCGTCGGCAAGAACAATCTGGAACCGATCATCACGCGGGGCCGTGAAGTCGTTGAACAAGACACCAAAGATCTGATTCAGGAGACGCTGGACGAATATGGCGCCGGCATCCTGATCACGCAGGTTCAGCTGGCCGAAGCCGGTCCGCCCGAGCGCGTGATCGCGGCGTTCCGCGACGTGGTGAACGCGGGCCAGGAGAAGGTGCGCTCCATCAACGAGGCCACCGCCTATCGCAACCAGGTGGTGCCCGAAGCGCGCGGTAACGCGGCGCGGCTGATCCAAGAAGCAGAGGGTTACCGCGACTCGGTGATCGCTGAATCCACCGGTGAGGCGGAACGTTTCCGTTTGATCTTGGAACAGTATCGACTGGCGCCGGAAGTGACGCGTCGGCGGATGTACCTTGAGACCATGGAGAAAGTTCTGGAGCGCTCAGACAAAATTGTCATCGACGGCGATTCAGGAGAGGGCGTGGTGCCTTACCTGCCACTCAATGAGCTGCGTCGCAGCGAGGGAGGCCGATAATGCGCGCCTTTACGGTCATTCTGCTGATCCTAATTGGCATCGGCGCTTTGGTGCTCGCCAACTCAATTTTCATCGTCCGGCAAACCGAGCAGGTCTTGTTGCTGCGGCTTGGTGAACCGCGCGCGACCATCAATGTCCTGGGCACTGACGAGCCGGGCTTGCGGTTCAAGGTGCCTGGCGTCGATACGGTCGTGCGCTTCGACAAGCGCAACCTTGAGTTTGACTCCGACGTCAAGGAAATCACCGCCGCCGACCAGGAGCGGCTTCTGGTGGACGCCTTTGTGCGCTACCGGATTTCAGATCCGCTGAAGTTTTTCCAGGCGGTCACCGATGAGCGCCAGGCGCGCACGCGGCTCGATCCGTTTCTGGAAGCCAGTTTGCGGCGCGTTTTGGGTTCGGTGGATTCCTCAGAGATCGTCTCAGGCCAGCGCAGCGTGCTGATGGAGGGCATCCAGACCGCCATGAACCGCCAGGCCACCGAATCGGGCCTCGGGATTGAGGTCATCGACGTGCGCATTCGTCGCGCCGACCTGCCCGCCCAGAACGCCGACCAGGTCTATCTGCGGATGGAAACGGACCGGCGTCAGGCCGCCTCTTTGATCCGTGCTGAAGGTCAGGAAAGCGCGCTTGAAATTCGTGCTGGCGCGGACCGCGAAGCACGGGTTCTGGTCGCTCAGGCCACCGAACAATCAGAACGCATCAAGGTCGAATTAGATGCAGGTAGCAACGAGATCTACTCGTCAGCTTACAATGGCGACCGGGAGTTCTTTAGCTTCTACCGGTCCTTGCTGGCCTACGAGATCGCCATCAATGACGGCACAACCTTGATTCTCAACCCGGACAGCGAGTTCTTCAGCTACTTCCAGGGCGAAGAAGGCGACCGCTAGAAACGCAGCGGGGTGGCCACCGCCACCTGCTGCGGCGCCCGTGGTGGGCTTGGCGTGGGGCCTGTGACGGGCGCTGCTCCAGCCCATTGGGCGCCGCGCGCCCTTTTTTGGCCGCGCCTTGCCTTTTCAATGGCGCTGCACCGCGGCTAAGGCGCTGCGACATACACGCCCGGACACGGGGGTTCGGGGCCAGCTTTTGATCGACGGCGAACAGGTTCGCCGCGCGCAGGCTCCAACGACAGATCAGCCGCAAGGCGCGGTAAGTGAGGCTGAGCATGGTTGGTGGTCTTCTGAAAACACAGAGTGCAAGGCGGTTCGCCGCCATGACGCCGCGCCGGGCGCTGGCCGCCCTGTGCTTGGGCGCGATGAGTGTTGCAGCCGCGGCGCCGCTTGCGCCGGCTGGCGCGCAAACCATTGCCGCCCCGCGCGAGGGCTTTGCCGATCTGGTCGAGCGCCTGTCGCCGGCGGTCGTCAATATTCGCACCCGGCAGAACGTCGATGGGGAGTTGCCCGCCTTCCCGCCGGGCTCCCCGTTGGAGCGGTTCAACGATTACTTGGGCGGCGGTCCGCGCACTGAATCTTCGCTCGGGTCGGGATTTGTGATCGACGCCGACGGCATCGTGGTCACCAACAATCACGTCATCGACGACGCCGATGAGATCGAGGTGGTGTTCCCAGACGGGGCGACGCTGGCAGCCCAGGTGGTTGGCCGGGACCCGGCGACCGACCTTGCCGTGCTGCGGGTCTCGTCGGCCAGTCCCTTGCCCGTTGTGCCGTTTGGCGATCCGGCAGCGGCGCGCGTCGGCGACTGGGTCATCGCCATCGGCAATCCCTTCG
>CAYGQB010000139.1:3432-7448 GCA_964351895.1 uncultured Caulobacterales bacterium
CCTTGGCAATTCGGTGTCGGGCGGCGTGATTTCAGCGCGCAACCGTGACATCGAGCAGGGGCGCTACGACGATTTCATCCAGACCGACGCGGCCATCAATCGCGGCAACTCCGGCGGTCCCTTGTTCGACCTCAACGGGGAAGTCATTGGCGTCAACTCCGCGATCTTGTCGCCATCCGGCGGGTCGGTGGGCATTGGCTTTTCAATCCCGGCCGACCTGACGCAGCAGGTGATCAGCCAGCTTCTTGAATTTGGCGAAACGCGGCGCGGCTGGCTGGGTGTTGGGATTCAGCGCGTCACTCAAGAAATCGCCGAGAGCTATGGCCTGGACCGGGCGCGCGGCGCCTTGATCAATCGGGTCACCGCCGGCGGCCCAGCCGCAGAGGCGGGTCTGGCGCCGGGCGATCTGATTGTGTCGTTTAACGGACGCGACGTTGGCGATGAGCGCGATCTGGCGCGCATTGTCGCGGAAACCGGGATTGGCGAACGCGCCGCTCTGGACTTTGTGCGCGAACGCGAGCGCCGCCGGGTCAGTGTCGTGGTGGCGCGTCTTGACGAGGGTGACACCCGTCCACGCACGTCTGCGCCCGCTCAGGCGCCTGTGACCACGTCTGCAGGCACGGCGACGGCTGTTGGCGTAACCATGGCGCCGCTGACGGACGCCTTGCGCTCGCGCTATCGCATCGCCCGGACCGTCACCGGCGTGGTGGTGATTGGCGTTGCCGCAGACGTCGACGCGGCCGGCAAGGTGCGCGAAGGCGACGTGATTGAAGAGGTGGCGTTTCAGGCGGTCTCAGACCCGGAAGAGGCGGCTGAACTGGCGCGTGCGGAAGTGGCGGCGGGGCGACCGGTGCTGATGATGCTCAATCGGTCTGGCGAGTTGATCTTCCAGCCCGTGCGCGGCGGGGTGCGCTAAGCCGCCCCGTCATCGACCGGTTCGACCATGTCAGCATCGGTGAAGCCTTGAAAACGCAAGACCGATCTCAAATCGCCCGACACAATCACCCCGTGCGCAGCCGCGACCACGACCGGCTTGGCCTTGTAGGCGACCGACAAGCCGGCGATCTCCATCATCGCCAAGTCATTGGCGCCGTCGCCCACCGCGATGGCCTGGTCCGGCGCGATCGACAGGGCCCCGGCCAGCTGCATCAGCGTGTCGCGCTTGGCGTCGCGGCCCAAGATTGGCGGCCGGACAGCGCCGGTCAGCCGGTCGTTTTCAAACTCAAGCGTATTGGCGTAGGCGCGATCAAACCCAACATCGGCGGCAACGCGATCCGCAAATTCAGTAAAGCCGCCCGACACCAGGGCGCAGTGAGCGCCGCGCGCCTTCATGCTGGCCACCAGAGCCTGGGCGCCCGGATTGAGCCGCACCCGTTCAGCATAGGTCCGCGCCAGCACCTCACGCGGCAGGCCGGCGATTTGAGCGGTGCGCGCGCGCAGCGAGTCCTCAAAGCCGATTTCGCCGCGCATGGCTTTCTCGGTGACGGCGCTGACGGCGTCCTTCACACCGGCCATGTCGGCCAACTCGTCAATGCACTCACAGCCGATGATGGTGCTGTCCATGTCGCACACCAGAAGCGCCTTCGCGCGCGTGTGGGACGCCGACCCGGGGCTTGGCTGCACGCACCAGTCGACCGGTGTCTCGGCGGCCGAAAGGGCGGCGCGAATGGTGACGGCGTCGCCTTCAACGACGGGGGCGTCGGCCGCGCCAGCGCTGCGACGTGCGCCTCGATCGTCGCTCAGGGCGATGAGCGGCGCATGCGTGCGCGCGCCGGCGGTCTCCAGGCACGCCGACAAGATGGCGAGCGCCTGAGACGTGGAGGGGGCGCCAGCGACGGTTACGGCCAGAGTTGTCGCCATGGGTCCGGTGTCCTTTGCGCCTGTCGAGCATGAGCACCGGGCGCGCTTCCGCGATCGGGGATCTGCCTCGCACCCTCTTCATTGCCGGCCCGACCGCGAGCGGCAAGACCCGGCTGGCCGCAGAATTGGCCGCTCGCCTGGGCGGTGTGGTTATCAATGCCGATTCTATGCAGGTCTACCGCGATCTGCACGTTTTGACCGCGCGCCCAACCCCGGACGAAGAGCTGCGCGCTCCGCATCTCCTCTATGGCGTCTTGGAGGCTGAGGAGGCGTGCTCGGCGGGCCGGTGGCGCACGCTGGCCATTGAGGCCATCGCGGCGACGCACCGCGACGGGCGCCATGCGGTGCTGGTGGGCGGCACGGGGCTCTATATCCGCACGCTCACGCACGGCCTGTCACAGGTGCCCGAGCCTGGCGCGGCGGCGCGGGCGCGGGCGCGCGCGGACGTCATGGCGCGCGGACTTGAGTGGGCGCACGCACAGGCGGTGCGCCTCGACCCGGAAGCGGCGCGCGCCGTTCACCCCCATGACGCCCAGCGGATCGAGCGCATACTGGCCGTCGCCTACGGCGCACGCGAACCCTTGTCGGCGTATCGCAGCCGGTCTGCGACCGCCGCACAGCCTTGGTTGGCGCCGGGTACGTGGGCGGGGCTGGTGCTGGCGCCGAACCGCGCCTGGCTGCACCAGCGCATCGCTGCGCGCGCTGACGCCATGCTGGACGGCGGCGCGGTGGCGGAGGCGGCCGCGCTTGCCGCGCGCACATTGAGCCCAGACCTGCCGATCTTGCGCGCTCTTGGGGTCAGCGAATTGGCGCGCCTGGCGGCGGGCGAGATCACGCGGGCTGAAGCGCGCGAGCGGCTGATCGTGCAGACCCGCCAGTACGCCAAGCGCCAAGAGACATGGTTTCGCGGGCAAATGGGAAGCTGGCCGCGCCTGACAGAGCGCGAGGCGGGCGACCCTGATCTGGATGCGGCGATGGCGGCGACCGTGGCGCGCCTGGCCGCCTTTGGCCGTTAAGCCTGCGTTGTGCGGCGCCCGCGTCGCGCCTAACTTATCGGTGCGGCGCACCGGCCGCTCACGCAGGGGCGCGCCATGTCGTTCAGTCCCATCAAGCCACGCACCTATGACACGCCCAAGCACGCCGTGGCGGCGCTGGTGGCCGATGCGGGCGGGGTCCCCAAGGTGATGGAGATACTCAAGCTCAGCCGCACGCGCGTCTATGCCCTGGCCGATCCTGACGATGACGCCAGCCTGTCGTTTGAGCGCGTGGCGACCTTGACCCGGGTCTCCAAGTCGCCCGCGGCGGCTCAGTACTTGGCGGCGCTGGCGGGCGGCGTCTTCATGCCGGCCCCAGAAGGCGAAGGCGACGAAGCCGATTGGCACGCCAAGGCGGCGCGGGCGAGCGTGTTGAACGCCGGCACCGTGTCCAGCCTGATCGCGGCCCTGTCAGAAGACAGCGACGCCGCCTCCAGCATTTCACCGGACGAGGCGCGCGACATCCTGGCCCAGCTCGACCAGCAAATGGCCGCCCTGGCGCAGGCCCGTTCCCAGCTCGCCGCCCTGACTGAAACCTCCTAGCGGGGGTGTTGACGCGCAGCAGAATGTGAACCCAAGTCTGGCGCCCGGACGCGCGCGCGCATAAGACGTCTTGGATCGTTTCTTTGTTGCGACCCGCCGCCATGCGCGCCTTCATCAGCTTTCTGACCAACATGGACGCCCGCGCCGTGCGCGCGGTTGGCGTTGCGGTGGGCCTGCTCGCGTTCCTGGTGGCCAGCTTTGTTCTCGGCCGCATGTTTCTGGACGAGGGCGCGGCGCGCGACGCGATCGATCAGTGGTTGACGGCGACGCGCGACAGCGGCTGGGGCTTGCCGGCGGTGATTGTCCTGTTTGTCGCGGCCGCCTTCTTGTCCATGCCTCAGACGCTGCTGATCGGCGTCGTTGTGATCGCTTTTGGGGTCACGCAGGGCTTCGTCTTCGCTTGGATTGCGACGCTGACGTCCGCAACGGTCACCTACGCGATTGGGCGCTATCTTGGCGCTGACGGGTTTGACCGTCTGGGTGGGGCGGCCGCGCGGCGCATGCGCGCATTTGTCGGCGGGGCGGGGTTCACCTCCAGCCTGGTGATCCGACTGGTGCCCTCAGCGCCGTTCATTGTGG
>CAYGQB010000140.1:0-7402 GCA_964351895.1 uncultured Caulobacterales bacterium
CCTCTCGCGAACCCGGCGGCCGCCAGCCCCCCTGCGCCCAAGCGCGCAAACCCGAGCGCCGCCGCGCCGGAGCCCAAACGCAGGCTGGCGCGCACGCCGATGGTGTCGGCCAAGGCGCCAAACGGTCGCGACAACAGGCCCACCCCCAAGGTGAACGGCAGGAACGCCGCTCCCGCCTGGGTCGCCGTCAGGCCCCGCTCCTCCACCAGGTCGAACGGCAAGACGAAAAAGACGACCGAGAGCGCCGCGTAGAGCAGGAACGTCTGGCCATTGAGCGCGGCAAACACCGGGCGGGCCAGAACGGCTGGCGGGGCCATCGGCGCAGGGGCGCGCCGCTCCACCCAGATGAAGGCGACCAACAGGGCGGCGCCGACCGCCAGGGCGATCCAGGCGCGCCGTGATCCCGCCGCCGCCTGCGCCTCCAGCCCGTGCGCGGCCGCCTCGCCGCCGCCGAGCGCGCTCAAGCCCCAGGTCGCCGCCGCCAGGCCGAGCGCTAAAATGCTGGCGCCCAAGACATCAAAGCGTTGCGGCTTGCCGACGTCGAACCTGATCGCCGGCGCGGCAAGCCACGTTGCCGCCGCGGCCAAGGGCAGGTTCATCCAAAAGATCGACGCCCAGCCAAAGCTCTCCACCAACAGGCCGCCCAAGATCGGCCCGCCCGCCGTCGTCAAGGCCGAGGCCGACGCCCAAACGCCAATGGCGCCGGCGCGCTCGTCTTCTGGATAGACGGCGCCGATCAGCGCCAAGCTCGCCGGCGTCAAGAGCGCCGCGCCAACCCCCTGCACTGCGCGCGCCGCGATCAGCGCCTCGGCCGTTGACGCCAGGGCGCAGGCCACCGACGCAACTGCAAACAGGCCAATTCCAGCGACCAGAATCCGCGCCTTGCCATAGGTGTCGGCCAGGGCTCCGCCGATCAGCGTCAAGGCGGCCAGCCCCAGGACATAGGCGTTGATCACCCACTGAATGCCGGCGACGCTGGCGTCGAGGTCGGCGCGCAGGGCCGGCAGGGCCACGGTCAGGGCCGAGCCGTCGATGAACGCCATCGACGAGGCCAGCACGCAGCCGGCCAGGATGCGCCTCTTCTCGGGGCCAGAGCGCTCGCGCCCGGCTTGGCGCGGGCACGGCTGGCTGCGAATCCAGCCCTCCTGACACGGCGGTGCAAGTGGTGCGGCGATAGATCGGCCTCCCCGGTCGGTCCCGCGCCTACAGTGGCGGCGAAGGTGGGTGCTTGTCGAACCCTGCGTGTCCGCGCACCTTAACGATCGCCAGACGGCCCCCCAGAAAACGGCCCACGAGGAAGACCCAAGCAGAAGTCGCGAGCCAAAGACGTGAGCAGATGCTCCAAAGCAATCGCCCAAAGCAATAGAAAGCCGCCCCGCCATGACGCCAACCGCCCCATCGTCGCCCGGGCCGCCGCGCCGCTCCGTCTTGTCCGGCTTGGCCACTGGCGCCGCCCTGGCTGCGGGTGCGGGCGTGTCCGCGTGTGCCCCGCGCCAGGTCTCGCCCGCCGCCCGCGCCGCGCTCACCAGCGCCAGTGCGCGCCTCACCGCCCGTCTGGACGCTCTTGCCGCCGGCGACGGCGACCCCGACCAGGCGCTTGCCGGCATCGCCGTGGCGATCCGCATGGATGATGGGCGCGAGATCACGGCCGCCAGTGGATCAGCGTCTCTGACGCCCCATCCGCGCCCAATGACCGCCGACACGCCCGCCCGCGTCGCCTCCATCTCCAAAGTCGCCACCGCGCTCACGGCGGTGCGTCTGGCGCGCGCCGGCCTGGTTGATCTGGACGCCGACGCCGGCCCGCTGGCGGCTGTGGCGCTGCGCCATCCGGACCGGCCGGATACGCCGATCACGCTGCGCGCTCTCTTGAGCCACACCTCTACGCTGGTTGACCCTGAGGTCTACTGGGTGCGCGCGCCAGGCGCCCTGGCCGATCATCTTCTGGCCTACCCCGACCATTGGGCCGACCTCGCCCCCGAACTCGCCTCCACTGGCGCGCCCATTGGCGCACCGGTCATCGAGCCCTGGTTCACCTACGCCAATCTGAACACCGGGATCGCGGCGCAGGCGCTGGAGGGGGCCACCGGCGCACGCTTTGATCGCTTGGCGCAGCGGCTGGTGCTGGCCCCGGCGGGCCTGGACGCCGGCTTTGGCTGGTCGGGCGTGAGCGCGGCCAAGCGGCGGTCCGGCGCCACGCTCTACCGCCGCGTCGACGGGGCGTGGACGGCGCAGATGGACACGCCCGACATCCTGAACGCGGCAACGCCGCATGTTCTCACCGCCGAAGGGCTGTCCATCGAAGCGGCGCTGGCGGGCTATGCGCCGGGGCGCAACGGCACCTTGTTTTCACCCCAGGGCGGGTTGCGCGCCAGCGCCCGCGATCTGGCGCGGCTGATGGTGGAGCTCGACGACACGCCCGAACTGAGCGCCGCGCCCTGGCGCGCGAACGCCGGGAGGACCAACGGCGACACGGCGCGTGATTTCTTCACCCACATGGGCCTGGGTTGTCAGATCCATGACGCCGACACCTCCCCATGGCCCAATGTGGCGCTGATCGGCCATCCCGGAGAAGCCTATGGGCTCTACTCTGGGGCCTGGCGCGCCGCGCAGGCCGGGGCCAGCGTCGCCTTTCTGATCACCGGCACGCCTGAAGGCCCCCCGCCCGACAGCGCCCATCCCGGGTTTGCGTCCTGGGAGCTTGAGATCATGAACGCCGCCTGGCGCGAGGTCTCAGCCCTCGCCTAGACCGCTTCCGTCTTTGACGACAATCGGTCGCCGGCTTCTTTTCGCTCACAGCGTCCCTACGTAAGCCGTCACACTATCCCCACACCGCCCCGCACGAAAACAAATGCCCGCGCTGTCAGGGCTCTCAGGGCTGGGCGGCGCGCAGGTGGGCGAGGCCGGCGGCGGCGTAGATGCGGTCCAGGGTGCGCTGCTGGCGCAGCATGGCGGCGCCTTGCGTCGGAAGCGCCGCGGCGGTTTCCGCAAGCCCCCCATCCACGGCCGCAGCGACGGCGGCAAGCTGATGGGCGTAGGTCGTCACCCGGCTGATCGGGGCGTCCAGGCGCCCTTCGGCGCTGGTCAGGGTCAGCCGCCCGCCATTATGTGGGGCCAGCGGGTTCTCAAACACGATGCGGCCCGCCGCGCCCTCAATCTCGAGCCGCGACTCAGAGGGAGCATCCATGGCGCACGACAGATCGGCCACCGCGCCGTCGGCGAACGTCAGGCGCGCCTGCATCGCCACATCAACCCCGCTTGGCGCCAGGCGCGCGTCCGCTTCGACGGTGTCGGGCTCACCATCCAGCGCGCTCAATGCCCACAGGACCGGATAGCAGCCCAGGTCCATCATGGCGCCGCCGCCGCGCGCCGGCTGATAGCGGATTTGCTCGCGCGTCGCCTTCACCACCGTGTTGAAGACGGCGCGCACGCCCCGCACCGCGCCCACACGCCCCTGCGAGAGCCAGGCGGCAACCTGGTCGTGCGCGGGGTGATACCGACAGTGAAACGCTTCGATCAGGAGGCGCCCTGAGGCTTCGGCGGCGCCCTGCATCGCGCCAGCCTGCGCCGCGTTCATCGCCAGAGGCTTTTCGCACAAGACGTGCTTGCCCGCCTCCAGGGCGCGGATGGACCAGTGGGCGTGGGCGTCAATCGGCAGGGCGTTGTAAACCAGGTCAACGTCCGTGGCGGCAATGACGCCGGCATAGTCCGGCTCCGCCCGCGCCACGCCGTGCGCCGCCGCGAAGGCGCGCGCGCGGCCTGGATCGCGCGCGGCGATACACGCCAACTCCACGCCCGCCACGGCCTGGGCCGGGCGGGTCATGGCGATGGGCGCGATGCGCGCGGCGCCCAGGATCCCGACGCGCACGGCCGAGCCCGCCGGCCCGGATGCGCCGGCCTATTCGCCCGCCGCGCCAGCCGCGTCAGCCGCGTCAGCCTGCGCCAGACGCGCCGCCTCGTCTTCCACGGCCCGCATCACCCGCAACAGGTTGCCGCCCCAGATCTTGGCGACGTCCTCTTTGGAATAGCCGCGCTTCACCATCTCCAGGGTGACGTTGAAAGTCTCAGATGCGTCCTTCCAGCCGGCAATGCCGCCGCCGCCATCAAAGTCGGACGCAATGCCGACATGGTCGATCCCGGCCACCTCAACCGCATGATCGATGTGATCAACGAAGTTGGCGACGTCGGCGATCACGAAGCGCTCGTTGATGTCGGCCATCTCAGCGTCAAAGGCGTCTTGCTGTTCCTTGGTCAGCTTGGCGTAGTCGGCGGACGCCATGATGCCGTAGGCGTCGCGCACGCGGGTGACGGCGACGATGCGCTCCGGCGTTGGCGCGCGCACGTAAGAGCCCAGCGCCACCATCTGCGCCACGCCGCCATTGTCGGCCAGAACGCGCAGCTGCTCGTCGTCCAGGTTGCGCGCATTGTCGGCCACGCCCTTGGCGCCTGAGTGTGACGCGATCACCGGTGCTGTCGACAAGGCGACCGCCTGCAGCATGCTGGATTTGGCTGCGTGGCTGACGTCGACCATCACGCCGGCGCGGTTGAGCGCGGGCACCAGCTCGCGGCCAAGATCGGTCAGGCCGCCGTTGGGGCCTTCAGGTTCGCCGCGCGCGGCGGTGAAGTTTGAGCTGTCGCCAAACTGATTGTGACCCCAGTGGGTGAGTGACACGTAGCGCACGCCGCGCTCCACCCACATGGGCAGATCATCCAGCGACGGGCCCAGGGGATAGGGGTTTTCCATCCCCACCAGGGCCACCAGGCGCCCCGAGGCGTGGATGGCTTCAGCCTCGTCAGCCGTGCGCGCCAGGCCGATTTCTTCAGGATAGCCCGCGACCATGCGCTCGATGCCGGCCATGCGCGTCATGGCGATGGACTTGGCGTCCTTGTACCCCTCCTCGGTCAGGGGACCCTGCGGCGTGTAGACGATGAAAAAGCCTGCGTCCAAGCCGCCGATGCGCATCTTTGGCAGGTCGGCCTGGTTCTTGGTAAAGCCGCCGATGTCATTGGTTTGGGTGGCGAAATCGAGCGCGATGTCGATGTGGGTGTCGAGCGCCATGACCTCGTCGTGGATGACGCGGGCGCGCTCCTCTAGCGAAAGCGCAGCCAGGTCTTGCTGGCTGAGCGGCGCCATGGGCGCGGTGAGGCTGGCGCAGGCCGACAGGCCCAGCGCCGCAATTGCGGCAAGCGCTGTAAGCGGTTTGCCCGCCGGAGCGGTCCAATTCATGAGTGTGCGCATGGCGCGAGCCCCTTCCCCAAACTGATCTAAGCCGAAGCGATCTCGGATTGAGCACCCGCTGGCGCGCGCCCATCCCCCCTGTGCAGTCAACCTAGACCAGGCGCGCAGCCCTGAGAACGCCCATTCCTGAGAACGCCCATTCACGCGCCATCCGGATGGCGGGCGCGGCCCTTTAGCTTGCGCTCGGGTCTGGCTCTCCGCCGGTGTCAGACTCCGCGCCGCCCTCTTGGTGCGTTTCGGGGTCCAGAGATTCGGGGTCCAGGGCTTCGGGGTCCGGATCTTCGGGGTCCAGGGCTTCGGGAGGCGGGTCGGCCGTGATCAGGCGCGCAGCGGCGTCAATATGGGGGACGGCTGCGCGGGTGAAGGGCAAGAACCAGGTCGCGTTGAGGCCGGGTGTGCCTTCGATCTCAAGGAGATCTCCAGCGCCAAAGTCCTGCACCGAACGCACCCGCCCCAAGGCGTCGCCAGCCAGCGATTGAACCGCCATGCCGATAAGGTCGGCGTGATAAAACTCGCCCTCTTCAAGCGCCGGCAGGGCGGCGCGCGGTGCGAACAGCTGGGTCGACTTGGCCGCTTCTGCGCCCGTGCGGTCCTTGATCTCTTTGCAGTGGGCGGCAAAGCCGTCCTTGATCGGGCGCCACGATGTGACCGTGAAGATCACCCGCCCGCCTGCATCGCGCAGTGGCCCGAACGAGAAGATGGCTTCAGGCGCGGCGGTAAAGGACTTCACCCGCACCTCCCCCCGCACGCCGAACGCTCCGGCGATGGCCCCCACGAACACCAGGTCTGGATCGCTGGCGGCGTTCTGTGCGCCCTCGCGCTCGCTCATGCCGGCCCCGTGGTTTCAGGCTGCGCCCCACCGGAGGGGTGGCTGCGCCGCCAGCTGCGCAGCTGATTGTTGGCCGGAAGAGACACGGCGGCGGCGGGCGCCAGACCGTGCGCGGCGGCCAGTGCGTCCAGCGCGTCCAGATCGCGCACGCCCCAGCCTGGGTTGCGCGCTTTCAAGCTGGCGTCAAAGTCGGCGTTGGAGGCTGACGTGTGCACCCCGGCGCGCTGAAACGGGCCATACAGCATGAGCTGACCGCGCCCGCTCAACACCCGACCAGCCCCGGCAAACAGGCCCTCCACCGCCGCCCACGGGGCGATGTGCACCATGTTCATGGCCAAGACGACATCGAAGGGGCGCCCCCGCGCCGGGCCGGCCGCATCTTCGACCGGCCACACCGGCGCGGCGGCGTCCAAACGCACAGGGACGCGCACATTCTCCAGCCCGCTGGCGGCCCGCCAGGCGGCCACAGAGATCAGCGATTCTGGGTCGTGCTCGGTGGGAAACCAGTCGGCGTCCGGCAGGGCGGCGGCGAACGTCACGGCGTGCTCGCCCGTGCCCGAGGCAATCTCAAGCACGCGCGGCGCCGGCGGGACCAGGCCAATGAGCGCGCTGCGCACCGGCCCGCGATTGCGCGCCGCCGACGGCGACCAGCGCCGGCCGTCGCCCTCTCCCGCCCGCTGTTCCAACGCAATGGGCGCGGGCGCAGAGAGAGGCGCGGCCGGCTTGGGCCCGCCGGGCTTGGGCGTGTCAGGCTCGGGCGTGTCGGGCCGTGACGACATGGGCGCGCCCAGACCGCCTATTCGGCGGGCTTTTCAGCGTCGTCAGCAGACGCTTCGGCCGCAGCTTCGGCGGGCGCTTCGGCCGGAGCCTCAGCCGGAGCCTCAGCCGCAGCTTCAGTCGCCGCTTCGGGGGCCGCTTCGGGGGCCGCTTCTTCAGCCGGCGCGGCGGCGGCTTCCTCGGCCGCCGACTTGCGCGCCTCGTCCTTTTCGGCGCGCTCGGCCACGCGCTGCTTGGCCTTCTCGCCCGGCTCAGCCTTCTTCATGTTCTGGCCGCGCTTCCAATCCCACAGGGCAGGATCGGCGGCGTGCAGAAAGCGCGCGACCCGCTCGGTGGGCTGGGCGCCCTTCTTGATCCAATCGGCCGCCTTTTCCAGATCGATTTTGATGCGATCGGGCGAGTCTTTGGCCAAGAGCGGATTGTAGACGCCGATGCGCTCAATGTAGCGCCCGTCGCGTGGGGCCCGCGCGTCCGCGATAACGATGCGATAGTAGGGGCGCTTCTTGGCGCCGCCGCGCGAGAGACGAATTTTCAATGCCATGGTCTGGTTTTCCTTTGGT
>CAYGQB010000141.1:0-7316 GCA_964351895.1 uncultured Caulobacterales bacterium
GGGAGTCTGCCCGCGCCCGCCGGCACGCCGTGAGCGAATAGAAGCCGACGACCGATTATCGTCAAAGCCGCATGCGGTCTAGGCCACTTCAAAGAGGCCGGCCGCCCCCATGCCGCCGCCGACGCACATGGTGACAACGACGTACTTTGCACCGCGCCGCTTGCCCTCAATGAGGGCGTGGCCGGTCATGCGGGCGCCGGACATGCCGTAGGGATGGCCGATAGAAATGGCCCCGCCATTGACGTTGAGGCGCTCGTCAGGGATGCCCAGCTCGTCACGGCAATAGAGCACCTGAACCGCAAACGCCTCGTTCAGCTCCCACAAGCCGATGTCGTCCATCTTCAAGCCATTGGCCTTGAGAAGCTTGGGCACGGCGTAAACCGGACCAATGCCCATCTCATCGGGATCAAGGCCCGCCACGGCCATGCCGCGATAGATCCCGAGCGGCGCCAAGCCGCGACGCGACGCCTCCTTGGCCTCCATGAGAACGCTGGCCGAGGCGCCGTCTGACAGCTGGCTGGCGTTGCCCGCCGTGATGAACTGGCCCTGCGCGATCTTCTGGCCATTGGCGTGCACCGGGTTGAGGCTCTGCAGGCCCTCCAGGGTGGTCTCAGGGCGATTGCCCTCGTCCTTGGCAAGGGTCACGGTCTGTTCCGAAACATTGCCCGTGGCCTTGTCCTTGGCCATCATCACACTTTCAAGCGGCACGATTTCGTCGTCGAATTTGCCGGCCGCCTGGGCCGCGGCGGTGCGCTGTTGGGACGCCAAGGCGTAGGCGTCTTGGGCGTCGCGGCTGACGCCATAGCGCTCAGCGACAATCTCGGCGGTTTCCAGCATCGACATGTAGAGCGCCGGCGTGTGGGCGTTGATCCAGGGATCAAAGGCGCGATGCAGGTTCATGTGCTCGTTTTGAACCAGCGAGATGGACTCCAAGCCGCCGCCCACGGTCACGGTCATGCCGTCCGAGACGATCTGCTTGGCCGCCGTAGCGATGGCCATCAGACCGGACGCGCACTGGCGATCAATGGTTTGTCCGGCCACCGTATTGGGCAGGCCGCCACGGATGAGGCACTGGCGGGCCGTGTTCTGAAACGTTGAGCCTTGCTGCATGGCTGCGCCCATCACGACGTCGTCGATCTCAGCCGGATCGACGCCAGCGCGCGCAACCGCGTTCTTGATCGCGTGGCCGCCCAGCTCTTGAGCCTGAGTGTTGTTAAATGCGCCGCGGTAGGCGCGCCCAATCGGCGTGCGCGCTGTGGAGACCAGAACTGCTTCGCGCATCTTGCGCCCTCCCTATGGATCCCCGTTGCACGACGCATCGGGGCCTAATTTTCTTAATTCGTTCAGCTTGTTATCCGAGCGGAACGCCCAGCGCCTCAGCCGCCTTGGCAAGGAACTTCAGCGTCTGGCCACCGCCTTGATCATAGAGATGCTGGCCTTGCGGGTCGACGATGGCGTCGATGTTGGCCGCCACGTTCTCCGGCGTTTGTTCGTCCGGCTTGAGGTACACGCCCTCGGTTTCGTAGATGCGGGTTGCCGCATAGCCGCCCGCCCCGGCGCACAAGACGAGACGCGAGGGCGCGTCCTCGCCGACCAGATAGCCCAGGCCCGCCGACACGCTCTCCACGGTCATAAGCTTAAGCGCGTCTTCCGGGATCAGCCCCTCGGTCATACGCGTCGCAGCCGTCGGGGCTAAGGTGTTGACGCGAACATTGTATTTCGCCCCTTCCAGGTGCAGCACGTTCATCAGGCCCACAAGCCCCATCTTGGCCGCGCCATAGTTGGACTGGCCAAAGTTGCCGTAGATGCCCGACGAGGAAGACGTCATGACGATGCGCCCGTAGTTTTGCGCGCGCATGTGTTCCCAGACCGCCTTGGTGCAGACCACCGAACCGATCAGGTGCACGTCAACCACGGCTTGGAAGTCTTGCACGGTCATCTTGGCGAACGACTTGTCGATCAAGATCCCGGCATTATTGACCAAGATGTCGACCTGCCCCCACTTGGAGCGGGCCGCCTCAACCATGGCGTTGACTTCATCTTCCTTGGTGACGTTGGCTGCGTTGGGCATCGCCGCGCCGCCCGCCGCTTCAATCTCAGCGACGATGCGTTCTGCGGCTGTGGCTGACGATCCGCTGCCGTCCAGGGCGCCGCCCAGATCATTGACCACGACCTTGGCGCCGCGCGCCGCCAACAGCTTGGCGTGACTGGCGCCCAAGCCGCCGCCCGCGCCTGTGACAATCGCGACCCGCCCGTCATACCTGATCTGTGACATCACTCGCCCCTCTTGGGAAATCGACACTGAGGGCGCCACAATAGCGTGGTCGAGGCGCAGGTCGAGAGGCGCCCTCAATTGAGGGTCAGACACTAAAATCGCGCGCGCGCAATGGACGTCAGCCGCCCTTGGGCTCCCACAGCTCAATAGGATTGCCTTCAGGATCGTGGATACGGGCAAATCGCCCGTTGGGCTCGTCCAAAATCTCCCCCTGCGGGACCGCGCCGTGTTCGGCCAGCTGGGCCAGCATGGCGTCCAGATCGCGCACGCGGAAGTTGACCATGAACGCTGTTTCAGACTTGCCAAAATAGGTGGTGTCCTGCGCAAACGGGGCAAAAACGGTGATCCCGGCCTGCGTTGTCCACGGCATGGTGTCATAATCTGAGGGCACAGGATCGACGCCCAAGGCCTCGTGATACCAGCGCGCCAGCGCGGCCGGGTCTTTGGCGCGGAAGAACACTCCGCCAATGCCTTCAACGCGTTCCATGGTCGATCTCCGTGATGCGTCCCTCAGCGCGGCGCGCTCCGGGACAAGGATAGGTCGTCGGCTCACCACACCTGGCTCCGGCTAGACCACTATTGCCTCCAAGGCGCGGCGTAATGGGTCGGGCAAGGCGGTGGGGCGACGGGTGTGGCGGTCAACATAAACATGAATGAAATGCCCGTCAGCGGCGGCCACGTCGGCGTCGCCCGCGAACACGCCCACCTCGTAGCGCACGCTGGATGCGCCGATGCGCCCAACCCTCACCCCCGCCGTCACCGCGTCAGGAAAGGCGATCGGAGCGTGATAGCGGCACTGGGTTTCCACCACGAGGCCGATGACCGGGCTCAAATCAATGTCCAGAGCACCCGCTGCGACCAGGTAGCCGTTCACCGCCGTGTCAAAGAAGCTGTAGTAGACAACATTGTTGACGTGGCCATAGACGTCATTGTCCATCCAGCGCGTCGTGATCGGCGTGAAGTGCTTGTATTCGCCGCGCCCGGGCGGCGGCTTGCGGTCAGACACTACCAGGCCTCTTCATAGATACGCAGGGCGGCCGCCTCATCGATCTCACGTCGATTGTTCTGCAAAAGCCGCGTTTGCAGCATGGCGTCTTGCGCCATCCGCGGCAGCTCATTGTGGCTGATCCCCACGTCACGCAGCCGGCGCTCCACGCCGCAGGCGTCCGCGATCTCCTCCAGGCGTTCAATGAAGGCGTCTGCGGTCTCGTCCGAGGCGCCGATGACGGGCGCGAGTTCACCATAGAGATCGCCGGCGACCGGCGCGGTAAACCGCAAAACATGCGGCAATACCAATGTGTTAGAAAGGCCGTGCGGAATGTGGAAGATGCCGCCGATGGGATAGGCCAGCGCATGCACGCCTGCGCAGGGCGCGTTGGAAAACGCCTGGCCGGCCAGCATGGCGCCCAGCTGACACGCGGCGCGAGCCTCCCGATTTGCGCCATCCTTGACCGCCGTCTCCAGGTGCAGCGAAAGGAGCGACAAGGCCTCCACCGCCAGGGCGTCTGAGATCGGGTTCTTCTTCAGCTTCGTGGTGTAGGCCTCAAGCGCGTGGACCATGGCGTCGATGCCCGTGGCGGCCGTCACGTGAGGCGGCAGGCCCAGGGTTAAGTCTGCGTCCAGAAAAGCAAAATCAGCGTAAAGCTGGGGTGCGACAACCCCCATCTTGGTGGTCTCGCCGGTGGTCACGATGGCGATATTGGTCACCTCAGAGCCGGTGCCAGATGTTGTCGGAACGAGCACCAGCGGGGCGCGGCCACCGGTAACGGCGCCAACCCCATACATGGCGCTGAGCGGCTGATCTGACACAAGGGCGCAGGCGACGATTTTTGCAGTGTCCATCGGGCTGCCGCCGCCAAGCCCCACCACCAGGTCCGCGCCGGCTGCGCGCCCGGCCTCCACGGCCGCCAGAACCACCGCCTCTGGCGGGTCGGCGACAACGTCGTCGAACACGCTGACGCTCAGTCCGGCCTTGGACAGTGAGGCCAGAGGCGCGCCGAGAAGGCCGGCCGCCCGTACGCCGGCGTCGGTGACCACCAGGACCGACTTGGCGGAAAATCTCTCTGTCAGAAGAGGGCCGAAGTGCGCCGCGCCGCCGGGCTGCGAGAGGATCGTCGGCACCGTTTGAAACTGAAACGCCGCCGCACCATCAGGGCTTGAATGTGCAGTCGCCACGAAGGTTTTCCTGTGCTGATCAGGGCGCTTGAACCGGCATCCAGATCTCGATCGGTCCGCGCGCGTCGAAGCGCTCAAAGGGCGGCGCGTCATGGCGCGCCTCATCACTGTGTCGCATCCACTGGCCCATAATCAATTGCCAAGTCGCGCCTAGGGTTTCGGGCGGTCCGTCATGGTTGAACACGGCGTAGCGTCCCGCCGGTGAGATCAGGCGCTGCACCTCCTCCACCGGGCGCTCAAAGGCTGCCACCTCAGCGGCGCACATGTACTCCACTGTCCCCGCCTGCATGTCGGTCGCGCAGTAGACGCCATAGGCGCAGCGCCGCTCGGGGCCGTCCACTTGCTCGGGCAGAGGCCCCAAGGCCTCAAAGCGCGCCCACTGGACCGGCATGGCGGTCTGCATGTCCGCCAGGGCGTGGGTGTCGCGCACGCCGGCAAGTTGCATTTCCTCAAGCGTTTCATAGCGATCAAGCGCGATGGGCGCGGTCTCTTGGGTCATGGTCGATTCCTTCCCAGACGGTCGTGACTTGCCACCCAGTCGCCGCCAACGATGGCGCTGGCGAGGGACAATTCTCCGGCCAACACGGTGGCGGCGCAGATCTCAATGAGGCGGGAGACTTTACCCGGCCCGGCGCAATCCATCAGTTCCAGACAGGCGCGCGGGGTCGCCAGGCCTGTCCCCCCGCCCACCGTCGCGACGATCAGGCTGGGCAAGGTGATCGACCAGTAGAGCGCCCCATCGTCTTGGAGCTGCACATAGGTCAGGCCGGCGTGGCTTTCTGCAATGTTTCCAGCGTCTTGGCCGGTGGCGATAAAGAGCGCAGCGAGGGCGTTGGCGGCATGCAGGCCATTGTTGGCCGAGCCCGCGAGCATGCCGCCAGTGTGGGAGACCAGGCGCGCGTTAAACACCGTCCGGGCGTCAACCCGCATCTGGGCCTTCAAGACATCATCCGGGATGGTGCATTCGGCGATTACGCGCGCGCCGCGTCCATTCAGGGTATTGATATGGCTATGCTTTTTGTCAGTATCGATAGCCCCGGAGAGGGTGAAGCGGGGATGATCGGGATGCGCCTCCTGGAGCCACTCACAGGCCGCCAGCGTTGCCTTACCGGCCATGTTCTGACCGGCCGCGTCTCCCGTGGCGAAGTTGAAGCGCAGATAACACATCGGCCCCACGACATACTGCTCAACGTGCGAAAGCGCGCCAAACTGGGTCGTAGAGTGCGCTGCGGCGCGCATGGCTGGGTCGTTCTCGCGCACCCAGCGACCAAAATCGCGCGCCGCGCGCGCATCGGCAAAATGGAACACTGGCGCGCGCTGCATGTGACGCTCAACGAGCGTGGTCTTGGCCCCGCCGACCGCCGCCAAGAGGCGCATCCCGCGATTGTAGCTGGCCACCAGCGTGCCTTCGGTCGTGGCCAGCGGCACGTAGACAGGCGTCGCCTTATCCACGTGCTCGCCATCGACCACGAGAGGGCCTGCGACACCGATCGGGATCTGGGCGGCGCCGACATAGTGTTCGATGTTGCCGGGCAAGGCGGCGGGGTCTTGCGCGGTCACGGCAAGGGCGCTGAGGTCAGCCCCCGTGGCCGCGGCGAGGAAGGCGCGCCGCTCAGCGGCGGCCTCGGGCGTGTAGTCGTCGCCGTGTCGGCGTGGGATGCGGCCTGGCGCGTCGGGCGCGGCGCCCGATTGAGGACTAGCGTCGGCGCCAGGCCCGGAGTTCCCCGATTCTCCGCCGCGATCAGCCATCGCCGCCGCGCGCCCTACGCATCGCCGGCCGCTTGAGGCGCATAGCCCATCAGCGCCTTGTGCTCCAAGAATTCCTCAAACCCGGCCGCGCCCCATTCGCGCCCATTGCCGGACTGCTTGTAGCCGCCAAACGGGGCGGTGAAGTCGGAAGGCGCACCGTTAATCGACACCTGGCCGGCCCGAATTTGCCGCGCAACTGCGCGCGCCTTGTCAGGATCGGCGGACGCCACATAGGCGGCCAGCCCGTAAGGCGTGTCATTGGCCACCGCCACCGCCTCGTCTTCGCTGTCGACGGGAATGATGGCGAGCACCGGCCCGAACACTTCCTCGCGCGCCAAGGCCATGTCGTTGCTGACGCCGGCAAAGACGGTGGGGCGCACATAGTAGCCGCGCGCCAGCCCGTCCGGGCGCTCGGCCCCGCCAGCCACGCACACGGCCCCGTCGGCCAGCGCCTTGGAGATGTGGGCGTTCACGCGTTCGTACTGGGCGGCGTGGGAGATGGGTCCGACCTGCGTCGCCTCTTGGCGCGGATCGCCGACCACGGCGGCGTTGGCGATCGCTTGGGCCACCGCGGCGGCTTCTTCATGGCGCGCGCGGGGCACAATCAGGCGCGTGGGCGCGTTGCAGCTTTGACCGGAGTTCATCAACAGGCCCTGCATGCAGGCGCCCACGGCGGTCGGCGCGTCGACCTCGTCGAGCATCAGGTACGGCGACTTGCCGCCCAGCTCTTGCGACACCCGCTTGATGCTGGGCGCTGCGGCCTGGGCGACGGCGACGCCGCCGCGCGCGGATCCGGTGAACGAGACCATGTCGACGCCCGGATGCGCCGCCAGGGCAGCACCGGCGCCAGGCCCGTCGCCCTGAATGAGATTGAACACGCCGGGCGGAACCCCCGCCGCATCCAGCGCTTGGGCCAGCAAGGCCGCCGTGCCCGGCGTGATCTCGCTGGGCTTCAACACCATGGTGCAGCCGGTCGCCAGCGCCGGCGCGATTTTGCAGGCCATCTGGTTGAGCGGCCAGTTCCAGGGCGTGATCATGGCGACCACGCCGACGGGCTCCTTGATGGTGCGCGTGGTCCCGGCCTACGCCGATCCGAGCGCCCACGCGTCGAGCCAGG
>CAYGQB010000142.1:0-7309 GCA_964351895.1 uncultured Caulobacterales bacterium
CGGCGTTTCTCCCGTGTCAGCGCGCCGCGTCTTCTTGGCGGCGCTTCAGCCTGCAACGCTAACCCGGATTTGCCGCGCCCGGCGAGAGGTTGAAGGGGGCGCGGCGGGGGCGGTGCGACGAACGTCAGGCCGGGCGCGGGGTCAGCTGAGCGCCTCATAGGCGGCCTGAAAGGCGGCGAGGCGGTGGGCGACGGGGCGGGCTGCGCCGACGGCGGCTTGCGACACGGGGCGGCGCACCTGGGCCACCGACGAGGTCGTGACCGCCCGCTTGGCGCGGTGAAACCCGCGCGAGATCTTCTCATCGCCTAGGCCGGCGTGGGCCAAGATCTTGGCGCTCCAGGTCTCTGGCTCGGCCGCGAGCGCTTCATAAGGCACGGTGAGGATCGCGTCGGCGTCGGCTTGAGAGAAGTGGGCGTGCAGACGGTCTTCCTGGGCCATGGCGTGGGCCATGCTCGTCTGATCGAAGGTCCATCCCAGCCCTTGAGAAAAGCAGGTGCGCAGGCAGGACCAGGCCGTGTCCAGCGGGTCGCGGCGCAGCCAGATGATGCGGGCGTCGGGAAACACGTGACGCAACAGGCCGACATAGCGGGTGTTGATCAGCGTCTTGTCGACGATCCGGCCGGTGGGCCCAAAGCGCTCTGCGATCAGGTGATCATAGACCCGCGCCGCATCATTCCACACGCGCGGGTTGGCGGCTTGGCTGGCCAGGGCGTTGGAGAGGGTCGGCGCGTTAAGCGGCTGGAGCGCAGTGGAGAACAGGTTGATCTCGCCGCCGTCGGCGACCCCGGAATGGTGGGTGAGGAGCTGTTCCACCAGCGTGGTGCCAGAGCGCGGCAAGCCCATCACGAAGATCGCGCGCGACCCTGACGCCTCGCTTGGGGTCAGGCCCAAATCGGCGTCCTGATCGGCGCCCCGTCCTGGCCCGGACGCAAAGCCGCTGATCAAGTCGTCGACGACCCGCACGTCTGTGCTGGCGTGGTAGGGCCGCTGTGGAGTGATCAGGGCGGCGCCGCGTTCGACCGCGTCGAACCCGGCGTCATGGTCGCCGGCGTCAATCAGCATCTTGGCCTTGGCGTAGAGAAGCTGGGCGCGCGCCAGCGGCGGCAGATCGCCGGGGCGGGCCTCAACTCGGGCGATTACGTCGGTAAGGGCGGCGACGTCCGCGTCGCCGTCGCGATAGGTTTTCAGGTTGGCCAGTGTCAACCAGGTGACGCCGGCGGTCGGCCACTTGGCGAGTGTACGGCGTAGGGCGGCGTCGGCCCCGTGCGTGTCGCCAAGCTGAGATTTCGCCGTGCCAACGAAGTGGTTGAGGCTGGGATCGTCGGCGTGGGCGGCCAGAAGCGGGCGCACATGCGCCAAGCCCTCTTTCACCTGCCCCAGCTCCGCCAGGCGGCCGGCGTGAATGATCTGCCGGGTGAGATCTTCGGGCGCGCGAAACGCCCAGCGTTCACTGGCCTCGCGCGCCAGGCTCACTTCGCCGATCAGCGCCGCCATGCGCGCCACGGCGTCCCACTTGTCGTCCAGCCGCGCCATCGACGTCACCAGCGTGTGCAGCCGCGCCGCCGCGCCGGCCCGGTCGCGCGCCCCCAGGGCCGCAGCCGCCTCTTGGATCAATGTGGTCGGATCGGTGGTGGTCACGGGCGGCGCGCTCCTACAAGCACAAGAAGGTCGCGGCGCGGGTATGCGCGCAGCAGGGCGTCACGGGTGCTAGACCGGGGCGCCCCGCCAATGCAACCGATGAGGCGCAGCACCGCACGGGTTTGCACTCGGGGCGTGGCGGACGGGCCCATGTCATTGGCCCGCCCTTGTGGTTGGCCCCGCGCCAGCCTAGACCCATGGCCCGGCGCCCAAAACCAAGCACCCAGATCCAAACACCGAGAACCAAACACCCAGCGCCAAACACATCGCGCCCAACACCCCTTGCACGAGCACGCCCGCCCATGCCCCGCACCCTCATCACCTCCGCCCTGCCATACATCAATGGCGTCAAGCACCTGGGCAATCTGGCCGGTTCGATGCTGCCCGCCGACGTCTACGCCCGTCAGCGCCGCCTGGCTGGCCACGAGGTGCTCTATGTGTGCGCCACCGACGAGCACGGCACGCCGGCCGAACTGGCCGCCGCCAAAGAGGGCGTGGACGTGCGCGCCTATTGCGACGCCCAGCATGCGCTGCAACGCCAGACCGGCGACGGCTTTGGCCTGTCCTATGATTGGTTTGGGCGCTCTTCCAGCCCGCAAAACCATCGCCTGACGCAGCACTTCGCCCTGGCGCTGGAGGCGGCCGGGCTGATCGAGGAGCGCACGTCGCGCCAGATTTACGCTGTCGAGGACGGGCGGTTTCTGCCCGATCGCTACGTGGAGGGCACGTGTCCCCACTGCGCGCATCGCCCAGCGCGCGGCGACCAGTGCGACAATTGCGGCCGGCTTCTCGACCCGGTCGACCTGATTGAGCCCTATTCGGCGGTCACCGGGTCGAGCGCCATTGAAGTGCGCGAAACCAACCACCTGTTCTTGCTCCAATCGAAAATGCAGGAGCGGATGCGCGCCTGGGTCGAGGCCAGTTCCAACTGGCCAAGTCTGGCCCGGTCAATCGCCATGAAATGGATCGACGAGGGCCTGCACGACCGCGCCATTACGCGCGACCTGTCATGGGGCGTGCCGGTGGTGACGGCCGACGGGTCGGTGCGGCCGGGATTTGAGAACAAGGTGTTCTACGTCTGGTTTGACGCCCCGATAGAGTACATCGCCGCCACCGCAGAATGGGCGCAAGACGCCTTAAACGACCCTGACGCGAGCGAGGCGGCGTGGAAGCGCTGGTGGCGCGATGACGCCGGCGCCCAAGACGTCACCTACGTCCAGTTCATGGGTAAGGACAATGTCGCGTTTCACGCCGTTTCCTTTCCCGTCACGCTGATCGGATCAGGCGAGCCGTGGACCCTCGTTGACCAGCTCAAGGCCTTCAACTGGCTGACCTGGTACGGCGGCAAGTTCTCCACCTCCCAGGGGCGCGGCGTCTTTATGGACCAGGCCCTGGAGATCTTGCCCAGCGACGTGTGGCGCTGGCACCTGACGGCCAATGCGCCCGAGGGCTCGGACACGCCGTTCACGTTTGAACACCTGCAAGCGGGAACCAACGCCGATCTGGCCAATGTGTTTGGCAACCTGATCAACCGCATCACCAAGTTTGCCTCCTCCAAGCTTGACGGCGTGGTTCCGGCAACAGGCGCGTATGACGCGCTGGAAGCTGCGCTCTTGGCTGACTTTGACGCCAGCTTGGAGCGCCTGAACGCAGCATATGAGGCAATGGAGTTTCGCAAGGCGGCGGCTGAAACGCGGGCCATTTGGGCGCGCGGCAACGAGTATCTTCAGACCGCCGCGCCCTGGACCGCACTGAAGACCGACCCGGAGCTTGCCGGGGCGCGGGTGCGCGCGGGGCTCAACTATGCCGCCCTGTGCGCGATTGTCGCCCAGCCGATCATTCCCGACGCGGCCGGCAAGGTGTTGGACGCCCTGGGCGTGCCCGGCGCCAATCGCGCCTGGCCCTCGCGAGGCGACGCGGCGCTGTTGGACGCGCTGCCGCATGGCCTCGCCATCCACGCGCCAGACGTGCTGTTCGCCAAGATCGAGGACGCGGACGTAGAGGCGTGGCGGGCGCGCTTTGGCGCTGAGGCGGACGAACCCGAACAGGCGTGAGACCCTGCCGAGCCCCGGCCGAGCCAAGACGAGCAACGCCGGGCGGCGGGCGCTTGATTTGGGCGCGCCAAGGTCGCTACTCACAAGGACGGGACTCACGAGGATGCGGCCAGATCAGGTCGCACGATCAATCGTTTCAACATCGCCCGCGCGCGCCACGGCGCGTGTCGCACGCCAGGGGACACCAAGCCAGCATGAGCACGCACACGTCGATCCAGCGCGTCTTTTCCGGCGCGCCCTGGGAATCTAAGGTCGGATACTGTCGCGCCTTGCGCCGCGACGCGCACATCTGGGTGACCGGCTCCACCGCCGTGCGCGCCGATGGCGACGTGTTTGGGCGCGGCGATCCGGAACGCCAGGCCCAGCGCTGCATCGGCGTCATCGAAACGGCCCTGAACGAGCTGGGCGCGACCCTCTCAGACGTGGTGCGCACGCGCATGTTCGTCACCGACATCTCGCACTGGGAGGCCTTCGGGCGCGCCCATGCGCGCGCCTTTGACGGCTGCCCGCCGGCCACCTCCATGATCGAGGTGACCCGCCTCATCCACCCCGACATGCTGATCGAGATTGAGGCCGACGCCTACGCCCCGCTCACCGTGGGCCACAGCCCCGCCCGCACATTGAAGGATCCCTTATGACCGCTGACGCCGCCGCCCTGAAGGCCTGGTGCGAAGACGCGCTCGCCGCCGCCGACGCCCGCCGCGACCAGGACCCGGAAACCAATCCGGTTAAAGCCTTGGCGGTGGCCCTGTCGCAGCGCCTTGAAGCGGGCGACATCTCAACCGACGCGGTTGACGCCCTCATCGCCGAGTTGGGCGTGGACGCGGCCGCAGCGCGCGCAGAACGCCTGGCCGGCTACGCTGGCGCGCGCGATCCCAAGGTCATAGAGGCGGCGGCCGATGCTGTGATGGCGGTGTGTCCGCCGGGTTGGCGCGAAGCGCGCGCCTATCTGGAGCGCCCGCGCGCCGGGATCGTGTTTACCGCCCATCCGACCTTTGCCGCCCATCCCGACAGCTACGCCGCGATTGCCAAGATCGCCAGCGAGACCACCAAGGCGGGGCGCGCAGCGGGCGTGAAGGCGCTGCGGGCGGCGCCCTTGTCGCCGCCGCCGGCCATCACGCTGGGCCAGGAGCATGCGCGGGTGCGCCTTGCCATCGCTGAGGCCGCTGACGCCGCCGGCGCCTTCAATGCGGCGCTGTTGCAGCGGGTGCGGACGCGCTTTCCTGACCAGTGGATGGAGCTGGCGCCCAATGTCGTCACGGTGGCGACCTGGGTGGGCTATGATCTGGACGGGCGCACCGACATTCACTGGGGCCAGTCGCTGCGCTTGCGGCTGGAAGAAAAGACCGAACAGCTTGGGCGCTATCGCGCCGCCGTCGCGCGCTGTCTGGAGGACATGGTGTCAGGCGAAGGCGCGCGCGACACCGTCGCCGCCCTGGGCCGCCGCCTGGCCGATGCAGAAGCCAGCGCCAGCGAGGACGCCGCAGCGTTCGACGGTGATCTGTCCAACCCGGACGTCGCCGCCCACGCCGCCAACACGCTGACGCGCGCCGATCCGCGCCGTCTGGTGTCCATTGCCGAGGTGCGCGCAAGTCTGGACGCAGCCGTCGCCGAAGCAACGCAAGACGACACCCGCGACGCCCTGTGGCTCCTGCGCGCGCAAGTCGCCGCCTTCGGGCTTGGCGCGGCGCTCATCCATCAGCGCATCAACGCCGCCCAGCTTCTCAACGCGGTGCGGGCCGATCTTGATCTGCCGGCGGATGCGGCCACGCTGGGGCGTCGCGCGCGCGACCGCGCAGCGCGGGCGATCGCGGAAACCGAGACCCGGCGGATCAACTTTGCATCGGTGTTCCTAGAGCAGACAACCGCGCGTCGGCAGATGATGCTGGCGTCCCAGATCCTGAAGCATGTCGACGCGGACGCGCCCATCCGCTTCTTGATTGCTGAGTGTGAAGACGCCGTGCCGGTGCTGGCGGCGGTCTATCTGGCCAAGCTTTATGGCTGTGACCGTCACATCGACGTGTCGCCACTGTTTGAAACCTCAGAAGCGCTGGAACGTGGCGGCCGGCTGATGGAGCAGCTGCTCGACACGGGCGAATACCAGACCTACGCCAAGGCGCGCGGGCGCGTGACGGTTCAGATCGGCTATTCAGATTCGGGCCGGTTCATGGGCCAGGTGGCCGCCGGCCTGGCGTCTGAGCGCCTGCAAATCTTGATCGCACGGGCCATGGAGGCGCAAGAGCTGGCCGGCCTGGATGCGGTGATTTTCAACACCCACGGCGAATCCATGGGGCGCGGCGCCCACCCTGACAGCCTCGATCAGCGCATCGACTATCTGATGACGCCTTGGACGCGGTCGCGCTTTGCGCGCGCCGACATTGGCGTGGTGCATGAGACGAGCTTTCAGGGCGGGGACGGCTATCTGCACTTTGCCACGCCGGAACTGGCGCGCGCGACGTTCGCCGGTGTCGCCCGGGCCGCCTTCGCCCCCAACCCCGGCGACGCCAGAGACCCGTTCTACGCCGACATTAACTTCAGCTGGGACTTCTTCCAGGCCGTGAAGGGCTGGCAGGCGACCTTGTACGAAAACCCCGACTATCGCGCCGCGCTGGGGCCGTTTGGGCGCAATCTTCTGGTCACAACCGGGTCGCGCAAATCGAAACGTCAGAGCGAAGGCGAGGCCGCCCAAGGGCCGCGCTCGCTGCGCGCCATCCCGCACAACGCCATCCTGCAAAGCCTGGGCGCGCCGATCAATGTGGCCGGCGGCGTCGGAGCGGCGGCGAGCCATGAGTTCGACCGCTTCATCGACTGGCTGGCGGCAAGCCCGCGCGCTCACACCGCCTTGCGCATGGCGGCGGCGGCGCGGCGGCGCTCGTCCTTGCCGGCCTTGCGCGCTTACGCCGCCGTATTTGAGCCGGCCATGTGGACCGCGCGCGCCTATGTGCGCGCCGAGCCGGCCGTGGCCGCGCCGGCCGCGCTTTTGGCCGAGCGCCTGCGATCGATGCGCCGCACCGGCTCTTTGGCGCGGCTGGCGAACTTGGCGGCGGCGGACTTTGCCCACCTCGACCGTGTCCTGACCGCCGCGCCGGAGCTTGACGATCCCGACCCGACCTGGGCCCGCCAGACCTTGCACGCCCTGCACGGGGTGCGCGCCGCCTTGGCCATGCGGGTGGCCTTGCTGGCGGCGCGGCTGCCCGACTTTTCGCCGCGCAAGGACGTGCGCAAAGCTGACCTGATCGACCTGGCGCTGGACATGCGCATTGAGGAGGTCTTGGCGTTCCTCGACGAGCTGTTCCCCGAGGCGCGGCCTGAGGCGGCGCTTTTGGAGGCGGTCGAGGAAGAGGCCGATGATGTCGCAGCCAATGCGGGCGGCTATCCAGAGGTGCAGGCGAGCATCGTGCGCCCGATCCGCGAGACCTATGACTCCATGCGCACCATTGGCGTAGTGCTAGGCCACATCTACGGGGCGTACGGCTAGAGCGTTTCCGCCGAAGGCGAAAACGCTTCCCCGGGCAAGGCCCGTCGGCCGTTTAGGCCGCCCCCGCGGAGGCTGCCGGCGGAACGCCGGCGCGCCGTGAGCGAAAAGAAGCCGACGACCGATTCCGTCAAAGACGGAA
>CAYGQB010000143.1:0-7155 GCA_964351895.1 uncultured Caulobacterales bacterium
GCGGCAGGGTCTCGCCCGCCGCCGGGTCCTTCAGGCGGGCCGCCGTCAGCGAGCGCCAGCCGCCCTCGGTCAGGCGCTCCTGGCCAAACTCGGACAGGAGCGCGAAGGCGTAAACGGCCGCGTCCAAGAAGTCATTGGCCTGGAACTCCTTCTTCTTCCAGACCGGCATGCCTTTGACGGTCTTTTTTGGGTCCAGGCTCTCGGCGGTCATTTCCTTGAAGAAGGACGCGTCGGCTTCGCGGTGCACGACGAGGGCGCCGGGCGCGAGGCGCTGGTCCTCCAGCCCCGTCAACCAGGCCGCGAGCCCGAAGTAGACCTGCTTCTTGAGGCCATAGGTCCCGACCGGGTAGAGCGTGGCGGAGGCGCGGCGCGCGCCGCCGGCCAGCTTGGCGGTGCGCTTGCGACCGGTGCCCATCGGGGGATGCTGAGGATCCCCGCGCCCGTCGAGCGCGCGCACGTTCGGCAGGCCGGACGCGAAGGCGTAGACGTAGGCCGTCTCGAACCCCGAATCGACGCCGATGCGGTCAAAGCTGAGCGGCACGATGTGCGCGCCCTGATACCGGCGCTGCACGATGAAGGCGCGCAGGGCGTCCCAGGTCGCCGGGTTTTCGGGCCGGCCTGGAATGTCGCCGTGATCGATGATCGCCCGGCGATGCTCAGGCCCGCCGGCGACGACGACCCACTTGAGCCGGTCGCCCTGCACGTCGATGGCCATGACCAGCATCGGCGCCCAGGCCGGCACCTCGCCGCGCTTGAGCCCGAAGGCCTGGGCGGCGGCGACGAGCTTGTCATGGTCGGGCGCGTCGCCGGTGTCCTCGTAAGGCAGGGCCAGGACCTGTTGCACGAACACCTTCTTCTTGAGCGGGTCGCCCTCGGCGGCCTTCCAGTCGGCCCAGATCAGCCGCCACGAGCGGAACAGCGAGTAGAGCTGGTTGAAGTGGAAGGACGGATAGCGGCCCTCGGTCGGGCGGGCTTGCCAGCGCGCAAGGTCGGAGGCGGGGAAGTGGAGCGGCGGGCGACGATTGGCCGGGTTCTCGGCGGGCTCGGCGTCGTTCTCGCAGGCCGGATCGCGCGACAGATAGCGCGCCACATAGGCCCCGGCGCGCACCATCGCCCCCTTGTGATGGTGCTCGATGACGCAGCCCGAGGCCTGGCAGATCATGACCGCCCGGCCCTCGTGCTCGTCCATCGCGTCAAACGTCAGGACCTGATAATCGCCGCAGTGCGGGCATGGCACGTACCAGTGCTCGAACGTGCCGGCCTCGGCGAGCGCGGTGATGCGGCAGGTCCCCACGCGGCCCGTGGTCGAGATGTAGAGCCGCTTGGCCTCCTCGCCGTAGGACGCCAGGCGCTGCTCGGCCTGGTCGAGCGGGTCGCCCCGATCGCCGGCCTCGGCGTCGAGCTCGGCGATCTCGTCGGCGATCAGAGCGCCCGCCGTGATCATTTGGAGCTGGGTCGAGGAGCCGGCCGCGATGAAGTAGCACTTGCCGCCCCGGAACCGCTTTTCTGACGCGGTCGAGCTCTTGGCGCTGGAACGCTGGGCGACGACCTTGCGCGCGAGGGTCGGCGTCGCCTCGACCATGGGGTCGAACTTGTCAGAGGCCCACTTGCGGCGCATCTCGAGGGTCGGCGTCATGACGATGAAGGGGCGCGGGGCGAGGTCGATCATCGCCCCGGCGAAGTTCTCCGCGACGGCCGTCTTGCCCGACTGGGCTGACCCGGCGATCACGACCGTGCGGGCCGGGTGCTCAAGGCCGACGACCTCCATCGGCCGTCTGAGGTAGGGGGCGCGATCGGTCCGCCAGCGCTGGCCGGCATACTTGCCCTGCCCTTCCCCGAGCACGCGGCGCTCTTCGGCCCACTCATAGACGCTCATCTCGCGTTCGGGCAGGGCCTGGGCCGCGAACAGGCCGAGCACACGCGCCGCGCCGTCGCCAATCGCGGGAAAGCTCTCACGCACCGACATGGCGAAAGGCTCAGGCGGCCGCGCCCTGGAGGCGCTGGCGCTGGCGGAGCGCGACGGCGGCGAGGTGGGTCATGCGGGCGCGCGCCGCCGCGTCGCCCTCTTCCAGGGCCCGGGCGGTCTCGGACGCCTTGGCGACGGCGGCGGCCTGGATCTGACGGGCGAACCGCTTGAGGTGGGCGTGCACGGCGTGACTGGCGTCACTCGGCAGCCCAAGGTCGGCGACGAGAGCGTCGGCGGCGTCGCGCAGGCCGCCCGTCGCGGCTTCGCGCAGGCCCGCGATGAGCTCGGCGACGCCGGCGTCAACCTCGTCGACCGGCACGACGGCGCGCAGGCGGGCGGCGATCTCAAGCTCGGAGCGGATGGCGTCGGCGGTTTTCTTGCGGCGGGCGGGATCAGCGGCGAGCGCGTCAGCCGCCGTGACGACCGGCGGCGCAGGTTGCGCGTCGGCCATGACCTCTGCGAGCGAGCGGCCCAGGGCGCGGTCGGGCGGCAGAGCCGCTGGCGACCGGGCTGGCGGGTGGCCGGCCGCGGCGGCTTGGCCAGACGGGTCGGCGATCGTTGCGCCGCCCATCACCTCGCGGGTGTAGTTCTCGGCGCGGTGCGCCCGCACCTCCGCGAAGTCGACGAGCGTCTCGCGCCCCGACTTGCCGCGCTTGAGGTCGTGCTTGGCGCAGTAGCGGGACAGCGTCGAGCGCTCCACGGGGTCGCCGTGGGCCGCCAGACGCTCCGCGCAGGCCGAGATGCCGATGAGTTCAGACGTGTGCATGATGGGGCGAAAGTGTGAAATTGTGTACCATTTCAAGCACTTAGTGACCTCCAAAACCCGGCGCCCTGCGGGGCGACCGTATTGCGTGCGGGCCGGGAAGGACCCGTGAAGGCATTGATTTGCAACGCAAAACGGGCGGCCCGGATTGCCCGGCCGCCCGTCTGGCGCACTTGTCGGTATGAGAAAGAGAACTACTTGTGCGACGTCGCACACGTCAAGCGGAAACTGTGCCCGGTGCACGGGTCAGCCGATAAACTCTTGAAAGTCTTCGCGATCCAGCCAACACAAAAGCGGCGGCCGCGCAGCGCCGATTGACACTTCCTGCCGCATACATGGCCGGAACGCCCGGCGCGCGGTCCAAGGCGACCTCGGAGAGAATCACCGCACGGCACACTTCGAGGACCTCAGCCGGCAGCGCGCGTTCGGCCGCCTCGAACCGCTCGCGCAGCTCGATCGGACGCATCGCGGCATGCTCTGACCAGCCCTGCCCGCCCTGGACGCGCTCGACGAACGACGTGGTTCGCACGCCCGAGCTTTCGAGCGCAAGCCAATCGGCGCGCCACGCCGCTGCGCCCGCCGCCTCATGCGCGCTGAGCGAGCCCGCACGCACCATTCTGGCGAGGCTATCTGGCAGCTCGTCGGTCAGAAGCACCGCCCCCTCAGCGGTCACGCCGCGCACCGCCGACCGCCGCGCCCGTTCTGCGGTCGGCTTCTCGCGCGGCGCGGCGGGCACGGCGGCGTCGAGCACAGCCGCCTCCGCCGCCACCCCCTTGGCGATCTTGGCCGCCTGGACATGCGCATCGACCAGCCGGGCGACGACGATCGCAGGCAACTGGTCGAGCATGGCGTCCAGCCGCGCCAGCTCACTCGCCGCCAGCCGGACGCGGCCCTGCGTGATCTCGAGCGCCTTGGCGGCGCGTGTCACGCTGGCCTTCGCCGCCCGGATTTGCGCAGCGGTGGCGACGCCCCCGTCGTTAGGTCCAGTCTCGCCAGATAGCTCGGCTTCCCGACAGCCTTGCGGCGATGGGGTCTCGGCGTCGTCGAGCGCCAGCCGCGCTGCGTCGAGCACGGCCAAGGCCGCATCGCGGTCCGCCTCGCGTCGCTGCAGCGCGCCGAGCGCGTCAGCCCGAAGCGCGTCGAGCGGCGCAGCATCCTTGGCAATCGCGCGCAGCACTTGGGCGGCCAGCTTTGGCAAGCTTGGCGTTCCGGCTTGGCGCCGCAGGGCGTCGCCGGCGCTCATGGATGCGCCTCCCCGCCCCGGTCGCCACCCCGGTCGTCACCTCGGTCGTGGTCAGGGCCAACGGTCCGTGCGATCCGCACGGCGCGATACCCGAGACCGCGCAGAGCGCGGCGGCTCACGGCCTGCTCGAGCCGCTCATAGTGCAGGCGCGACGGGGCCACCAGCACGAGCGCGCCCTCGTCGGTCTCCGCCTCACCCCAGCCGCCGGCCCAGGCCGAGGCGTCCGGCCTGGTCAGCACCAAATCGCAAAACGCTGGCCAGAGATGCGAGCGACGCGGGTGCTCTACACCCCCCGTTAACGGCCTCTCGTGCACGCGCGCGCCTACGCCTGCGCCCGTTTTTTTAAATTCTTCTAATTCTGGGGGTACTGGAGACCCCCCAACTTGCTTGCTCATTACCCCCAACTCGTCATCTGAATACCCCCGTTTACTTTTTGGACACCTATCTTGGGGGGTCTCCAGTGCCCCCGACGCGTCGTCATGGGGGTAATCCAGACCCCCCAACATTTCCGCCGATTGGGGCTTGACGGGCGCGAAGAGCGGCGTCTCGAGCGTGTCCGACTCAGCGGCGCGCGCGGCGCGCTGCTCGGCTAGGGTGGCGAGGATCTTGGACGCGTTGAGCCGATAGACCCGGCTGCGCCCATTGCCCGTTGACAAGCCCTCACCCGTCAGGAGCGACCAGCGCCCGGTCTTGCGGTTGAGCTTGGCGACGCCATACGGGACGATCCACCCGTCGCGCACCAAGTCGCCGACGAGGTTCTTGGCCTGATCTGGCCCAACGCCGGCGGCGATGCGCAGCTTGCGCCCGCCGACCCACGTCAGCCCGCTTTCGTCGTTCGCGCGGTTGAGAAACACCAGCAAGGCCAGCTTTAGGCTGGCCTTCTTGGGCGGGAACTCGATCTCCTCGAGAACGCGCGTATAATCGGCATACGCCATGACCTCCTCCTTGGCCGCATGCGCATGCGCGCGCAGGCCTGGCGCGCCTTCCCGGCGCGCGTCAACGGTTGATCGGTATTGGGGCCGCGCTAGACGCCCGGCTCATCATCCTCAGGCCAATCGGCCTCAGGGCCGTCGGGCTCAGGACCAGCCCCCTCAGCCTTCTTCGCCCAGTCAGGCATCTCACGCATCTCATCGGCGCGTTCCTGCGCATCCAGCGCGGCGCTGATCGCCACCCGGTCCAGCGCAAATCCCAGCGCACTGATCATCTGCTCGATCTTGCGCGGGCCTGCGCGGGCGTGATCACTGGCCTCGATCATGTAGGCGAGCACGTCGTCGACATCGTCATCGTTCACGCCGTCGCGCGCGAACAGCTCGGCAAAGATGCGCGTCGAGGCCACGACGCCGATGACAGTGGCCGCCGAGACCGAGCGCAGGCCACGCGCGCGCGCCTCTGCGATGATCTCCTCGACAGCCGCCACGGCCCGATCTGTGAGCCAGGCGTCGCCCAGGTCGTAGATGTGCGGCGGCGCGCCCCCGTCCATGTCAATATTGTCGGCGTCGTCTGTCACGTCGGGCTCCTCGCTTGCCTTGGCCTCTCCAGGCCCAGTGGGCCCAGTCCCAGCGGCCCCAGGCTCGGCGGCCAGCTCGGCCTCCATGGTGTCGGTGTCCATTCTACTCTCCTTCGCGCGCCAGGTCTTGCGCCTGGCCGGTGATGTCAGCGCCCAAGCGCCGACGGCGCCGGCGCACGCGACATCTCTAGGATGTCGAGCACGTCGGCGATGTGATCTCTGGCGAGGCCCTCACGCCCGTCGTGCGAGGCAGATATCGCCCCGCCAATCGACGCCAGAAGCTGTGTCAGACGGGTCGCAGGCGCGCCGGTCAGGCCATCCGCCATCTCGCCCAGCGCCACGAACGCCAGCGCCAGGGCGGCGACCGAGGCGTCAACGGCGAGCGCATCCGCAAGATCGTCAAGCGCCTCGCCCGCTTGCTCATGCAGGTCGTCGCCGTCCCATGCGGCGCGCATCGTGATCCGCTCACTCATGGCAGCCGCCCCGCGGGGTCTGCAGCGCAGCCTCGATCTCATCCATGATCGCTTGGGCGTACAGCCGCGCGCGCTCGAACTGACCTGCATCGACCAGGCGCGCCCACTCAGCGCGCCAGCGGGCAATCTGACCTGCGCGCGCGAGAGAGCGGCGCGCAGCGTGACGTGTGACCATGACGGGCTCCAATCCTAGCAATCCGCAGTCATGCGGGCGGTGAGGGACGCAGGCGGCGCCGGCGCTGCGATGCGCGCGCAGGCGAGCACCTGATCGCAGGCGCTCACCGCCAGCGCGGCGCGGCGCGCCCGCCGCGCCGCGGCTTCGGGGTCTGACGAGGTGGGCGCGCGCGCATAAAGAGCGCACGCCGTTTTGAACGCGGCGAAGAGCTCGGGATCCGGCGTGTGCTTGACCCAGACGCCGGCATATCGCGGGTCAACGCAGAGCTGCGCCATCAGAGGCACGAGCCGCCAGCCATTGCCGACCTCGTCGGTCGCGACGATCCGACGGGCCGCGAGCGCGGCGCGGTACCAGTCCGGCTTGTCAACCATGCCGCCGCCGCCCATGCTCTCGCGCCATGACCGAGCCCGCCAACATTGACGCCGCGCACGCGGCCTTCGAAGCCTGGCGGACGCGCCGTCCGCGCGCGCCGGGGCTCGACTGGCTGCGGCCCTTCTCGCACAGTCGGCCGCCAGGAGCGGCGGAAGACGAGCCGCCGCCGTTCATGGACGCGTCACGCCCCGTCTTGCGCACGGCCCGCGCCCGCGCGCGTGCGCGCCGCGAGAGCCAGGCGCGCCACGCCCTTGGGCACGTGCTCCACCTGATCGGCCAAGGCCGTGACGGCGAGGCGCAAGCCTGGCTGGAGCGGCTGGCCGATGCGCTCGACGACGCGGCGGACGCCAATGAGGCGGTCGCGTCGGTCGTCGGCGCCATCAACGCCGAGCGCGTGATCCGCCACCGCCCGGGCTCGGCGTAGAGGGCGGCGCTCATGCCGCCTCCCCGGTTTTGGCCGCCTCCCCGGCCTTGGCCGTCGGCTGGACCTCGGCCAGCGCCCGCGCAAGCGCGTCCGACAGACCCATTTGCAAGGCGCGCAGCGCGCCGGGCGAATAGCCGGTCAGAGACGAGAGCGAGGCGCGCAGCGCAAAGAGCGCCAGCGGCGCGCCCGGCTCACGCGCAGCAAGCGCCGCGGCAAGCGCATAGATTGTGAC
>CAYGQB010000144.1:0-7088 GCA_964351895.1 uncultured Caulobacterales bacterium
CGGTGGTGCCGGCCAGGGCACTGCCGGTGCGCAGGAGGGCGCGGCGGGAGAAGGGGGAGCACTCATGCGCGGCGCACGCGAGTCCCGCGCGCCCGGCTTGGCGAGCCTTGTCTTTTGCCCGCGCGCAAGGGCAGTGTGAGGCGACAAGAAACACCGGGACGAAGCGCCGGCGCCCACCCAGCGCCGCACCGCAACGTCCTGCCGCATGGGCCGCCACGCGATGGCGCGCCATGCGCGGGGGAGGAGTTATGTCCATGTCATTCACGCCGCAGTCCGCCGTCGCCCTCTATGTCGGGCTCAATCTCATCTTGATGCTGGTGCTGGCGCTGCGGGTGTCGCTGGTGCGCCGGGCGACCCAGACCAGCCTCGGCGATGGCGGCAACGAGACCCTATTGGCGCGGATGCGCGCCCACGCCAACCTGATTGAGTATGCCCCGCCGGTGCTTCTGGGCCTGTGGGTCGCAGCCGCGCTCGGCATGCCCGTCTTGGCGATCCACGCCATCGGCGGCGGCTTCACGGTCGCGCGGGTGCTGCACGCCATCGGCATGGCGCTTGGCGGCGGCAACGTCTTTCGCATTTTGGGGTCGCTGGGCTCGCTTCTGGCGCTCCTCGTCGTGGGGGCGGCGCTCATCGGGCATGCTCTGGTCTAGCCCGTCATGACGCTCGAGCAGCTTTACTATCTCAGTCAGATCGCCGCCGTGACCGCCATTTTGGCGTCGTTGATCGCGGTGGTGGTCCAGCTGCGCCAGAGCACCGCCGCAACCCGGCGTTCCAACGAGATCGCCCGCGCCCAGCTCACGCTCGAACACCTGTCCAGCTACAACAGCGCCTTTGTGGAGTTCGGCATCAATGGCGACGCGGCGGGCATGTTTCGCCGGGCTTTCTATTCAAACGAGGAGATCACCGCAGACGAGACCACGCGCGTTGGCATCTTCATGACGTTCCTCGTCAATGGCTTTGAGAACGCCGTCATGCTGGCCGACGCGGGCCTCATCGATGAGATGGCGCTCCAGCGCAACCGGTCGATCGTGTTTTACTACATGCGGTCCGCGCGCGGACGCGGCTACTGGCGCTCGCACCGCAGCGTCTATGCCGGCGCCTTCGTTGAAGTCATGGACACGCTCGTCGCCGACGCCAAGGCGGCCGAACCTGTTTTCGGCTTCCCCGGCGGCGCAAACGCACCGCCTCCTAAGCGCTAGAACGTGGCGGGCGCGGGGCGCCACTTGGGGCGGGGGGCGTACTCATGCGGAACGATCGGTGTGGGGCCTATGGCGCCGCTTAGAAGCGTCCTGGTGAGCGGCGGACTGGTTCCGTGGGCACTCACAAGCCGCCATCGTGGCGGCCGCTCTTGTGGAAAACTCTGAGGTGGACTTGAATGCCGAGGATTGGTCCCTATTTGTTCCGCATCCATTATCGCCTTGGCAGCGATTGGTGCGTTCGAGCCATCGACGCGTCGTGAGTGCTGGGGAGGTATCACCGAAGTTGCCTCGGCGACGGAGGTGTCTGTTGTCACGAGTTTGTCGTGCGCAGTGGATGGTCTGAACCTGACCGTTGTCTACTCGGCTGTGAGTACACCACCTAACCGTGGCCCTTCGGCAGCTGACAGGCATTTAACGCGGCGGGCCGGGCCGGGCGGAAACGCGCTTGACATTGCCAAAAACCCTTTAGGATGGAGGCTGAAGAAGTGTGTGAAGTTGCCCAGAAAAACTGACCCGAGAGGGTTGGATTTCCGGCTTGGCGCGAGTTGTCCCGGCCGCGGCATCCATTATCGCCTTGGCAGCGATTGGTGCGTTCGAGCCATCGACGCGTCGTGAGTGCTGGGGAGGTATCACCGAAGTTGCCTCGGCGACGGAGGTGTCTGTTGTCACGAGTTTGTCGTGCGCAGTGGATGGTCACCCGTCAACGGTCGGGGATTGTACTAACGAGGGGCCTCGAGCGGAGAAATGGGCACGCTATTCGAAGACGTTCGTTCATCGACCAATCTCCATGAGGCGTGGCGCCACGTTAAGAAAAGCGCTTTGGGTTCATCCAATGGTGCCATAAGAGGTTCTGCCTCGGAATTTGAACACCGGCATCAGCGTCATCTCAGGACAATTCAGGATCAACTTCGGACTGGTCGATTCAGATTCGACGATGTCGAAGGTGTGCTTAAGGATAAGAAGGCGAGACTGGCGCAAGGAAAAGATCCGAGACCAATCGCTATTGGGACGATGCGCAATCGCGTCGTTCAGAGAGCAGTTCTCCAGGTTCTGCAGCCTCGCAAAACCCTTGACCCACAATCTCCCAACTCGCGCTATGAAGTTCGGCAGGACAAGCGGATTGGGAAGCTCAATGAAATCAACCGCTCTCCCTTCGGAGTTGGAGGACTTCTTGCGCCATATGGCGGAGTCGACCCGGCAATCCGACTTGTTATGTCGGCAATGGACGCCGGCGCTACGCACTACTTTCAGTCGGACATCAAAGCGTTTTTCACGAAGATTCCAACGAAAGACGTCATCAAGACGATTCGGACCGAGACCGAGGATGATCAACTAACAGCCTTGTTCGCATCTGCTCTTGAGGTCAATCTGGCGAACAAGGACGAGCTTCAATCCTACGCGCGACTTTTCCCAAAGGACGGAAAGGGCGTAGCTCAAGGATCATCATTGTCCGCGTTTGCTGGGAATGTGCTGCTATACGACTTCGATCATGAACTGAATGGTATGGGTGTTGCAGCCGTTCGATACATCGACGACATTTTCATATTGGGTGATGATCCCGAAAAATTGGCAGTAGCTGTAGAGTTCGCTCGCAAATTTTTCGAGCAGTTTGAAATGTCACTCTACCCTCCCGTGCCCGGTTCCGATAAAGCAGCTTCAGGTCTTTGTCGCGACGCGTTCGACTTTCTCGGATGTACAATCCAGCCACGGCGCTGCGTCCCAAGTTCGGCGTCTATCGAAAAGATGTTGAGCGACGTTCGAGTTAATTTGTCGAGATCCAAGAGAGCGATCCGCGAACTCGTTGCCGGAGCCGATGCGTTCGACCCGCAACTCTCTCGGTCCGCCACTATCGACCGAGTAGGGCGCAAGTTGTTTGGCTGGGAAAAATCATTCTCCTTCGCAACTGATGGGCAGGCATTCAGCCACGTCGATGCGAAGGTCGCCAGATACGTGCAGAATTTTGAGCAAGAAGTGAGTCGGATACTGCAGACGGCTTCTTTATCGGTGCGGATGCAAGCGCTCGGAATTCCGTCAACGCAACAACTGCACGAACGTGACAAAGCCAAGCGAAAGTAAGTGTTTCTTACGGCAGCTTTTGCGCCCCGCGCCCCTAGCCGACGCCCAACGCCAAATGCACTCTAACCGCTCCCAACAACATTCCGCCGCTCCAATTCAACATGGCCCCTCAGCGCTAAAGCGGCGGGCGGGGCGGCTGGGTTAGACGTTGAACTTGAAGTGCATTACGTCGCCGTCTTGAACGACATATTCCTTGCCTTCTTGGCGCAGCTTGCCCGCCTCGCGCGCGCCTGCTTCGCCGCCGTGCGTGATGAAGTCGTCGTAGGCGATGGTCTCAGCCTTGATGAAGCCGCGTTCAAAGTCGCCATGAATGACGCCGGCCGCCTTGGGCGCGGTGGCGCCCGCCCGCACCGTCCAGGCCCGCGCTTCCTTGGGGCCGACGGTGAAGTAGGTTTGCAGGTCCAAGAGGGTGTAGCCGGCGCGGATCATGCGATCCAGGCCCGCCTCATCGAGCCCCAGATCAGACAGGTATTCGGCGCGTTCGCCCGCGTCGAGCATGGCCAGCTCAGCTTCGATTTGGGCTGAGATCACGACGCACGGGGCGTTTTCTTGCGCAGCGCGCACCGCGACGCGGGCCGAATGGGCGTTGCCGTCGCCGGCGCTCGCCTCGTCAACATTGGCGACAAAAAGCACCGGCTTGGCGGTCAGAAGCTGGAGCATGCGCCACGCCTTGACGTCGTCGGGGGAAACCTCAGCGGTGCGGGCCGGCTTGCCGTCGTTCAGGACGCTAAGCGCCAGGTCGATGAGGCCGATTTGCGCCTTGGCGTCCTTGTCCCCGGACTTGGCCTTTTTCTCTAAGGGAAGCTTGCGCTTTTCCAGGCTCTCCATGTCAGCCAGCATCAGCTCGGTTTCCACGGTTTCCAGGTCCGCGATCGGGTCCACCCGGCCCTCGACGTGGGTGACATCCCCGTCCTCAAAACAGCGCAACACATAGGCGATGGCGTCAACCTCGCGGATGTTGGCCAGGAACTGATTGCCCAGGCCCTCGCCCTTGGAGGCGCCGCGCACCAGGCCGGCAATGTCGACGAAGTTCATGCGCGCCGGGATTTGCTCGGCTGAGCCCGCCAGTGCGGCCAGCTTGGGCAGGCGCGGTTCTGGCACGGCCACATCGCCGACATTGGGCTCGATGGTGCAGAACGGATAGTTGGCCGCCTGGGCCGCCGCGGTTTGGGTCAGGGCGTTGAACAGGGTCGATTTGCCAACATTGGGCAGGCCGACGATGCCGCATTGAAAGCCCATGGGCGTTTTGTCCTTGTGCGTGGAGGCGGGCGTGCGATTGCGCGCCTAGCTTGGCTTGGTGGCCGGCTTGGGGGCAGGTTCGTCTGTGTCTTGAGCGCCTTGAGGGCCGCGCGCGGATTGGCGTGGATCGCTCTTGGGCGCGGGCGCCAGACGCATCACCTCTGCTTGGAAGCGTTCGTCCTCTCCAGCCGCCAAGAACGGAAACGCGCGCGCGACCGCATCCAGAAGCGGCTCAAGCCAGCTTTGGTCGGATTTGGAAAAGTCTGACAGGACGTAGGACATGACGCGCGCCTTGTCGCCGGGATGGCCCACGCCCATGCGCACGCGGCGGAAGTCGGGGCCGAGAACTTGCGAGATGGAGCGCACGCCATTGTTGCCGGCCGCCCCGCCGCCCGCCTTCATCCGCAACCGCCCCGGCGCCAGGTCAATCTCGTCGTGGACCACAATCACGTCGGCCCGGTCGATCTTGTAAAAGCGCACTGCTTCGGCGACCGCGCGGCCGGTCTCGTTGTAGAATGTCTGCGGCTTGAGGAGGAGGCACTTCACGGGCCCGTCAGGGGTCGCGACCACGCCCTCGGACGCCTGGGCCTGGAACTTGGACCGCCACGGCGCAAACGCATGCGCCGCGTGCACGGCGTCGAGCGTCAGGAAGCCGATATTGTGGCGATTGCCGGCATAGCGCGCGCCCGGATTTCCCTGTCCAACGATCAGCAGCATCTGTTAGCCCCCGGGGCCCTCGCAGGCCCTCCAAGGCCCTCGCAGGCCCTGAAGCCGTTTGGCCCCTGGCGCGCGTGTGCGCCTGGCGGCAAGACTTGAGCGCTAGTCTTCTTTGGCTTGCGCGTCGCCGCCTTCGCCATCGCCACCAGCTTCCGCTTCGTCGGCCGCGTCATCCGCGTCGTCGGCGGCGCCGCCCTTGCCGACAATCGTGGCGATCGTGAAGTCGCGGTCGGTAATGGTGGGGGTCACGCCGTCCGGCAGCTCGATCGATGAGATGTGGACGCTGTCGTTGATGTCCACGGCCGCAAGGTCGAACACCAAGTTTTCCGGAATCTTGCTGGCCGGGCAGGACAGCTCAACCGTGTGGCGCACGACGTTCAGAGCGCCGCCGCGCTTCAGACCGACCGAGATCTCAGAGTTGATGAACTCCACCGGCACTTCGATGGTGATGATCTGGTCGGCGTCGACGCGATAAAGGTCGATGTGCAACGGAACCGACGTCACCGGATGGAACTGAATGTCGCGCACCAGAACCGCCTGAGAGTCGCCCTTGTGGGAGATGTTGACCACCTGGGACAGAAATCCGCCGCGGTTCAGGCCTTTGGCCAACTCAAGCTTGTTCAAGCTGATCGCGACAGCGCCCTGGGGGCCGCCATACAGGACGCCTGGCACCAGTCCGGCGCGGCGGGTTGCACGCGCTCCGCCCGTGCCTGTGTGCTCGCGCACTTCCACGTTCAGCACCAGGTCGCTCATCATTCACTCCGCAGCGGTAGGCGAGGCGTTTGGGCCAAAAACAGCGACGCCGCCCGAACTGGGGCGGCGCAAAACGCACGCACGTCAACTCATCCAATGAGCGCGCGTCTATAAGGGATGTGGGCGCGTCTCGCAAGCGTCTGCGATGCGCATGGCGCCTAGGACGTGTGCGTCGCTATGCGCCCGCCCCGCAAGGCGGACCGGGGCGAGGCCGTCGTCTCAACCAACTCGGCGGGCGGCGCGCCGGTCAGCACCGCAGTCATCGTGTCGGTGTCGCGCAAGCCGGTCGCTGCATTCAACGTCAGGGCAAAGAGCACCAAGCCGAGGAGAATGCGGGACATGGGGGCGTTCTCAAGCATCGTCGGGCTCCGGGAATGCAAACAGCAAGATGGGCGGCGGCGACGAGGAGGGTGGCGCCCCAGCGGCGCGTGCGCCAGGAAGAACGCAGGGCGCGGTGTAGGCGCGCTGAAGCTGGCGCGCGGCATTTAGCGTCGATTGTCGGCTGATTTTAGCTAAATAGCTCAGACACCGATCGTTCGTGCGCGATCTGACTGATCGCATCGCCGATGAGCGGTGCAATGGTCATGATCCGGATCTTCTTTGACGCCAGAACCGGAGCGGGCTGCTCAATTGAGTCCGTCACCACCAGTTCGGTCAGCGCCGAGTTTTCGATCTTTGAGACGGCTTGGCCGGTCAGAACGCCGTGCGTGCAGTAGGCGCTGACCGATTCGGCCCCTTCGGCCAGCAGGGCGTCGGCCGCCTTGGCCAGCGTGCCGCCCGAATCCACACTGTCGTCGACCAGGAGACACCGCCGCCCGGCAACGTCCCCGACGATGTTCATCACTTCTGATACGCCAGCGCGCGGCCGGCGCTTATCGACGATGGCGATGTCGGCGCCGAAGCGTTCAGCCAGGTGGCGCGCGCGCACCACGCCGCCCACGTCGGGCGAAACAATCATCAGGTTGTCGGTCTGGTAGTTGGCTCTGACATCGGCGCCGATCACCGGCGCGGCAAACAGATTGTCCGTCGGGATGTCAAAGAAGCCCTGGATCTGGCCGGCGTGCAGGTCGAGCGGCAAAACCCGGTCCGCGCCCGCCTCCACAA
>CAYGQB010000145.1:0-7077 GCA_964351895.1 uncultured Caulobacterales bacterium
GCGCGCGACGTGCGCGCGTTCCTGGCGTGGCGGCGCTAGAGGATCGATTGACCGGTGCCCGCCCAGTCTTTCATGAACGCTTCTAGGCCCCGGTCGGTGAGGGGGTGGGCGGCAAGCTGACGGAAGGTGGCGGGCGGAATGGTGGCGCAATCTGACCCCGCCAGGGCGACGTTCTGGACGTGGCCGGGCGAGCGTATGGAGGCGGAGAGAATCTCGGTCTTGAGATTGTCGTAATTATCGAACAAAACGCGAATATCGCGGATCAGGCCCAACCCGTCCTGTCCGATGTCGTCGAGTCGGCCGATGAAGGGCGAGATGTAGGCGGCGCCGGCCTTGGCCGCGAGCATGGCCTGAGACGCAGAAAAGCACAGGGTGACGTTAACCGGATGACCTTCGTCTGCCAGCGCCTTGGTGGCCTTCAGGCCGTCCCATGTCAGCGGGGCCTTCACCACGACATTGTCCGCGATCTGACGCAGGCGCTTGCCTTCCGCGATCATGGTTGGCGCGTCGACAGCCGCGACCTCGGCGCTGACCGGCCCCGGCACAAGGGCGCAGATCTCGGCGATGACCTCCAGGATGTTGCGCCCCGATTTGGCGATCAGCGACGGGTTGGTGGTCACCCCGTCCACCAGGCCGGTTTCAGCAAGTTCGCGAAGTTCGCCCAAGTCGGCGGTGTCTACAAACAGACGCATGAGTGTCTCAGTCCTTCTGATCGCCAGCGGTCGCGCCAGGCGGCGGTTCGCGCCGACCTTACGGGCGGTTGGCGGTTTGCGCCAAGTGGCGCGCGAAGTCTGGCCCAAGGCCAGGTGACGGGCGCGCCATGACCGACGATCTTGGCCTCGCCGCGCCGGCGCCGGACCTTCTGGGCCACCAGCGCATCAAGGCGCGGGTTCTGTTTCCTCTGCCGCTGCCAGAACCGTTCGACTATGTCGTGCCTGAGCATCTTTCCATTGGGCTTGGCGACCACGTCAATGCGCCCATCTCCGGGCGGTCTGCGCGCGGCGTGGTGTGGGCGCTGGGGGCTGATGACGGAGCGCGGTCGCTGAAGGCGCTGGAAGAGCACGTGCCCGCGCCGCCCATCCCGGAGGTCTCGCGCCAGTTCGTCGACTGGGTGGCGCGCTACACCTGCTCGTCGCCGGGGGCGGTGCTGCGCATGGTGCTGCGCGGGTCCTCCATGTGGCGTCCGGCGCCGATCCAGACCGTCTATGCGCCGACCGGGCTGGAGTTGGCGCGTGGTCTCACGCCGGCGCGCAAGAAGGTCCTGGCGGCGGTGCAGGACGGGCCGGCGCGCACCGCCAGCGAATTGGCGCGCGACGCGGGCGTCACGGCGTCCGTGGTCAAGGGCTTGGCGGAGATGGGGGCGCTGGCAACGCGTCAGGTGGCGTCCGACCCGCCCTATGACCCGCCCGATCCGCTGCGCCCTGGGCTCGACTTAACGCCGATCCAGGAGGAGGCGGCGCTGGAGCTGCGCGCCCTGGTTCAGCTTGGCGGCTATCAGGCGGGGCTCTTGGACGGGGTGACGGGCTCAGGCAAGACCGAAGTCTATTTTGAGGCCGTGGCCGAGGCACTGGGCGCTGACCCGACCGCCCAGGTTCTGGTTTTGCTGCCGGAAATCGCCCTGACGCAGGCGATCTTGTCGCGCTTTGAGGCCCGCTTCGGGGCCGCGCCTGTCGAGTGGCACTCCAACATTCCCGACCGTGATCGACGCCGCGCCTATCGCGCCGTGGCCGAGGGGCGGGCGCGGATTGTCGTCGGCGCGCGCTCGGCGCTGTTTCTGCCGTTCCGCAATCTGCGCGTGATCGTGGTGGACGAAGAACACGACGGCTCGTTCAAGCAAGAGGACGGCGTGCTCTATCAGGCGCGCGACATGGCGATTGTGCGCGCGCGGCTCGGCCAGGCGGCGGTGGTGCTGGCGTCTGCGACCCCCTCCATCGAAAGCCTGGTCAACGCCCAGCGCGGGCGCTACGCGCACATTGTCTTGCCGGGACGCCCGGGCGTGGCCACGCTGCCGACGGTCGAAACCATCGACTTGCGCCAGCACCGCCCGGCCAAGGACCACTGGATTTGCGACCCCTTGGCCGACGAGGTTGACGCCACCTTGAAGCGGGGCGAACAGGCCCTGTTCTTTCTCAATCGGCGCGGCTACGCCCCGCTGGTGATCTGCCGCGCCTGCGGCCAGCGCATGAAGGCCCCCGACACCGACAGCTGGCTGGTCGAGCATCGCTACACCGGGCGGCTGGTGTGCCATGTGACGGGCTATTCCATTCCCAAGCCTGACAAGTGCCCAGAGTGCCGGGCGCCTGACTCTTTGCACGCTGTTGGCCCGGGCGTGGAGCGGCTCGAAGAGGAGGCCCGCGCGCGCTTTCCCGACGCCCGCATCGATGTCTTCTCATCAGACACGGCGCAAGACGCTGAGTCCGTGCGCGCCAAGGTGGCCGCCATGGCCGCCGGAGAGATCGACATTCTGGTGGGCACGCAGATTGTCGCCAAGGGTCACAACTTTCCCAATCTGACCTTGGTCGGCGTCATCGACGCGGACCTGGGCCTGCGCGGCGGCGATCTGCGGGCGGGCGAACGCACCTATCAGACCCTGGTTCAGGTGGCGGGACGCGCCGGGCGGGCTGAGCGCCCGGGCCGCGCCCTGTTGCAGACCTGCATGCCCCACCACGAGGCCTTAGACGCGCTGCGACTGGGGGATCGCGACGCGTTCTTGGCCGCCGAGATTGAGGCGCGGCGCGACCTCAGCTTGCCGCCCTATGGCCGCTTGGCGGCGCTCATCTTGTCGGGGCCGGACGAGGCGCGCCTGGAGCTGATCGCGCGGGACTTTGGCCGCGCCGCGCCGATTGTTGACGGCGTGGACGTGATGGGCCCCGCCGAGCCGCCCATCGCCGTGGTGCGCGGGCGGTGGCGACGGCGGTTTCTGGTGCGCGCGGACTTGGGCGTCGACCTGCCCAGCTACATGACCGCCTGGCGCGGACGGGTCAAAGTGCCCACCGCGATGCGGGCCACAATCGACATCGACCCCTATTCGTTTTTGTAGCTGGGCCCATGACTGGGCCCATGACTGGGCCTGCTGGGCGTGACTAGGCGGTCAACCGCGCTTCAGGCGGCGCTTCAGGGGGCGATGCAATGTTCGGCTCAGCGGGGTTCGGCTCAGCGGGGTTCGTCATGGCGGCCGCCATGGCGTCCAAGAGCTTTCCTGGGTGCACCGGCTTGGCGACCAGACCGTTCATGCCCGCCTCAGCGTAGGCGCGCGCCTGCTCGGGCATGGAGTTGGCGGTCAGGGCGATGATGGGGGTGGGCGCCCGGCCGGCCTTGCGTTCGGCGGCGCGAATGGCGCGCGCTGCGGTTGGCCCGTCCATCACGGGCATGCGCGCGTCCATTAAGATCAGATCGAACTCTCGCGCCCGCCACGCCTCCACCGCCTGCACGCCGTTCTCCACGATGGTCAGTGCGACATTGACGCTCCCCAAGATGGCTTCCAGCACCAGCTGATTGTGATGATTGTCTTCGGCCGCGAGGACCCGCAGCGGTTCGGTGAAGAGCTGGCCTTCGGCTTCGTCGGCGGCCCGCACGCGCGATTCGTGGGAGGCGATCCGCGCCTCTTGGGCGTTGCCGCTGGCGCCCAGCTCAACCACGAACCGGAAGCTTGACCCCAGATTGAGCGTAGAGCGCGCCGTGATCTCGCCGTTCATCAGCTCACACAGCTTCTGAGAGATCGCCAGGCCCAGGCCCGTGCCGCCAAACTGGCGCGTTGTGGAGGCGTCGGCCTGCACAAAGGGACGAAACACGGTGTCGAGCACATCCGGCTCCATGCCGATGCCGGTGTCATGGACGCTGAAGGCGATGCGGGCGCGCCCCTCCGGCGCCGCGCGTTCGGTGTCGCGCTCCACCATGATCGTGACGCCGCCGGTCTCGGTAAACTTGAGGGCGTTGGACACCAGATTGAACAGAATTTGGCGCAGCCGCCCCGAGTCCCCGACGAAGCAGGCGCGCGCGTCGTCGGCGATGGCCGCCTCGAACGCCAAGTTCTTTTCCGCCGCCCGGGGAGCGAACAGGGCCTCAACCGAACCGACGATGTCGTCGAGCAGGAAGCTGGTCTCCTCCAGGTCCATGCGCCCGGCTTCGACTTTGGAGATGTCGAGAAGGTCATTGAGGACCGTCATCAAGCCCTCGCCGGACGCGAGGATCACATCCAGCATGCCGGCTTGCTTGTCGCTCAGCGGGGTCGATTGCAGCGCTGCCGCCATGCCCAGAACGCCGTTCATGGGGGTGCGGATCTCATGGCTCATTGCGGCCAGGAACACCGACTTGGCGCGGCTGGCCTGTTCGGCCGCCTCGCGCGCGTCTTGCGCGGCGCGTTCAGCGGCCTTGAGTTCCGTGACGTCAACGATGGAGGCGAGGGCGGACACCTCAGGGTCGTCGCGTGAGGCGCGCACGTGAATGATCACGTCGACCGCCTCGCCGCTGGAGCGATAGAGGCGCGTTTCATAGCCGCGCGGCGTCGCCCCGTCCCACAGGTCACAGGCGTAGCGCGTGCAGGCTTGGACGAACTCTTCGCGCAACATGTTGCTGGTGTTGCCGACGACGTCGTTGGCGTCCTCGATCTGGAACGCTTCTACGGCCGCCGCATTGATCCGGCGCGTGACGATGCGGCTGACCAGTTCCAGCGGCCGCCTTGGGTCTTGCACCACCCAGGCGCGCAGGTCCGTGACGCCGCCGGAGCTGCGCAGCGCGTCCAGATAGGAGACAAGCTGGCCCTGATCGAGGTCGAACATCGGAATCGGGCCGTCATCAAAGAACGAGGCCTCGCGCAGTCGTGCTCGGGTGGCGAGGCTGGCGTGGGCGCGCTCCAGCTCTTGTCGCATTGCCGCCAGTTGGCGCGCCTGGCGGCGCACGTTCAAAACGATCACGCACCAGACCGCGCTGAGCGCCGCAAGCGAGATGATGGCGGCCAGAAACGTTCCTTCCATCTGGTGCTTTGCGTCGGCGAATCGCGCGTGCAGGGCGGCGTGCACCACGGTCAAGAAATCCGCCATGCCGTCGGTGTAGCGGGTCTTGTAGTCAGCGTATTCCGGGCTGGAGATCAGCGCCACGGCGCGTTCAGGACGCTGGCGCAAGACGTGGGCGAAGACAGCCCGTTCATAGGTGATGAGGGCCTGGTTGGCCAAGCTGGTGGCGGCCAGGGCCTCCAGTACGCCCACGCTTTCAGCCAGGCCGTTGGCCTGTTCAATCGCATGATCCAGATCGGTCGCCGCCGCGTCATAACCCACACGCCAAGCGCCATCGCCGGAATAGGCGGCCATCGAGGCGTGGTGGGTCAACGTCTGGTCGTTGAGAAGAATGCGGCCGTGCAGTGTTTCAAACAGTACAGTGTTGGCGGCCGCTTCGCGTGTCGCCGACGATGATGTGAACGCAGAATAGCCGATCGCCACCATCACAAGTCCGGTGGCGAGGGCTGTGATGACGATGAGGGCGCCGCCCAAGGAGGCGGGGCGGCGCGCGCCAGGCGGGCGGGTGGTGTCGGTCATGTGTCTCGTGCGCGCCGCTCACGGCGCAGATGCGCGCCTAGGTTGAGCTGACCCTAGCCCATCCGCGTTAACACCCGGTTTGGGCGGTGCAGCATTGGGGCGGGCGGCTCTGGCGGGTTTTGGGGGGGCGGCGTCTTGGTCGGCTGAGGCGACTTGACCAGGCGGGCGCTGACGGCCCATAGCCTTGATCGCATACCCATACACAGGGTGTGGTCATTAAGGGCCTGACGAATGTTGGATGTGCTCGCCACCCCTGAAGCGCTGGCGTCTCTAGCGACGCTGACGTTCCTGGAAATCATTCTGGGCATCGACAATGTCGTGTTCGTCACGGTTGCGGCCAGCCGTCTGCCGGCTGAACGCCAAGCCTCGGCGCGCCAGCTGGGCATCTGGGTGGGGGCGGGCCTGCGCGTGGTGCTCTTGTTTGCCCTGGTGTGGCTGGCGCAACTCGACACGCCGCTGTTTGAGCTGCCCGCCGTGTTCCATGGATTGGCGCACGGGCCTCACCCGGAAGAGTTCATCCAGATCACGGCCAAAGACCTGATCTTGCTCGTCGGCGGTCTGTTCTTGTTGTGGAAAGGCACGCGCGAGATTCACCACGCGATCGAAGGCGACGCCCATGACGAGATCGGGGCCGCGACCGCCTCGTTTGCCGCCGTCATGGCGCAGATGACCGCGATCAATGTGGTGTTCTCTCTAGATTCGGTGATCACGGCGGTGGGCATGACGGACATCTTGATGGTCATGGTCCTGGCGGTGCTGGCGTCCACCCTGGTGATGGTGGCGGCGGCCAAGCCGGTCGCAGAGTTTATCGACGCCCACCCCACCACCAAGATGCTGGCCCTGTCGTTTATCCTGTTGATCGGTGTTGCGCTGGTGGCCGACGGTCTCGGATTCCATATCCCACGCGGCTATCTCTACTTCGCGATCGCCTTCTCGCTTGGGGTGGAAACACTCAATGTCATGGCCCGCGCACGGCGCAAGGCGGGGGCCGCCAAGTGAGGCGTGTCGCCGCGCCGGACAGGCCGCGACCCAGCGTCGCTTGCGGGGCATAGGGACCAATGCTATCAGGCCAGCGCCTTGGGGCTGTGACGCGGCGTCGCGCATGACGCAACGTCCTGGCCTTGAACGTTAAACCCATCCCCGGTCCCCGCGGCCTTCGCCGCACGATCCAACACGCGAGCGCGAGCACAAAGTGGCAGGCTCTCACGCCCAAACCGCCGAGGTCGCTGCGCGTTACGCAGCGGCCCTGTTTGACCTGGCCCGCGACGCGGGCGCGCTGGACGCTGTCGCGGACGGTCTGAACGCCTTTGTGGCGCTGATCGACGTGTCGGACGACCTGAAGAATCTCATCGACAGCCCCGCCTTCGACGTTGCCGCCAAGGCGGCTGGCGTCGGGGCGGTGGCCGAGAAGGCGGGCGTGCACGACCTGGCGCGCCGCTTTCTTGGGGTCATGGCCGCCAATGGACGCGCCTCAGACGTCGCCGCAGCCGCCAGCGCCTTTGGCCGAAAGGTTGCCGCGCACAAGGGGCTGGTCACGGCCGAAGTC
>CAYGQB010000146.1:0-6936 GCA_964351895.1 uncultured Caulobacterales bacterium
TGGCTGGGGTGGGCGGCCCTGCCGAGCGTGCTGCTGGCGGCCAGCGCCGGCGCCCTGATCATCGCCGGTTTACAGCGCGCGCGCGGCGCCATGGCCTTTGGTCCAGCGCTCGCGGGCGGCATCTGGCTGACCTGGCTCATTGGGCCGTTCGGACAAGTTGGCGCCGGCCTGGCGCCTGGGCACTGGGGGCCTTAAGAGCGCGGGCGCGCAAGAATCAAGTGCTTGGCGGATCATGCAAAAACTTGGAACCATCAGTGTACCAACTGAAAGTGTTCCAAGGCGCCGCGAACTTCGCGGAACTGACACGGACCCGTCATAGAACTGTGACACGGCCATGGCATATCGGCGCGGCATCAAGGACGACGTTTGGGACCGAGAGTGGGCCCTGGCTGAGTTTGGGGTGCAGGGCGCCCTCCGTGGGGGATGGCGCGCCATAGATTTTCTTTGGGATGAAGGGGGGCTCGCGTATGCGCGCTGCTACCAATTTGCGCCGGGTTCTGCTGGCGACCGTGTTCAGCATGGCCGCCGTGGCGTGCGCCGACACTGAAATTGCTTCGCCAGGCACCGCCGCTCCTGTTGCGCCGCCGCCCACCACCGCGCCGCCCGCCGGCCCGACCGTCACCACGGTCGAAGTGGTCACCCAGGCGCAGGTTGACGCCTTCAACACCGCCAACGGCTTTGCCGCCACCGACCCTCAGCGTCTCATCTTGGCCACGGTGTCAATTGACGCCACGACCGAAGCCACGGTCGCCCGGTTCAACAACCTCGGCGCGGGCGGTCAGCTTCCCGACGGCCTCACCATTCCCGCCGATCTGCCGCTCCTGATTAAGGGCGTGACCACGGTCGGCGCCGACGAAGGCGCGACCGGCACCGGCACGACGCTGACCCTAGAGCCTGGCGCCATCATCGTCGGCCAGGACGGTCCGGACGTGCTGGTCGTCAATCGCGGCTCGCAGATCTTGGCCAACGGCACGGCCGCTGACCCGATCATCTTCACCAGCTTGGCCGACCTCATCGCCTCGACGAGCCCGGACATTGCTGATCGCGACGGCTCAGAAAACATCCGCGGCGAGTGGGGCGGTCTGGTCATCAACGGCCAGGCGCCGATCAATGACTGCGACGCCGGCTTCTTCCCCGCCACGGGCGCAACTGACGCGTCGGGCAACCCGATCGCAACCTCGGCGCAGGCCTCCTGCTTTAAGAACGGCGAAGGCTCTGTCGGCCTGTTCGGCGGCGCGGACGCAGCCGACAGCTCGGGCGTTCTGCGCTACGTGCAGGTGCGCTACGCCGGCTTCCGCTTCACCCCGGAAAATGAGTACAACGGCATCGCCTTCCAGGGCGTCGGCAACGGCGTGTCCACCGAGGCGGCCGCCATCCTGCCGGCTGGCGCGGTCCCGTTTGAGTACATCCAAGTTCACAACAATGGCGACGACGGCGTCGAGTTCTTCGGCGGCACGGCCAACGCCCGCTACATCGTTCTCACCAACAATGGCGACGACTCGCTCGATTGGACGGACGGCTGGCAGGGCAACCTTCAGTTCGTCCTGATCAAGCAGGGCAACGAAGAGGCCGACAACGGCATCGAAGCTGACAACCGCGGCGGCGACCGCGATGCGGCTCCGCGGTCGTTCCCGACGGTCGCCAACCTGACGTTTGTCGGCGATGCTGGTCTGACCAGCGGCTCGGCGCTGCGTCTGCGTGAAGGCACCGGCGGTCTCATCGCCAACTCGATCTTCGTCAAGCCGGGCGCCTCGTGCCTGCGCGTCGACACCGAGCAGGATGATGCGGCTGTGGCGGGTGTGGACACCGTCGGCACCAACACCCTGAACTTGGAATCGGTGCTGATTGATTGCCCGACCCCGACGCGCGGCGACGCCACGCCGCCGGTCGAGGCGGACGCTCTCCTCGGCAACCTGTCGCCGTTCTTCGTCGATACGACGAGCGCGTCGCTTTACAATTCCGATGACGAGTTGGTGACGCTCGGCGCCGCCATCAACACCAACGTGTCCGCCGCCAGCTCGCTGACCCAGCTCTACTTCCCTGGGCCGACGGAATTTGCGGTGGCGCCTTTGGACCTGACCACGTCGGGCAACGGCTTTGACAATCGTTCGTCAGGCGGCATCCCGGGCGCCAACGGCTTTGATCCGGCGCTGATGTCTCCGGGCTTTAGCTCTGCGTTCTTCACCCAGACCGACTATATCGGCGCCTTTGGCCCCGATGATCGTCCGGGCGACAACTGGACGACGGGCTGGACCTTCGGCGTTGAAGAAGCCCCGGCAACCGGCTCCGGCGCGTGTCCGACCAACACCATCACGGTGGCGGGCGAGACCATTGCTGACGCCAGCGGCGCGACCAAGTCGATCTGCCGCCTGCAAGGCACGCTGACCTCTGACACCACGCTGACCTCTGAGTTTGTCTATCAGCTCAACGGCATCGTCTATGTGGGCGAAGACCGGGCTGAAGCGTCGGCTGGCGGCCAGGGTGCTTCGGCGGCCCAGGCGGTCCTGACCATTGAGGCCGGCACCACGATCTACGGCGTGAACGGTCCGGACGTCTTGGTGGTTAATCGCGGTTCGCAAGTGATCGCGAACGGCACGGAAGCTGCGCCGATTGTGTTCACCTCCGACGAAGACCTCACCGGCGCCAACACCACTGGCGGCGAGCGCGGGCAGGTCGGCGGTCTCGTGATCAACGGCTTCGCCCCGATCAACGACTGCGACAGCGGCTTTGGCTCTCACACCGACGATGCGTCCGGCAACCCGATCGCGTCGACCGATCAGGCCAACTGCATCAAGAACGGTGAAGGCAACTCAGGCTTCTACGGCGGCAACCTCGCCGGCGACAGCTCGGGTGTCCTGCGCTACGTGCAGGTCCGCTTTGCCGGCTTCCGCTTCAACCCGCAGAACGAGTTGAACGGCATTGCCTTCCAGGGCGTCGGCAACGGCGTCTCGACCGAGGCGGCCGCGGTTCTGGCCGCGGGTGAGCAGCCCTTCGAGTTCATCCAGGTGCACAACAACGCCGACGATGGCGTCGAGTTCTTCGGCGGCACGGCGAACGCGCGCTACATGGTGCTCACGGGCAACGGCGACGACTCGCTTGACTGGACCGACGGCTGGACTGGCAACGTCCAGTACCTGGTGGTCGAGCAGGGCAATGGCGACGGCGACAACATCTTTGAGGGCGACAACCGCTCGGGCGACCGGGACGCAGAGCCGCGCTCAAATCCGACGATCGCCAACGCGACCCTGATTGGTCGTCCGTCGGGTGGTTCGGTGCGCCTGCGTGAAGGCACAGCCGGCACGTTTGCCAACTTCATCATCCGCGACTTCGGCGGTGCGGCCCTGCGCCTCGACGCTGAACAGGATGGCGGCGCTGGCGGCTCGGGTGTTGACCTGATCACCGATGACACCGGACCCACGCGTCTGTTCTCCACGTTCATCGACACCATCCAAGCCTTCCGCGGCGACAGCGGCAGCGTGGCCGAAGCCACGGCGCTGTTCGCAACGGACGCCGACAATGTGCGGCGCTCGGGCGCGGACAACACCAACGCCACGGTTGCGGGCAGCTTGGCTGGGTTCAACTTCATGAACTCCACCACGGCTGGCCTGACACCGACCGCGGCGGGCGCTGAAGCGGGCGTGGCGGCGACAGACGCCTCCACCTTCGACAGCTTCTTTGAGGCGACGACCTACATCGGAGCGGTCGAGCCAGGCACGGCGGAAGCTGACCTCTGGTTCAAAGACTGGACGTTCGAAAGCAGCCTGAACGCCCGTAACTAGGGTTCGGGATACGCAAGCAGAAGGGGGACGCCTCGCGCGCAGGCGCGGGGCGTCCCTTGGCTCTTAAACACACGACCGGCACGGGGGGACCGTGCGAGGGGAAGCCCATGTTTCGCAATGTGACACTGTCTGTCTCGGCTCTCTTGTCGTCCGCCAGCTTGCTGGCGTTCGCGAGTGCGGCTTCGGCACAAGAAGAACCGCCGGCAATCGAGCCTGAGCTCGAAACCCGTGAAGTGATCGTTGTGCGCGGGGTCAATATCCCTGATGAGAAGCGCGACACCTCAGAGATCTCTGCGATCGTCGACAGCAGCGACTTTTCTGTGACCGGCGACGGGGACGCCGCCGCAGCCCTGTTGCGCGTCACTGGCTTGTCGCTGCAGCGTGGTCGCTTTGTGGTCGTGCGCGGCCTGAACGAGCGCTACTCGTCGGCGACTTTGAACGGTTCGCCGTTGCCGAGCCCCGAGCCGCTGAGACGTGTGGCGCCGCTCGACCTGTTCCCCACCAACATTCTGGAATCGGTTCTCGTTCAGAAGACCTACTCGCCTGAGTATTCCCTGGAATTTGGCGGCGGCATCATTGACCTGCGCACCCTAGCCTTGCCCAACGAAGGCTTCATGAACCTGCAAGTCTCCGCCGGTGTGAACACTGAGGTGATGGGCCAAGACGCACTGTTGCACGACGGCGGCTCCGAAGACTGGACCGGCTGGGATGACGGCACGCGCAATCTGACGCCGGGCCTGGACGAGTTCTTCAAGAACGGCGCGGATTATCCCACCGACGCGGCCGCCCGCATCGACAATGCGCGCAGCTTGGCCAACGCCAGCCTGTGGGTGGTCCAAGAGGGCCCCGCGTCGCCGGACAATGCCTATGAGTTCAACGTGGGCCAGCGCTACGACCTTGAATCTGGCGTCAGCGTCGGCGTCACCGGGTCGCTGGCCTATGACAATAGCTGGACGCGCCGCGCCGGCGTGAAGAACGACCCGGCCGGGGCGGGCTTGCAATCTGAATCGTCGCGCGAACGCTCCATCAACGAGGTGGAATCCAGCGCGCTGGGTTCGATTGGCTTTGATTTCTTCGACGAGCACCAGGTCAAGCTGACGGCGCTTGGCGTGCGCTCCACCGAGAAGGCAACCGAGCGGCGCTTCTTTGTCTCCAGCCCAAGCTTTGACGGCGCCTTGCGGGACAGCACGGAGTGGTTCGAGCGCCAGGCCTGGATGACCCAAGCCACTGGCTCGCACAACTTCCCGAGCCTGGGCGATTTGGAGATGACGTGGCGCGCGTCCTACTCAGAGGCGCTGCGCGACGCCCCGTTCTCCACCGAAGCCACGTACCGCAACTTCGGTGACGATCCGACCTCCACGATTGTCTCGCAAGACGATCTGCGCGTGCGCTTCCAGACCCTGGACGATGACGCAGCCGACTTGGGCGTCGACTTCCTGTTGCCGGTGACGGCGGGTCCTCTGGACGTGCTGGTGAAGGCCGGCTGGACGTATCGCGAGAGCAACCGCGACACCATCGAGCGCACCTACTTCTTCTCGGGCAACCCGTCGCTGGCGGCGGGTCAGCGGGTTGATCTTCTGATCGCCAACGCCGGTCTGGCCATTGCGCCTCTGTCAACCGGCGATTTCCCCGAAGCGTTTGAAGGGGCTCTGGAATCTGACGCCTACTATATCTCCGGCGATTTCCAGATCGGGCCCTACGTGCGCGCCTCAATTGGCGGGCGCTACGAGGACGCCATCCAAACCTCCAACGCCTTTACGCGCGACGGTGGGGACGACGGGGTGATCGAGCAGGCGATTTCATCGCAGTACTTCCTGCCGGCGGCGACGCTGACCTGGAACCCGCTGGACGACCAGCAGGTGCGGTTTGGTTTCTCGCAGACGATCATTCGTCCGCAATTCCGCGAAACCGCGCCGCAGGTGTTTGTGAACTCGCTCAACGACCTCTTGTCGCAAGGCAACTCGCGCCTCGTGAACTCAGAGGTGACGAACTATGACCTGCGCTACGAATGGTACTTCTCGCGCAATCAGTTCTTCACGGCGGGCCTGTTCTACAAGGAAATCGAAGATCCAATCATCGAGATCGACGGCACCGTTGGCGATGATCTTCTGACCAAGTTCACCAACGCTCCGGCCGCAACGTTGCAGGGCTTTGAGCTTGAGTTTGAGAAGGCGTTCGACTTTTCCGAGCGCTTTGATTGGGGCTGGTTGGCGACGAAGGACATCATCTTCAACACCAACTACACCTACCTGGACTCTGAGGTCGACAATAACGGCACGATTGTGCGCTTTGACGGGGCGGCCGTGGGCTTCAGCGAGTTCGACGCCGACCGCGTGATCGAAGACGGGGCGCAGCTGCCGGGCCAGTCAGAGCATCTGTTGAACATCCAGTTCGGCTATGACGACTTTGAAGCCCGGTCCACGGCGCGGCTGTTGTTGAACTTCGCCGACGAGCGGGTGCTCTACTACAAGGCCGAAGGGCGCCAGGACACCATCGAGCAGCCGCCCGTGTCGCTCGATTTCCGCTACAGCCGCGCGTTCGACCTGTTCGAGCGTGAGCTGGAAGTGGCCTTCTCAGCGCGCAATCTGTTGGACGACGGGTACCGCTCGTTCCGCGACACGGTGAACGGGGAAGAGGATGTCATTTCCTACGACCTCGGTCAGTCCTTCAGCGTCAGCCTGACCGGCCGGTTCTAAGGCGGCGCGGCGATCTCTACGCCAGGCGGCTGGGCGCTTTTCCACACGGGGGAAGCGCCCAGCCGCTTGCGTTGTGAGGCGGTGCGTTGGCGAGCCGGCGCAGATGGGCAACAGGCGGGCGGGCCTCGGCGGCGCAAGCGGCCAGTGAGGCTTCGCAATGTCGGCCGGGGATGGTAAGCACGCGGACGAGATGCAGGCGGCTTGGCGAAGACGCGACGGGATCCTTCGCCCTGAGGTCAAGTCGTTGAAGGTATGACGGTTTTGTGACGGCCCCACTTGACGCCGATTGGCGCCGCCGGGCGTTGAGCGTGCGCTGAGAGCATCGATGCTTCGCCTTGGGGCCGCGCCTTGGGGCCGCGCCTTGGGGCCGCGCCTTGGGGACCGCGCCGGAGCGACGCTCTGGGGCCGCTCGTGGGGGCCCGCGCATAGGGGCGCCAACCAGGCCTGTCTTGAGATGCTCA
>CAYGQB010000147.1:0-1625 GCA_964351895.1 uncultured Caulobacterales bacterium
GACCAGCGCCGCCGCCATGGCGCTGCTTCGGGCCAGGGCGGCCGGCCGGCGTGTGCAGAGCGTTGGAGCGTGCCGGCGCGCGCGCATGGGCCCGGCCTCTAGCCGCGTCGCTCGCGCTGGGCCAGGAACGCCAAGCGCTCAAGCAGCTGGGCGTCTTGCTCGTTCTTCACCAGCGCCCCGGCGAGCGGCGGAATGGCCTTGCGCGGGTCGCGTTCGCGCAGAACCTCCGGATCGATGTCCTCCGCCAACAACAGCTTTAGCCAGTCCAGAAGCTCCGACGTTGATGGCTTCTTTTTCAAGCCGGGCGTTTCGCGCAGCTCATAGAAGATGGTCAGGGCCTCGCCCAACAGGCGCTTCTTGATGCCGGGAAAGTGCACGTCGACGATGGCGCGCATCGTCTCGTCGTCGGGAAACTTGATGAAGTGAAAAAAGCAGCGGCGCAAAAACGCGTCCGGCAGATCTTTTTCATTGTTCGACGTGATCACCACAATCGGGCGCTGCTTGGCCGAAATTGTCTCGCCGGTTTCGTAGACGAAGAACTCCATGCGATCGATCTCTTGCAGGAGATCATTGGGAAACTCGATGTCGGCCTTGTCGATTTCGTCGATCAGGAGGACGGGGCGTTCAGTGCTGGTGAAGGCCTCCCACAACTTGCCCGGCTTGATGTAGTTCTTGACGTCGGCCACGCGCGGGTCGCCCAGCTGACTGTCGCGCAGGCGCGCCACGGCGTCATACTCGTAAAGCCCTTGGTGGGCCTTGGTGGTCGACTTGACGTGCCACTCGATGAGCGGCGCGCCGATGGCGTCTGCGACCTCATGGGCCAGAACGGTTTTGCCCGTGCCCGGCTCGCCCTTGACCAACAGCGGGCGCTCCAGCGTGATCGCGGCGTTGACCGCCACGCGCAGATCATCCGTCGCGACATAATCTTTGGTGCCTTCAAAACGCAACGGCTCGCCCTCTCTGGTGCCCAGTCGTGTCACTGTTGACACAAGACACCTAGACGCCGACCCGTCCCCCGGCAAGACGCCAACGCCCCGGTCACTGCGCCGGTCACTGCGCGCTCGGGGCGCGTGGGAGGAATACGGCGGGACGTGTTCACACGCCGTGCGCGCATGATGTATCGTTGCGGCTGGACTTGGAGAACGCTGCGATGGCCTTGGCCGAACATGTGGTGATGGCGCAGTGGGACGAGACGGCGCGCGTCTGGTTCGTCAAGGCGTCCGACATACCGGGCCTCTTTGTGGAGGCGGAGACGCTTGAAGCTTTTACTGAGGTGGTGGCGGATTTGGCGCCAGACCTCCTCGACCTGAAGCCTGGCGACGCAGGCGTTGGAATTCGCGTGACCGCTGAAGCATTGGCGACGGCGCGGGCCGAACCAGCGTAGAGCGCAAAAGACCGCCTATACTTTCGTGTCGAGCTTGGCCTGTTTGAGGATTGCGTTTGCAGTGTCGCGGCGCTTCAGGTTTGCCGGCAGCAGACCTTTGCGCCGTCAGGCCCCACCCAAATCTCATGGCGTCCCTTGCCCTGGCGTTTCATCGTCCAGCCGGCGTCACTCAGCAGCTTGGCGACTTGGCGATAATAGGAGGCAGGCATGAGCTCGCTCGTCCACGCAGGGGAGAGCCCTT
>CAYGQB010000147.1:1725-6869 GCA_964351895.1 uncultured Caulobacterales bacterium
TGGCGATAATAGGAGGCAGGCATGAGCTCGCTCGTCCACGCAGGGGAGAGCCCTTGTAACAGGGTTTCGAGCGTTCTCATCGAACACGGGCGCAGCTCAGGCGGCCCGGACTTTGGCGGCGGCGGCGGCGCGGTCCTTCAGGGCGCTTGCCACGTCGCCCATCATGGCCGACCAGGCGCCAAACTGCGGCGGCATGAACACGCGGGCGCGCGGGTACCAGGGCAATCCGTCGCCGCCTAGCATCGGCCAGTTGGCCGGATGGCCGAGGATCCAGCCCTCAGCGCCGCACGCCATGGCCAGGTTCGTTGAGGCGTTCATCGGTCCAATGACGATGTCCATGGCCGCGCCGGCCGCCGCCACGCCGTCTAGGTCGTGCATCAGATCGAGCCCGTCCAATTCATGCAGCTCCACGCCCAGCGTCTCGCGCGCCTCGGCGCGCTCGCTTGCCGTGTCGCCATACTGCAAGCTGACAAACGCCACGTCGGAGGTTTGTAGAACGTTCTTCCAGTGCGTGAACGGAGAAAAGTACTTGGCGCGGGCCGGCGTCATCAGCTTGGACTTCCAGCACACGCCGACCTTCAGCCGGCCCGGCAAGGCGTCCAGTGCGGTGCAATAGGCCGCGCGGCGGTCCGTGTTGGGGGTCAAAAAGCCAGAGCCAGATCCTGAGAACACCTTGGGGAAGGCGTCGCGGGTGCGTCGCACCTGGCGCACGGCGCTGGCGAACGGGGCCCAGGCGTCGACCGGCCGACCAAGATCGGGCGCGTCGCCGTCGATGTTGAGGTCCCCCACGACCAGGCGATAGGTGCGCCCTTCGCGCTTGACCGAGGCGTGATGCAGGATCTGCGCGCCGGGAAAAGACCGCGCAATCAGTGGTTTCAGGCGTGGTTCGACGACCAGCGTCAAGAGACCCTCGGGGCCGACGGCGCGCATGATGTCGGCGCCGGCGTTGAGGAACAGAACCTCATCGCCCAGGCCCTGCTCGCCGACCAGGAGCATGTGCTTGCCGGTCAGGTCTTCGCCCTGCCAGACGGGCTTGTCGATGAGGAACAAGGTGGCGTTCTGATAGGCCGTCGACAGGCGGATTTCATAGGTGTCCCAGCCCTCGCCAAGGCGCCCGCACGACAAGAGGGACTGGGCCAGGGAGTGACGCATCTCCGCATCGTCGCTGGGCTGATTTGGCATGGCGAGCGCCGTGTCATAGGCCCCGATGGAGCCCTCCGCGTCGCCCACAACGGCGCGCGCATAGGCAATGTTGTGCCAGGCGCGCGAGAAGTCCGGGTCAAGCCGAACCGCCTCTTCAAAGAAGGTGGCGGCGTTGGCCGGGTCGCCCTTTTCGAGCAAGACCGTACCCAGAGAGTTCCACAAGACCGGATCATGTTCTTCGGCCAGAAGGCGCGCGCGCAACACCTCAACGGCGTCGTCGAACTTGCCCTGGTCGCGCAGCACGCCGGCCAGGTTGATGGCGCCTTCAGCGTTGGTCGGGTTCATTTTGATCACGATACGGAAGAAGCGTTCGGCGCCCTCCAGCATGTCCAGTTTCCAAGCCACATGGCCCAGGTTCTGGAAAATCTGCGGATCGCTGGGGTCAAGCTCCAGCGCGCGCTCATAGAACGTCAGGGCGCGCGACAGATGCCCCAAATGAAACAGGTTCACGCCAGCCAGATGATGGGCGAGCGCGCAGGTTTCGTCAGCGTCAATCGCCTTGAACGAAACCAGCGCGGCGCTGCGATAGTCGCCGGCGTTCATGGCCTTACCAGCCCGGCGCAAGAGGGCGACGACCTTGGGGCTGACGCGCTCTAGGCCGGCGGGCGCATTGGGGCCCGCCGACGTGGGCGCCAAGGCGCGCGACAGGGCCGGGGCCTGACCGACGCCAGCCGCGCCGAGCGCCTCGCGCTTGGCCGCTTCCGCCGGCGCGTCGAGCCAGGCCGCCGTGTCGCCGCTCGAAGGGGACGTGGACGCAGATGTGGACGCTGAGGACGGCATGGCGCGGCTCCAAGGTTGGGCGCAGCCAATAAAAGGCCGCGCGCACGGGCTTTGGGCGGACCATCGCGGCGGCCGCGTTAAGACCGGCCTAACGACGTCGGCGCCAATCGCGGGCGCGCTCAAGCTTCATTAACCATCCCGCGCTAGCGTTCATCCCATCGATCCTGTGCGAGCCGATTGGGGACGCCGTCATGCCGCTCAAGCTGTCACTGAAGCCGGGTGAAAAAGTTGTCGTCAACGGGGCCGTTGTTCAAAACGGTGAACGCCGCGCGACACTGGTTCTCCAGAACCGCGCCTCTGTTCTGCGCGAGAAAGACATCATGCTCAGCGAGGAGGCGACCACGCCGACCCGCCGCGTCTATCTGCCGGTCATGATGATGTATCTCGACCAGGGTCGCGATGGTCCGTACTACGATGAGTTCGTCATGCGCATGACTGAATTCATGGGCGCGATCAGCAATCCTGAGATTCTCAGCCAGTGCGTGTCGATCAGCCGCGACGTGATGGCGGGTGACTTCTATAAGGCGCTGAACAGCTGTCGTCAGCTTATGGCGTATGAAGACGAAAGGCTTTCCGGTGTCTCTTCAGGCGTATCACAAGGCGTCAGCGCGGGCTGAAGACCCGCGTTCAACCGAGTATCGCCTGCTTGGACATGTCACGCGCGCCCTGATGGAGGTGCGTGAGGCCGGTCGCGGGGAACTCAATCGCCTCTCAAGCGCGCTCGACTGGAACCGCAAGGTCTGGTCGACGTTTGCCGCCGATTGCGCGACGCCCGCCAACGGGCTGCCCGATCAGCTGCGCGCGAGCATCATTTCATTGTCGATCTTCGTGTCCAAGTACTCATCAGAAGTGCTGCGCGACGGGGCCAGCATTGATCCCTTGATCGACATCAATCGAACCATCATGCAGGGCCTTGAAGCCCAGGCCGCTCTGCAGGCGGCTGAACAGGGCGCGCCGTCGCCTTAGGGGCCGCGCGCACTGGCGTCGTTCCGCGCGCCCTTGCGCGTCCTTCATTCACCCTCCCTCCAAAGTCTTGCCCGGCTCCCCCCGCACGCATGCGGAAGAGGCGCGCGCCTCCCGGTCAATGCTGCCGGGATGCGGCGTACACTCGGAAAAAGTTGCCGATGTGGCCGAACTTTCCGGGGCGTGCGGAACCTAAAAAGCTATAAAAAACAACGACTAGTGGTCTCATTCAGTGTGGTGCGCGCATTGCAAGTGCGTGGGCGGACAAAATGTCTGCCGGCATGAACGGGCCGGACCCATCCAGAACGGAAGGACCACACGATGCTTAGCAACAGTGTCAACACGAACCCGGGCGCCATGATTGCGCTCCAAAACTTGAACAAGACGAACCAGGACCTCGAGATGGTGCAGAACCGGATCAATACCGGTCTTAAAGTCGCCTCCGCCAAGGACAATGGCGGGGTGTACGCCATTGCTCAGCGTATGCGCGCCGACGTGCGTTCATACGACGTGGTCTCTGATTCGCTGGACCGCGGCATGTCCACGCTCGACGTGGCCCTGTCGGCCGGCGAGGCGATCTCAGATCTTCTTGTTACAATGAAAGAAAAGGCGCTTGCGGCTGTCGACTCATCGCTCGACACCCAGAGCCGAGTGGCGTTGAACGAAGACTTCAAGGCGTTGCGCGACCAGGTCGCCAACATCGTCGCGACGGCTGAGTTCAACGGTGTGAACATGATCAATGGTTCCACCAACGCCTATCGCGCCCTGGCCAATGAAAACGGGACGCTGACCATTGCTGTGTCAGCACAGAATATGTCCCTGGGCGGAGCGATCGTCACAATCGCGGCGACGGCGTCCTTCAACACTGCGGCGACTGCTTCCACGCAGCGCGCCGCCGTTGAGGCGTCGATCACCAACCTGAACCGGTCTCTTGCGAAGATGGGCACGAATGCGAAAGCGTTGGAGATTCACTCCAACTTCGTGACCAAGCTGCGTGACAGCCTGGAAGCGGGAATCGGCAACCTGGTGGACGCCGACTTGGCCAAAGAGAGTGCGAGACTGCAGGCCTTCCAGGTCAAGCAGCAGCTCGGCGTTCAGGCCTTGTCGATCGCCAACGCCACGCCGCAGACCGTGTTGGGCTTCTTCCGCTAAGCCAGCGGGCTTTCAGGCCCGTTCAGCTCGCGCGGGACAGCCACGGCCGTCGCCCCCTCGTTCGGGGCGGCGGCCGTTTTCCTTTTCGGCCCCCGCTTTTCGGCCCCCGCCACAGGTGCGCTGCACCCGGCAAAAGCTGCCGAGACAAGCCGACCGCCCGGCAAAACTTGCCCGGCAAATCTGGCCGGGTTCGGCGCCCAATACCCCGTAAGTCATTGATAAGTATAGGACCTGCGAATGGCGCGCGGCCGCTGCGCCTGGCCCGCCGCTTGCAACGTCCCACCCGAGGCAAAACGCCTCTGCTGGCAAGAACGCCGGCGTTAGAACCCAGAACGGAGGGCTAAGAAATGGCCACTGTAAACACGAATCCCGGCGCCATGATTGCGCTGCAAAACCTCTCCAAAACCAACAGCCAGCTGGAAACCGTCCAGAACCGGATCAACACCGGTCTGAAGGTTGCGTCCGCCAAGGACAATGGCGGCGTGTTCGCCATCGCTCAGCGCATGCGTGCTGACGTGGCGGCCTATGGCGCCGTGCAAGATTCACTGGACCGAGCCACATCGACCCTCGACGTCGCCATTGCGGCCGGCGAAGCGGTGTCTGATCTCTTGGTGCAGATGAAAGAGAAGTCGCTGGCTGCGGTTGACAGCTCGCTGGACGCCAACAGCCGCACCGCCCTGAACGAAGACTTCAAGGCGTTGCGCGACCAGGTGGCCAACATTGTCCGCACCGCTGAGTTCAACGGCACGAACCTGATCAATGGTTCGACCAACACGCTCTCAGCGCTTGGCAATGAGAACGGCACGCTGACCATCACGACCTCCGGCCGGAACATGTCTCTGGGCGGCGCCATTGTGACGGTTGCTGCGACTCAGTCGTTCAACTCAGCAGCGACCGCGTCGACGGCGCGTGCGGCGGTTGAAGCCTCGATCACGAACATCAACCGTGAGCTGGCGTACCTCGGCACCAAGGCCAAGTCGCTCGACATCCACTCCACCTTCGTCACGAAGCTCGCGACCTCGCCTTCCACCAACGCGCCGCTGGCG
>CAYGQB010000148.1:0-468 GCA_964351895.1 uncultured Caulobacterales bacterium
CTGGCCGCCGCCTCGTCTTCGTCTGCAATGTCTGGGTTCAGCATCTCGCCTGCGATCAGGCCGGCGTTCTCGCGCACCAGCCGTTCAATGCGGTCCGCCACATCCGGATTGGCGGTTAAGAAGGCGCGCGCATTTTCGCGCCCCTGGCCCAAGCGCTCTGAATCAAAGGACAGCCACGCCCCTGATTTCTCCACCACGCCCGCCTTGACGCCGAGGTCGATCAGCTCCCCAGTTTTGGAGATGCCTTCACCGTAGAGGATATCAAACTCGACCTCTCGGAACGGCGGGGCGACCTTGTTCTTAACCACCTTCACCCGGGTCTGATTGCCGACAACCTCGTCGCGCAGCTTAACCGCGCCAATGCGGCGAATGTCGAGACGCACCGAGGCGTAGAACTTCAGCGCATTGCCGCCGGTCGTGGTTTCCGGGCTGCCAAACATCACTCCGATTTTCATGCGGATCTGGTTG
>CAYGQB010000148.1:478-6869 GCA_964351895.1 uncultured Caulobacterales bacterium
GATGAAGACCACCAGAGTGCGCGACTTTGAGATTGAGCCAGTCAGCTTGCGCAGCGCCTGGCTCATCAGGCGCGCCTGCAAACCAGGCAAGCTGTCGCCCATCTCGCCTTCCAGCTCGGCGCGCGGCGTCAGGGCGGCCACCGAATCGATGACCAGTACGTCCACCGCCCCCGACCGCACCAGCGTGTCGGCAATCTCCAGCGCCTGTTCGCCCGCATCGGGTTGAGAGATCAAAAGCTCGTTGACGTCCACGCCGAGCTTGGCCGCATAGACCGGATCCAGCGCGTGTTCAGCATCGATGAAGGCGGCCGTGCCGCCGTTCTTTTGCACTTCAGCCACGGTGTGCAGCGCAAGCGTGGTTTTGCCGGAGCTTTCCGGGCCGTAGATTTCCACGATCCGCCCCTTGGGCAGGCCGCCAATGCCAAGCGCAATGTCGAGTCCCAAAGACCCGGTCGACGTCGCCTCAATGTCGAGCGCCTCTTGCTGGCCCAATCGCATGATTGAACCCTTGCCGAACGCGCGGTCGATTTGCCCGAGGGCGGCTTCGAGCGCCTTGCGCTTATCGCTGTCGTCGTTGCTCACAACCTTCAACACCGGGTCTGTCATGTTGGCTCCCTTCGGCTGGCGCGCGCGATCTCACGGGCGCTCTGTCGCCCCATGATGTACACGCTTCGTTCCAGGAACACAACATGAACGTTAACAAATTGATCCCCGACCAAATCTGGTCGCGGCGCTCAGCATTCGGTCGACGGGTCCGCGCTTTTAGGACCCGCCGCCGATCTCCTCTTTCACCTTGCGCGCAAGGTCTTCCAGCCGGTAGGGCTTGGGCAGGAACTCCACGTCGCGCTCTCGCGAGAGCATCTGGGAAAACTCCTGCTTGGCGTAACCGGACGTGAAGATGACCCGCGCCTCGCCCAGGTGCTCACGCGCCTTTTGGAGCAAGGTCGGGCCGTCCATTTCAGGCATCACCACATCGGTGATCAGAAGGTCGAAGGCGTCTGGCCCACGTTCCATGATCAGCTCCAGCGCCTCCTCCCCGTCGCACGCCGATTCGACCTCATAGCCGCGCTTCTTCAGGGCCATGACCGACAAGGTGCGCAGGTCGTCCTCGTCCTCAACCAGGAGAATGCGCCCGCGCCCTGCCAGGTCGCGGGGCTTGCGCATCGCCGCCTCGTCCTTGGCCGCGCGCATCGCTGCGCGCTCCTCTTCGGTGACGTCATGGCGCGGCAGAAAGATCTTGAACGTCGATCCCTCGCCCACGGTCGAAGCAACCGTGATGTGGCCGCCCGACTGCTTGACGATGCCGAAGGCGCTGGCGAGCCCAAGCCCGGTGCCTTCGCTCTCTTTCTTGGTGGTGAAATAGGGCTCGAAGATCTTTTCAATGGTCTCCGGGCTCATGCCGCAGCCGGTGTCAGAGACCTCGATCATGGCGTACTGGCCCGGGGACACGGGCTCCAAATGAACGCTGTCAATGTCGGCGTCCGTCGCCGACGCCACACGCACGCTGAGGCGCCCGCCGCCACTTTCGCGCATGGCGTCGCGCGCATTGGTCGCCAGATTCATGAGCAGGTTCTCAACCTGGCCTGGATCCGCCTTCACCGTCGGCACCTCCCGGCCATAGGCGAACTCCACCTTGATGTTCTCCTTGACCGCCATCCGGATCATGTCGGCGCATTCGGCAATGGTCTCGCCCAGTTCGAGCGGCACCGGCCGGTTGCTCTCTTCGCCGGCAAAGGCGCGCAGCTGGCGCACGATCCCCGACGCCCGGGTCACGTTCTGGTTGATCCGCTGCAAGTTAGGAAACGAGGGATCGCCAACCGGGTGGCTCTCCATCAGAAGGTCACACGCGATGCGCGCCGACGACAGGAAGTTGTTCATGTCATGGGCGACGCGCCCCACCAACGCCCCGATGGTGTTGAGGCGCTGAGACCGGTTAAGACGGCGCTCCACGTCCTTGTGGTCGGCGATGTCGACCACATAGGCGGCCATGCGCCCGCCGCGCTCGTCGGCAAAAAACACCTGCACCTCGTGCGGACGCGGGGCGGGTTCGCCGGGACCGGAGGGCTGACGCATCACGCCGGCGAGCGTCAACTCGACCGGCTCAGCGCCGGCTCCGCGGCGGGCTTCACCCAGCGCGGCGCGCACGTCGGGATGACTGAGATCAAACAGGTCGCCAAAGCGCGATCCCGGCGCCGCGCGCCCCTCGGTCAGATGTAGGAGAGCCGGGTTGGCGTCCTCGATGACGGCCGTCAGAGGATCGGTCAGATCCAGCCGCGCCACGCCGAACGGAGCGTTGGCGAACATGGCGTCGAGAAGGCCCGCGCCCGCCCCCGCCGCACCGGCGGAGGCGCCGGCGATCGCCTGGGCGACGCCCGGAGGCGCGGCGGTCTTGGTGAGGCCAAAGACGATGGAACGTGACAGCGGTCGCCCGTCGCTCGGGGGCCAGCTGGTGACCACCACGGCCGGCGTCTCCACCCCGTCGCGCGCACGCAACACCACGTCGGTGCGCACCGTGTCGGCGCCCGGGCGCCCGCCCCGGCCCAAGACCCGGCTGGCGTCGCCGACGATTAAGTCCCGCAGCTTGACGTCTTCGCGTTCGGCCTGCGGCCCAAGCCAATCGCGCAAAGTGTTGTTCATAAACACGATCTTGCCGTCTGGCGCGGCTGCGAAGAAGCCGATTGGAGCGGCGTCCAGAAGCGAGTCTCCGCTGGGTGCGACCGCGTCGTCGTCCTGGCGTTCATGAGCGCGCCACACCGCGTCCCCGCCGGCCAAGGGCGCCACTTCCAGATCAAAAGCGCGCGCGCGTCCGTCCGCGCCCACAATCGCCGGCGGCAAAACCTCGCGCAGAGCCTCGCCGCGCTGCACCGCCCGCGACAGGCGATAGACCGCCGCAGACACGGTGGGATGGCCGCCAAACACGCGGTCAGGCGCCGGCGGGCGACCACTTTCGCCCAGGGCGCCGGCGTCGCGCGCCAAGGCCTCAAACGCAGCGTTGCAGGTGCGCGGCGCGCCGGACCGGTCAGTCACCAAGACCGGGTCGGGAAGCGCATCCAGCGCGGCGGCCAATCGCGCGCGCGTCTGGCCCTCTTCGGCCCCCGCCCCGGTGTCGAAGATGGCGGTCAGGCCACGCCCGGACAACACCATGGCGGCCAGAATGATGAGCGCGCCGAGCGCCACGCCCGCCAACAAGACCAGCCCGTGCGCCCCGGCCGCTGACGGCGCCAACAGGGCGATGGCCACCGACACGAACGCAAGTCCCGCCGCCCCCCAAAACAGGTTGCGGCGAGGTGAAGCGGCGCGGGTCGCCGGCGGCGGTGTTTGAGCGATGTCGGACATGGCTCCCTCATTCTGCAGGGCAGGTTGGCCCGCTGGACGGGCGGATTTTCAGTGCATGCAGCGCAAGCCAGCGCCACATGCCGAGGGCGCGACGCGAATCACTTCGTCGCCAAGCCACCGTTGTTCAGTCTAGCGCCTAAGCGCGTCCCGGTCGCCGGGCAAGCCCAAGAACGTAGCCGATCAGCTTGGCGACGGCGGCATAGTGCTCGGTCGGGATCGGCGCATCCAGCTCAACGCCGGCGTAAAGTGCTCGGGCCAAAGGCGGATCCTCGATCACGGGCACTCGGTGTTCCTTGGCCAGGTCACGAATCTTGAGCGCCATTGCGTCCACACCTTTGGCGACGCAGATCGGCGCCGGCGTCTCGCCCTGCTCATACTTTAAGGCCACGGCGTAGTGAGTCGGGTTCATCACCACCACCGTGGCGTTCGGAACCGCGGCCATCATGCGTCGGCGCGCGCGCTCCATACGCAGCTGGCGTAGGCGGGCCTTGACGTGGGGGTCGCCCTCAGACTGCTTGTGCTCGTCCTTGACCTCTTGGCGGCTCATGCGTTGGCGGGCGGTGAAGGCGCGTCGCTGGCCGAGGTAGTCGATAATCGCAAGCGGCGCATAGACGACCACGGACGCCAGCAACAGCGCCACAATGGCCTCGCGGGCCCAGGCCATCATCGCGGCCGCATCGTGAAAGTGGAGCGCCAAGAGCTGATCGCGGCGGGGCCACAGCGCCACGGTGCAGGCCGCCGCCACCAGCGCCATCTTGCCCACGCCCTTGCCGAAGTTGGCCGCCGCCTCGGGTCCGAACATGCGCTTGGCGCCGGCCAGCGGTGACAGTTTTGACAGCTTGGGCTTGAGCTTTTCGGGAGACGCCAGAAAGCCGGTCTGACCAACATGACCGACCAGCGCGGCCACGCTCAAAATCGCAAATGGAAGCATCAGGGCCAGAGCGCCAATGCCGGCGACCTGGCGCGCGGTCGCCATCAGGCCGGCGGGATCGGCGGACATTTCGTGGGGCGCGGCGACAAAGGGGCTGAGGCGCAAGGTCAGGTCTTCAGCGCCGGGCGCAGCCAGCGTCGCGGCCATCAGCCCGGCACATGACAAGACCAGAACGCCAGCAATTTCAGTGCTTTTCGCGACGTCGCCCTTCTTGCGCGCCTCGTCAAGTTTTCGTTGGGTGGGGTCTTCTGTCTTTTGACTCTTGTCAGTTTCGCCGGCCATGCCTCACCCCAGATCGCGCGCAGCGTCGGCCAGGCGCTCAATGTAGATCAGCATCACCCCGCCCAAGGTCATGGCTAAGATGGCCAGGCTGGCCATCACGGTGGCCGGCATGGCGATGAAGAACACCTGGGCTTGCGGCATCAGCCGCGACAGAACGCCCATGCCGACATAAAAGACCAGGCCAAAAACGATGATCGGGGCGGCCAGCCGCAAGCCCAGAGCGAAGACTTCGCCGACCGCGCTTGCGCCCGCGTCCGCCAGATCGCCGACCGGCAGCGGCGCGCCGATCGGCAGGCTTTCATAAAGGCCGCGGATGGCGACGATGAAGAGGTGGTGGGTGTCGGTGGTGAACAAGAGCGCCAGACCGGCGATCGACAGAAAGCTCGCGAAAATCGCGTTTTGCTGACCTGACGATGGGTCAAAGGTCTGAGCCAGCGCCAGGCCGCTTTGCATGCCGATCACATTGCCGGCGACCTGGAGCGCGGCCATGAACATGCGGGCCAAGCTGCCCACCGCCAGACCGATCAAAACCTCGCGTCCCAGCATGATCGCCATCGCCGCTGGGTGCTCCGGCAAGGCGGGCGCAGAGGCGGCCACCAAAGGGCCGATGGCGAGCGTCAAGAGGAGGGCCAGCGACAGGCGCAGGCGCGGCGGAACGCCGGTTTCGCCCAGGCCGGGGAGGAACATCACCAAAGCGCCGACGCGCGCAAACACCAGGGCCGCCGTCCAAACCAGGGCGGTCAAGGGCTCTGTGGTGAAGGTGGCCGCGCCCATGTCGCCGCTCACATGGCGGCGATGCGCGAGAAGGTCTCTTGCGCAAAGCCGCCCAGCGCCGCGGCGATGAGCGGCATGAAGATCAAGAGCGCGGCAAAAATCGCAATGATTTTAGGCACAAAGACGAGGGTCATCTCTTGGATCTGGGTCAGGGCCTGAATGAGGGCGATGATCAGACCAACGACCAGCCCCACCAGCATGACCGGGCTGGAGGCTTGCAGCGTGACCCACAAGGCGGAGCGAGCGATGTCGATGACTTCGGCGCCGTCCATGGTCGGCTGGCTCCCAGAACCGTCAAATCCAGGACCTCAGGATGGCGCGTCCGAGTTAAGGAGAGGTTGTCGCCGCCGGGGCGCGCACACGGTGCGTTGACCATGTTCTAAGGCGCGCACGGGGTGGTCTTCGGCGCGCGCCAGCTGCGCTCAAACGCGCATCATGTGGGCTTGGCGCGCCAAAATTGCCAAGAAGCTGGGGCGTGCGCACGAGGTCCCGGCGGCCGCCCGCTTTATCCACAGGACAGCGGGCGGCGCATCCCCGCCCCTTGAGCGCCGCCTATGATCGCCGTCATGACGTCGCCCGAGCCACCCAAGCCCCTCAAACCAACGAAGCCCGCCAAGCCCGCGCGCCGGCGCCGTCCCCTGGGGGCTGCGGCCTGGACGGCGGTCGAGGCGGCCTGGACCGCCGGCTGGAGCGCGCCGCAGATCGCCGAGGCGTTTGACGTTTCGCACTCTCAGATCCGCCGGCGCGCGCACGCCCAGGGCTGGGCCCGCGTCCCGCGCGCCGCCCCGCCTTGGCCGGCTGACGATGAAGACGCGACCGGGCGCGCGCGCCTGGCCGCCCGCGCCGGCGTTGGCGAGGCCCTGTTGCGGGCGACCGCCGCCTTGCATCGCGGCGCCGGCGAGGCGGCCGAGCTTGAATTGCGCCTGGCTGAACGCCTGGCCAAGACGGCCGCCGCGCTCAAGCCGAACGGTCCCCTCGGCCCCGCGCCCGCCGACGCGGCGCGGTCCAGCCCATCCGGCGCCGCACCCGGCGAAGGTTCTCCCGCCGCGCGTTGGCCCACCGTTGGGG
>CAYGQB010000149.1:0-2322 GCA_964351895.1 uncultured Caulobacterales bacterium
CTTGAGTGCGGCTCGTCTGAGTTTTGCTCCCTGGGGTTTCTCGTCTGCGGTGCGATGCGCGCCCAGCCGAAGGCGCGCGTGTCGACCCTTCGGAGTACTCAATGACAAAAAAAATGTTGATCGACGCGGCTCACCCCGAGGAGACCCGCGTCGTGGTGACCAATGGGTCGCGCGTCGAGGAATTTGATTTCGAAAGCGAAGGTCGCCGCCAGCTGCGCGGCAACATCTACTTGGCGCGCGTCACGCGCGTTGAGCCTTCGCTCCAGGCCGCTTTTGTGGAGTATGGCGGCAATCGCCATGGCTTCCTGGCGTTCGGCGAAATTCACCCTGACTATTACCAGCTGCCCTACGAAGACCGCCAAAAGCTGGTTGCCGAGCTGGAAGCGGCCGCCGTCGCCAATCGCGCTCGATCTGAAGAAGAAGACGACGACGACCTCGACGACGACACGGCCAAGGCGGACGCCTCCGCCCCGGCTGTGGATTCGAACGGCGACGACGCGCTTGATGACGACCATGACGACGACGACGACACGGCTGCATCTGAGGAATTAGACGCGGATTCGGACGAGGATTCAGAATCCGATCGAAGCGCTGCCCGAGACACTGGATCAGACGCTGAAGACGATGATCACGACAGCGCGGACACGGGGTCGGTCCAGCCCTTCAGCACCGCCCGCCTGTTGCGCAAGTACAAGATCCAAGAGGTCATCAAGCGCCGGCAGATTCTGCTCGTTCAGGTGGTCAAGGAAGAGCGCGGCAATAAGGGCGCGGCCCTGACCACCTACTTGTCTCTGGCGGGGCGCTACTGCGTCTTGATGCCCAATACGGCGCGCGGCGGCGGCATCAGCCGCAAGATCACCAGCGGCGCCGACCGCAAGCGCCTCAAGAAGATCGTCGCGGAGCTGGACGTGCCGCTGGGCATGGGCCTGATCGTGCGCACGGCGGGCTCCAAGCGCACCCGCACTGAGCTGAAACGCGACTATGACTATCTGATGCGCCTGTGGGAGAGCGTGCGCGAAGCCACGCTAAACTCCGTGGCGCCGGCCCTCATCCACGAGGAAAGCAATCTGGTGAAGCGCTCAGTGCGCGACCTTTATGACAAGGACATCGAGAGCATCATCGTGGAAGGCGAAGCGGCCTATCGCGAGGCCAAAGACTTTGTGCGCATGCTGATGCCCAGCCACGCCAAGAAGGTGCAGCCGCATCGCGAGAATTCGCCCATCTATCTGCACTATGGGATCGAAACCCAGCTGGCTGAAATCTACGCGCCGACGGTGCAGCTGCGCTCGGGCGGCTATCTGGTGATCAACCAGACCGAAGCCCTGGTCGCCATCGACGTGAACTCTGGCCGCGCAACCCGCGAGCGCAATGTCGAGAACACGGCGGTCAAGACCAACTTGGAGGCCGCCGAGGAGGCGTGTCGCCAGTTCCGGCTGCGCGATCTGGCCGGTCTGATCGTCATCGACTTCATCGACATGGACGAATCTAAGAACGTCCGGGCGGTGGAAAAGCGCCTGCGCGATTGCTTGAAGAACGACCGGGCGCGCATTCAAACCGGCAAGATCTCTCAGTTCGGCCTCTTAGAGATGTCGCGCCAGCGCCGGCGCTCCAGCGTCCTGGAGGGCAGCCACGACACTTGCCATCTGTGTGATGGCCGCGGCGTGGTGCGCACGGTGGACTCCGCTGCGCTGCACACCATGCGCGCGATTGAAGCTGAGGTGATGACGGGCAAGGCCAGCGTCCTGCGCGTGCGCGTGGCGACCAGCGTTTCGGTGTTCCTCCTGAACGATAAGCGCGGCTGGCTGAGCGCCATCGAAGAACGGTTTGCCGTGCGCGTTCTGATCGAGGGCGACGCCGCCCTCATCCCGCCGTCCCTGGTGATTGACCGGGTCGAGATGCGCGGGCCGGACGATCCGATGCCCAAGATTGCGCCACCGGTCATTCTGGAAGATCCGGAACCGGATGTGCCAGACGACGCGGACGAAGACGATCTGGACGACCTGCGCAGCGACGAGGACGACGAAGACGCAGTGAAGTCTGAGCGCCCCGATGGTGGACGGCGCAAGCGCCGCCGTCGGCGCGGACGCCGCAGCGAAGGCGATGCGGACACGCGCACGGCCACAGATGACGACGCGGACGCCGCCGACGCCGCAGACACAGCAGACGCCGGCGCCAAGGAGACCGATACGGGACGGTCAGCGACCGCCAGAACCGGCGACGAAGAAGAGGGCGACAAGCCCAAGCGGCGCCGCCGGCGCGGACGTCGCGGTGGTCGCGGCCGACGCCCTGACGGCGCGGCAACCGGCATGGAGGTGATCGCGG
>CAYGQB010000149.1:2332-6843 GCA_964351895.1 uncultured Caulobacterales bacterium
AGGACGCAGAGGCGAGCGCGCCAGCTCCGCGCCGACGCCGACGCACCCGCAAAGCCAAGTCTCCCGAAGACGCGTCGGCAAGCGCTGAGACGGATGCGGCCGACGTCGCAGATGCGGCGTCTGAAGAGGGCCCTGCGTCGGCTCGCGTCGCAAACGTAGAGCCTGTCGAAACGACGGCCGAGACAGATGAGGCGTCAGAAACCGCATCTGAGCTGGCTGCGTCTTCCACTGCGGATCTGTCGCAGACCAAGCCGAGGCCCAAGCGCAAGCCGGCGGCCACGGCGCGATCCGCGCCCGCGCGCGCCGATGCAGAAGTCGACGCCGACAGCGATGTCGCCCTTGCCGAAGAGGAAGCGGCGACGACGACGACTGAAGCGGACCCTGGAGCGGCTCTCGACCCGGACGCGGCGGCGCGGCGCAAGCGTTGGCAAGATCGTCTTAAGTCGTGGCTCAACAACTAGAAGCGCGCGCCGTCTTGATGGGCGCGCTTCGCCAGGGAAGCTGAGGGAGGGCGGCGCGTCTGATGAGGCGCCGCCCGCTCACGCCCTGGTCACCGTTGGTCCCCTCGCGCCCGACTGGGATGGCTCAAAGCCTCATGAGAGACTGACATGATCAAGGCCGCACATTGGCCGCAAACCTGCGCCACGGTCTCGGTCATGACCCTGGCCCCTTTCCCGGGGCGGTTTCGAGCGCTAGGTTCACGCGAGCGGGGGCCGGCAGCGATGGAGCGCACATGAGCGCACGACGCATTTTCGCAGGCTTGGCCCACGCGGTCGTGGCCAGCCTCATGATACTCGCGAGCGCCACCAGCGCGAGCGCGCAAGGCCTCATTCGCGACGCCGAAATCGAAGGCATGCTGCGCGAGTTTGGCGAGCCTCTGTTTGAAGCGGCGGGTCTGCGCCCCGAAGCGGTGTCCACCTACGTCATCAACGACCCGTCGATGAACGCCTTCGTGGCCGGCGGGCAGAACATATTCATGCACACCGGCATCATCGTGGAGGCCGAAACGCCGCTGGAGCTGAAAGGCGTTCTGGCGCACGAGACCGGACACATCGAAGGCGGCCACCTGGCGCGCATCGACCAGGGCGCTCGGCGCGCCATGGGTCCAATGCTGTTCACCATGGCGGCGGGCATCTTAGCTGCGGCGGCGGGTGAAGGCGGGGCCGCGGCGGCGCTCTTGGGCTCGTCCCAACAATTCGGAATGCTGGCCTTCTTCCAGTACACCCAAGGCCAGGAATCGGCGGCTGACCAGGCGGCCATTCGGCTCCTAGAGGAAACCGGCACCTCGCCGGAGGGGCTCCTGATTTTCTTTGATCGCTTCCGCTATCAGGAAGTCTTAGACAATCGCCGCGACCCCTATTTTCGCACCCACCCTCTGTCGTCAGCGCGCGTTGAAGCGCTGCGCCCGGCGGTTGAAAAGTCGTCCTACGCCGACGTGGTCGACAGTCCGGAACACGTCGTCATGCTGGAGCGCGCCAAGGCCAAAATCTACGGCTTCTTGTACCCGCCGATGCAGACCTTTCGCCACTATCCGGAAACCGACACCTCGATCGAAGCGCGCTATGCGCGCGCCATTGCCCACCATAAGGCGGGGTCGATTGGCGTCGCCCTGGAACTGACCGACGGGCTGATCGACGAGGAACCGACCAACGCCTACTTTCACGAGTTGAAGGGACAAATCCTGTTTGAAAACGGGCGCATTGAAGAATCGATCACCCCGTTCCGCGATGCGCTCGACTTGGCGCCGGACGCCGGCCTGATCTATCTGCTGCTCGCCCAGGCGCTGATTGAAACGCGCGACGACGCCTTGCTCGACGAGGCCGAAGCGGCGCTCACCGAATCGTTCAAGTACGAGCGCGACAACGCCTTTGGTTGGCGCCTACGCGCGCTCATGCACGAGCGGCGCGGTGAAACGGCGCTGGCCCAGCTTGCCACCGCCGAACAGCGCTTCTACTCAGACCCCGGTTCGGCCCGCGCCTTTGCGGCGCGCGCACGCGATGACTTTCCCACCGGATCGACCGACTGGCTGCGCGCCAACGACATCATTGCCGCCTTGGACGCCATGGAGGCTGTCGATGGGGCGCGTCGTCGACGCTAGGCCTGTTGCGTTGGCAACGTGGCTCGGTCTTCTCCGGTTTTATCGCGGGTCGGTGCGCCGCCCTCAAATCACCTGCCTGGTTTCAAGGATTTCCAATTGATGCGCATGCTCCTCGCCAGCTCTCTTGCCTTGCTCTTCTCGGCCACGGCGGTCGCTCAAGAAGAAGACGGCGCCGCCTTCACACCGCAGCAGCGCGCCGCGTTCGGCGACATGGTGCGCGCCTACCTGATGGACAATCCAGAAGTGGTTGAGGACGCGCTCATTGAGCTGCAAGCCAAGCGCGAGCGCGAGGAAGCTGCGCGCGCGGCCGAGCAGATCGCAGCCAACGCCGAGCGGCTCTACAATGATCCGCGCGACTACGCGGTGGGGCCGGCGGACGCGAAAGTGACCATCGTGGAGTTCTTCGATTACAATTGCAGCTTCTGTAAGCGCTCGGCGGCCTGGATGGCGGATCTTGTCGAGCGCCACGGCGACGATGTGCGCGTTGTATTCAAGGAAGCGCCAATCTTTGGCGAGCCGGGCAACGGCTCTGAGGTGGCCGCGCGCGCCGCTCTCGCCGCGATCGAGCAGGGCAAGTACATGGAACTCCACTTTGCCCTGATGGAAGCGCCTGGATCCGTGACGCCGGAGTTTGTGGAAAGCACTGCCAAGTCGCTTGGCATTGATTGGCGCAAGATCAAGCCGGCGCTGGTCGACCCTGAGATGGGCGCACACACCGACGAGACGCTGGAACTTGGACGCCTGATCGGGATGTCGGGAACGCCGACCTTCGTGGTCAATGGCACGCTCGTCGGGGGCGCCAACTTCGCCGAACTGGATCGACTTGTTACTGAAGGCTTGGCGCAGGACAGCTAGGCGACGTTGAGCGGTTCGGCCGCGCTTGCTCACGCAGGAAGGGACACGAAAATGGGACGCGAGAGCAACGGTCGATGGAGATTGAGGTTTGGCGCGGCGCTGAGCGCTGGCGTCTGTCTGGCCGCCGCCTCCGCCGCCACGGCGCAGGAAAACGTCACCGACGCGACTTTCGGATTTGCCGGCATGGCCGCCCCTGCGGCCGACATCGATTTTGGCAATGACACGTCAGACTGGGCCAATGACGGGGAATGCGACGACAATCGTTTTGAAGGTCCGGGCATGGCCGCACCGCCCACCTCGCCTGATCACGTCGGCAAGGACGCCTCTGATTGCCGCGCCGCCATGGCCGCCGGGCAGCTCACCTATGTCGCCGACGCACGGTTCACCGGGGTCTATGACGGCGTCGATTTTGGCGACAATCGCGGCGACTATGTCTTTGATCGCGAATGCGACGACCCGCGCTTCATCGGCGCCGGCATGACGGGCACGCCGCTGCTCGACGGCGACATTCGCGCCGACGCCGACGATTGCTACAAGGCCTATGTGACTGGAACGGTTGCGCTAAAAGATGCGCCGCCCGCCCTGCCCGAACCGTTCTACGGCGTCTATGACGGCGTCGACTTCGGCGACAATTCCGGCGAGTGGGCGCTCGACGACGAATGCGACGATCCGCGATTTTCAGGCGTTGGCATGACCGACACCGCCTTGCTCGACGCCGACATCCGCGCGGACGCAGATGATTGCTACCGCGCCTACATCAAGGGCGCCCTGACCTACACTGGCGACGGGCGCTGAGCGACTTTACAAGGCCGGGCGCGCGAAAGTCCGGCCATTTCACGAGGGGAATAGCGGAATGAAGTTTTTAAGCACTGGCGCAGCAAGCGCTCTTTTGTTTCTGGGCGCCTGCGCCACGACCGCCATTCCAGAGCCCCAGCCGCTCGACATCTCACAGGTCGATTTTGGAACCGACGAGTCGTCCTACGCCAACGATGGCGAGTGCGATGACAATCGCTTCTATGGCGCAGCCATGGCTGGCCCTCCGGTCTCTGGCGAGCACGTGGGCAAGGACGCCAGCGACTGCCGCGCCGGCATGGAGGCAGGCAACCTCACCTTCGAAGGACACATGCGCTTCACCGGCGTCTATGACGGCGTTGAGTTTGGCGACAATTCAAGCGAGTACGCGTTCGACCGCGAGTGCGACGACGGCCGGTTCGCCGGCGTGGGCGTCACGTCAACGCCGATCCTGGACGAGGACGCGCGCGCCGACGCCGATGATTGCTACCGCGCCTATAAGGCCGGCGAGATCGTGTTCGTCAGCGAAGACGGCGCGCGCGCGCAAGGCTTTACCGGCGAGCACGACGGGATCGATTTCGGCGACAACTCCAGCACATGGGCGTTCGACGCTGAATGCGACGATCCGCGCTTTGCCGGCGAAGGCATGACCACGACGGAGCTTCTAGAGTCTGATCTGGGGCGCGACGCGGACGACTGCTACACCGCCTACGTGGCCGGTAAGATCACGTTCGTCAGCGAAGCCATGCCCGTGAAGACCGGCTTC
>CAYGQB010000150.1:0-6719 GCA_964351895.1 uncultured Caulobacterales bacterium
TGAATTTATTGATCGTTCGCGATAGTCCGCGAGAGACGCGGAATCATTCCCACTCGATGGTGCCGGGGGGTTTTGAGGTGACGTCGTAGACCACGCGGTTGACGCCCTTGACCTCGTTTATAATGCGAGTGGCGACCCGGCCCAGGAAGGCGTGATCGAAGGGATAGTAGTCGGCTGTCATGCCGTCGACGCTGGTCACGGCGCGCAAGGCAAGCACGGCCTCATAGGTCCGCACATCGCCCATCACGCCCACCGTATTGACCGGCAAGAGCACGCTGAACGCCTGCCAGATTTCGTCGTAGAGGCCGGCCTTGCGGATCTCTGCAATATAGATGGCGTCCGCCTGGCGCAGCGTGTCGGCCTTCTGGCGGGTGATCTCCCCGGGAATGCGAATGGCCAGGCCCGGGCCCGGAAATGGGTGGCGACCGATGAAGCTCTCCGGCAAGCCAAGCGTGCGCCCCAGAGCGCGCACCTCGTCTTTGAACAGCTCACGAAGCGGCTCAACCAGCTTCATCTTCATCCGCGCGGGCAGCCCGCCCACATTGTGGTGGCTTTTGATGGTCATGCTCGGACCGCCGCTCACCGAAACGCTTTCGATGACATCAGGATAGAGGGTGCCTTGGGCGAGGAAATCCGCGCCGCCGATCTTCTGGGCCTCGGCGTCAAACACGTCGATGAAGAGCTTGCCGATCGTCTTACGCTTGGCCTCGGGATCGCTGACCCCGGCAAGCGCGCCCAGAAACATCTCAGACGCGTCTACATGCACAAGTGGGATGTTGTAGTGGCCGCGAAAGAGCGAAACGACCTCTTCGCTTTCACCGTGGCGCATGAGGCCATGGTCGACATAGACGCAGGTCAGCTGATCCCCGATCGCCTCGTGGATGAGGACAGCGGCGACCGAAGAATCCACGCCCCCAGAGAGACCGCAAATGACTCGCCCCGCCCCCACCTGGGTGCGGATCGCCTCGATGGCCTCGGCCTTATAGGCAGCCATGGTCCAGTCGCCGGTGAAGCCTGCAACGCCATGGGTAAAGTTGCGCAAGATCTGAGCGCCATGGACGGTGTGATAGACCTCGGGGTGAAACTGGGTGCCATAAAAGCGGCGCTCGGGGTCTGAGATGACGGCGAACGGCGCGCCGGGCGAGCGCGCAATGACGCCAAACCCGGGAGCCATGGCGGCCACATGGTCGCCGTGGCTCATCCAGACCTGCTCGCCGGCGGCGTCGCCAAACAGCCCCTCCAGGAACGGATCGTCGATCACCTTCTCGATGAAGGCGCGGCCAAATTCTCGCGAACTGCCCCCCTCCACGCGCCCGCCAAGCATCTGCATCATGGCTTGCTGACCATAGCAGATGCCAAGAACCGGGGCGCCGCGCGTGAAAACAGAAGGATCAGGCAGCGGCGCATCCGGCAGATAGGCGCTCGACGGGCCGCCCGACAAGATGATCGCGCGCGGATCAAAGGCGTCGAGAAACGCCGCATCGACACGGTTGTAGGGGTGGATCTCGCAATAGACCCCGGCCTCCCTCAGACGCCGCGCAATCAGCTGCGTCACCTGGGAGCCAAAGTCGATGATGAGGGCGCGTTGATGGGCTGTCTCGGTCATGAGGCGGTGTAGCCGCGACACAAGGATTCGTCCAGCCGGCCGCGCTTAGCGCCCTTGCGACGCTGGGGAGCGGCGGTCATGGTCACGCGCGCTGGCTGAGCCGCCAGACTACCACGGAGCCCCTATGCACGTTCGCACCCATAATCCCACGCCCTGGCTTGAGCACTTCCATCTCAGTCACGCGGTAGAAGTGCGCGGCGGTGATCGCACGCTCTTTGTCTCTGGACAGACCTCCACCGGACCTGACGGCGCCAGCCTCCATCCCGGTGATCTGACGGCCCAGTTCGCCCAAGCCTGGCGCAACTTAAAGGACGTCTTGGCCGCGGCCGAGATGGAGCCCGCGCACATCGCGCGCCTGAACATCTATACCACCGACATCGCCGCCTTCATGGAGAACGCCGAGGAGCTGGTCGGCGTGTGGGCGAATGACGCGATTAAGCCGGCGTGCACCTTGGTTGAAGTACGCGCCCTCTTCGACCCCGCCCTGATGGTGGAGATTGAAGCCACGGCCGTTGCCTGAAACCCGAGCCCGCGGCGCGCCCTATTCTGCGGCGCGCTGCACGACGCAGATGAAAAAGCCGTCCGTGCCAAGGCGGTGCGGCGTCAGGCGCAGCGCGCCTGAGCCGTCAGCGACCGCGCACGCGCGCAGGGCGTCCAGCCCGCTTGGCGCCAAGAGCCCGCTGGCGCGCACGCCCGTCAGCGCCGACGCGGGCGCGAAATCCCGGCGGCGGGTGCGAAAAGCGGCCAGCCGATCCTCGTTCTCTTCCGCCAACACCGAGCACGTCACATAGACCAGGCGCCCGCCCGGCTTCACATAGGCGGCGCTGGCGTCCAGGACGGCGTCTTGTTCTTCAAGTCGGCGGGCAAGCTGGCCTTCGCGCAGGCGCCACTTGGCGTCCGGCTGGCGCCGCCACACGCCCGAGCCGGTGCACGGCGCGTCGACGAACACCACGTCCATCTTGTTGGCCAGGTCGTCCAGCGTTCCACCGTCGGCGGGCGAGCGCACCTGCAGGCCACGCAGGCCGGCGCGCTGGGCGCGCTCAAACGTGGGCGCAAGTCGGCGCGGATCAGAATCATAGGCGTAGATCTGGCCCGTGCCCGCCATCTGGGCGGCCAGCGCCAGCGTCTTGCCGCCCCCGCCGGCGCAATAGTCGAGCACCTGGGCGCCCTTGATGTCGCCGGCTGCGGCCGCCGCAATCTGAGAGCCAAGGTCCTGCACCTCCACCCAGCCCTTGGCGTAGGCGGGAATGGATTCGATGTGGCCTGCGCGCATCTCCGGCGCCGGCGGAGCGAGACGCACGGCGCTGGTGAGGATGTCGCTCGGCGCCGGATCAAGCGTCGCCAGCGCCTTGAGCGCCTTGTCGCGGTCGCTTTTCAGCGTGTTGACGCGCAGATCAACCCCGGCGCGCGCGCTGAGCGCTGCGCCTTCCTGCGCCCGCGCCTCGCCGAACACGCGCGCCATGTGCGCGTCAAGCCAGTCGGGATAATCGCCCGCCACCGGCGCCGGCGCCCCGTCTAGCGAGAACGGGCTGTTAAGCGTGCCCGCCTCTGACGCCGACAGCGGACCCGGCCCGTGCGGTTCTTCAGCCACCGCCGCTGCAATGCGTTCGGGCTCCCAGCCCCACACACACCGCAACACGCCCAGAACCAGCGCCCGCGGCTCCTCGCTCGACATCTGGTGCGACAGCGAGCGGCGCCGACGCAAGGCGTCCAGCACCAGTCCCGAAATCCACGCCCGGTCCTTGGCCCCGGCGAAGCGATGCGCCGCGCCCCAGTCCTTCAGCGCCGCCTTGGCGGGGCGCGCCTGGTCTTCGATGTCGTGCAGCACTTCGATGGCGGCGCTGATGCGCCCAGGATCGCGCATCAGCCGGGCCGCGAATAGTTGGGGGCTTCGCGGGTCATCGTGACGTCGTGCACGTGGCTTTCACGCAAGCCGGCGTTGGTGATGCGCAAGAAGCGGGCGCGGGCTTGGAACTCTGCAATGGTCGGGGCGCCGACATAGCCCATCGAGGCGCGCAAGCCCCCCAAAAGCTGATGCAGGATCGGCTCAACCGGGCCCTTGAAGGCCACCTGCCCCTCGATGCCCTCGGGCACCAGCTTCATGGTGTCGCGCACCTCGCCCTGGAAATAGCGGTCTGACGACCCCGCCCCCATGGCCGCCAGCGAGCCCATGCCGCGATACGCCTTGTAAGAGCGGCCCTGATAGAGAAACACCTCCCCCGGCGCCTCTTCAGTGCCCGCTAAGATCGACCCGACCATGACGGCGTCGGCGCCGGCGGCGATGGCCTTGGCCAAGTCGCCCGAATACTTCACGCCGCCGTCGGCGATGGCCGGCACGTCGGCCTCGCGCGCGGCGCGCACCGCGTCCATGATGGCGGTCAGCTGGGGCACGCCCACGCCGGCGACAATCCGCGTGGTGCAAATGGAGCCCGGCCCGATGCCGATCTTGATCGCGTCCGCGCCCGCGTCGATCAGGGCGCGCGCCCCGTCATAGGTGGCCACATTGCCGGCGATCACCTGAACGGCGTTGGATTCGCGCTTCAGACGGCTGACGGCGTCGCTGACCGCCTTGGCGTGGCCATGGGCGGTGTCGATCACGACCGCGTCGACGCCCGCCTCAATAAGGGCGCACGAGCGCTCATAGCCGGTGTCGCCCACGGTGCTCGCCGCGCCGACCAGGAGCCGACCTTGAGAGTCCTTGGCCGCATTGGGATTAGAGGCCGCCTTTTCCATGTCCTTGACGGTCAACAGCCCGACGCAGCGATCTTGCGCGTCCACCACCACCAGGCGTTCAATGCGGTGCTTGTGCAGGAGCCGGCGGGCCTCGTCGCCCGACACGCCTTCGCGCACCTTGACCACGTCTGACGTCATCAGCTCGCTCACGAGCTGATCTTCATTGTCGGCAAAGCGCACGTCGCGATTGGTGATGATGCCGACCACCCGGCCCGGCGTGGCGCTGTCGGCCGGCTCGACCACGGGCACGCCGGAAAAGCCATAGTCCTTCTTGATCTGGACGATGTCCTTGAGGGTGGCGGCGGGCGTCACGGTGACCGGGTTGATCACCACGCCGGCCTCGAACTTCTTGACCTGGCGCACCTGGGCGGCCTGCTCGTCGGGCGTGAAGTTGCGGTGGATGACCCCCAGACCGCCGGCTTGCGCCATTGCGATGGCGAGGCCAGCCTCGGTGACGGTGTCCATGGCCGCCGACAAGATCGGCGCGTTGAGACGCAAGGTGCGCGTCAGGCGGGTGGACACATTGACCTGGGTGGGCATGACCTCGGACGGGCCCGGCTCTAAGAGCACGTCGTCAAAGGTAAGAGCGTCTCTGATCTGCATGGAGCGAACCTCCGGGGGAGCGGACTGGTTCGCGGTGCGTTTATCGGAGATTGGCGCGCGGGGGAAGGGGTTCCGGGCGCCCGCCCCGCCTCACAGCTGCGATAGGTCGCGCCAGTCTGGATTGCGCGCCGCGATCAGGGCCTGCTTTTTGGCGCGGCCCCACCCCTTGATCCGCTTCTCCGCGGCGATCGCATCGTCCACGCGCTGAAAACTCTCGGCCCAGACGAGACGAAAAGCATTGTAACGCCACGCAAAGCGCGAACCCGTCCCCGCGCGATGCTCTGCGAGGCGTCGCTCAAGGTCATTGGTCACGCCCGTGTAAAGCCCGGTGCGCCGGTCGTTGGTCAGGATGTAGACCCAGTATGTCTTCATCACACCCTGTCGTCCCTCACACCCTGTCATCCAGAGCCGAAGGCGAAGGATCTCGGGCCGGACGGGGCGCCCCTTTCTGCGCGAGGTCCCTCACTTCGTTCGGGATGACAGCGTGTGTTGGACGTCCAAAAACCCTGTCATCCAGAGCCGAAGGCGAAGGATCGCGGGCCGGTGGGGGCGCCTCTTTCTGCACGAGGTCCCTCGCTCGCGCTCGGGATGACAGCGCATGTTAGACGCCCAACAAACCCTGTCATCCAGAGCCGAAGGCGAAGGATCTCGAGCCGGACGGGGCGCCTCTTTCTGCGCGAGGTCCCACACTCGCGTTCGGGATGACAGCGTGTGTTGGACGTTCATAAAACCTGTCATCCAGAGCCGAAGGCGAAGGATCTCGAGCCGGACAGGGCGCCTCTTTCTGCACGAGGTCCCTCACTGCGTTCGGGATGACAGCGTGTGTGAGACGTTCCTTAAAACCTGTCATCCAGAGCCGAAGGCGAAGGATCGCGGGCCGGACGGGGCGCCTCTTTCTGCACGAGATGCTTCGGCTTCGCCTCTGCATGACAGCCTTTGAAAGACGTAAGCCCGGCTAAAGCCGGGCCATGAAGATGCAAAGGGTAAGTTTCGCCTATTCAGGCGAAACGGTCCTCGCCAAACGAAACCCGATGATGTTGAACCGGTTCGTTGAAGTGTTCCTGCGGCGGAGCGCCGAGCGGAGGCTCTGAGGATTGCTGCCCCAAGAGCCGCCGCGAAGGACCCGACGCGAGCAACCCGTGGTTGCATAGGCCGAACCGTCGCTCGGCTGACCCGCCGAATACGAGTCCGCGTAGCAGTCCTCCACCCACTCCCGAACATTGCCATGCATGTCATGCAGGCCGAAGGCGTTATCGGCCTTGCCGCCCACCGGCTGGGTCTTGCCGCCGGCGTTCGACGAATACCAAGCATGGCCGCCAAGCCGGCCTTCATCGTCGCCAAAGCTCCAGCGCGCCTGGCTGCCCGCACGCGCCGCATACTCCCACTCCGCCTCCGACAGGAGACGATAGCGCTGGCCGGTCTGGCCCGACAGCCAGCCCACATAGGCCTGCGCGTCCTCCCAAGACACGTTGATCACAGGCCGCGCGCCCTTGCCCCAGCCCTCGTCGCCGCCTGCGCCATCTGGCCCGGAACTCGAGCACCCACCGCCCGCAACGCACGCCTCCCACTCGGCCCACGTCACCTCAAACTTGCCGACTGCAAAGGCGCGCGGAATGGTGACAGTGCGCTGCGGGCCTTCGTCGCTACCCCGCCCCGCCTCGCCCGCCGGCGAGCCCATGGTGAAGCTCCCCGCCGGCACCACAACCATCACCGGGCAGTCCGCGCAGTCGCGAAACTCATCGCCCGCCGCGCGCCCCGTCACCAGCCCGCGCCCGAC
>CAYGQB010000151.1:0-6690 GCA_964351895.1 uncultured Caulobacterales bacterium
CCGACGCAAGGCGGCGGTCAAAGACCGTCTCGATGATCCGTCTTCTGATGAGGCGCCCGCCAAGCGCGATTCCGACTAGCAGTCTGTGACGCTGTGGGGACGCTGTGGGGACGGCCCGGGCTTAGAGGTGATGATTCGCCTGCATTGAAAGTGCAGTCCAAGCCCGCTATCACGCCAGCGACCTAGGACGCCCGGGCGCACAGCGCTTCCCAGTGCGCCAAGACGAGCAAGAGGTGCGTGCGATGCGTGTAGCGATGATTGGCACCGGCTATGTCGGCCTGGTGTCGGGCGCCTGTTTTGCCGACTTTGGCCACCACGTCACCTGCGTCGACAAGGACGCCAGCAAGATCGAAACCCTCAAGAGCGGCGGCGTGCCGATCTATGAGCCTGGTCTTGAAGAGTTGGTGGCGACCAATGTGCGCGAGGGCCGGCTTTCATTTGCGGTCGACCTGACCGACGCGGTGCGCAACGCCGACGCCGTGTTCATCGCGGTGGGCACCCCGTCGCGTCGCGGCGACGGTTTTGCTGACCTGTCGTATGTGTATGCTGCGGCTGAAGAAATTGCTGATGTGATGGACGGCTATACAGTCGTTGTGAACAAGTCGACGGTGCCGGTGAGCACGGGCGACGAGGTGGAGCGGATCATCGCAGCACGCCGAGAGGGCGCAGAGTTTGCGGTGGTGTCCAACCCGGAGTTCTTGCGCGAAGGCGCGGCGATCGCCGATTTCAAACGACCTGACCGCGTGGTCGTGGGCACCGACGATGAGCGCGCGCGCGGCGTCATGCGTGAGTTGTATCGCCCGCTGTTTCTTAACGAGACCCCGATCGTGTTTACCGATCGGCGCACCTCTGAGCTGACCAAGTACGCCGCCAATGCGTTCCTGGCCCTGAAGATCACCTTCATCAATGAAATCGCCACCTTGTGCGAGCGCGTGGATGCGGATGTGCAAGCGGTGGCGCGCGGCATCGGGCTGGACAATCGGATCGGCCGCAAGTTTCTCAACGCTGGCCCGGGCTATGGCGGATCATGCTTTCCCAAGGATACGCTGGCGCTGACGCGCACCGCGCGCGAAGCCGGGGCTCCGCTGGAGCTGGTGGAAGCCACGGTCAGGGTCAATGACGCGCGCAAAAAGGCCATGGCGGACAAGGTGATCGCGGCCATGGGCGGGGATGTGTCCGGCAAGACGGTCGCCCTCCTCGGGCTGACGTTCAAGCCCAACACCGACGACATGCGCGACGCGCCCAGCCTGGACATCGCGCCGGCGCTTCAAGACGCCGGGGCGGTGGTGCGCGCGTTTGACCCGGAAGGCATGGCCGAGGCGCGCGCCCTGATGCCCACTCTGACCTACTGCGATGGCCCCTATCACGCGGTGGAGGGCGCCGACGCCATCGTGATCGTGACCGAATGGAACCAGTTTCGCGCCCTTGACTTGGAACGGGTCAAGCAGACGATGAAGGGCAATGTGGTGGTCGATTTGCGCAACATCTATGCGCCCGACGACATGCGCCAGCGCGGCTTTGCCTATGACAGCGTGGGCCGGGTGACGGCGTCAAACTCTCGCGTTCCGGCCGAGTGAGGCAGCCGCGCGCGACAGGAAGGACTGGCGCGGCGGCGACGGAGCAGGGCGCGCAGCTGCGCGGCTATGCGGCGCGTTTCTCCCTCCCGTCGGGACCTGACGCTACGAAGGCCAGCGCGCCCCTCGGGCCGCTGCCCGCCGATTTGGCAACGCTTGAGGCCGACAGCATCGCCATTTTTCGTGACTCCGCGGCGCTCTTTGAGCGCCCGGTCATGCTCTATTCCATCGGCAAAGACTCCTCGGTGCTGTTGCACCTGGCGTTAAAGGCGTTCTGGCCCGAGCCTCCGCCGTTCCCGATTGTCCACATCGACACGACCTGGAAGTTTGCAGAGATGATCGCGCTGCGCGACGCCCTCGCCAGCGCGCTGAATCTGAACCTGGTCGTGCACACCAATGCGGACGGGCTGGCGGCCGGGGTCAACCCGTTCACGTCCGGCTCGGCTGAGCACACGCGGGTGATGAAAACCGTGGCCTTGCATCAGATTTTGGCCAAGCTGGAGGTCGATGCGGCGATCGGCGGGGCGCGGCGGGACGAGGAGCGGGTGCGCGCTAAGGAGCGGGTGTTTTCTGTGCGCCGCCAGGGTCAGTCATGGGACCCGCGCGATCAGCGGCCCGAGTTCTGGGATCTCGTCAATCCGCGGCTGGCGGCGGGACAGTCCATGCGCGTGTTCCCTCTGTCCGATTGGACCGAACGCGACGTGTGGCGCTACATCCGCCAAGAAAACATTCCCGTCGCGCCGCTCTACTTTGCCGCGCCGCGACCGGTTGTGGAGCGCGCCGGCCAGCTTCTCGTCGTGGACGATGACCGCTTTGCCCTGGCCCCCGGCGAAGCGCCTGCGCTGCGACAGGTGCGGTTTCGCACCCTGGGCTGTTATCCGCTGACAGGCGCGGTGGAGAGCACGGCTGAGACGCTTGATGACGTGATCGCAGAACTAGAAACGGCGCGCCTTACGGAGCGGGCTGGACGCCTGATCGACGCCGATCAAGACCACGCCATGGAGCGCAAGAAGCGGGAGGGCTACTTTTGACCGACCGCCAGACCCGGCCGGCGCTGCGGGTGATGGCCTGTGGTTCGGTGGACGCGGGCAAGTCCAGCCTATTGGCGCGCCTGGTCCATGAGGCGCAGGGTCTGCGCGACGACGAGACAGAAGCCCTGTCGCGCGACGGCGGGCTCGATCTGGCCGCGCTTCTCGATGGACTTGAGGCCGAGCAGACGCAGGGCATCACGATCGACGTCGCGCACCGCTATTTTGACGCGCCCGACCGCAGCTTCATCCTCTTGGACGCGCCCGGCCACGAGCGCTACGTGCGCAACATGGCTTCAGCGGCCTCTCAGGCCGATGTGGCGCTTCTGGTTGTGGACGCGGGCGAGGGCGTCACCGTTCAGACGCGGCGTCACCTGGCGATCTGCACCCTGATGCGCACGCCCCACCTGATCGTGGCCATCAACAAGCTGGACGCGCAGCCTGATCCGGGCGCGCGCATGCGTGAACTGGCGGCGGCTTTCGTGGATGATGGACCTGCCTTTGAAACTCTAAAGGTCATTGGCGTGTCGGCGCACACGGGCGCCAATGTCACCATTGCGGAACCAACCTATCAGCCTTCGACTGGGCACGGCGAAGAAAGCCCCCCAGATTCTGCCCCCCCAGATTCCGGCGGAACGCCGCTCGCACCTGGGCCGCTCTTGGCGCTGCTTCTTGGTGCGCCGGCAGGTCCCGCTGACGCCGACGCGCCTTTGCGCCTCAGCATTCAACACGTCCAGCGCACGCGCGCGGGACGGGCCTATGGCGCGCGCCTGATGAGCGGCCGGCTTGAGGTTGGCGCTGCGGTGCAGATTGCCCGGTCTGGCGAGATCGCAACCCTTGAGCGCTTTCTAACGCCGGGAGCTGAGGTTGACGCCAAGCGCGCTGCGGCGGCGCCTGAAAGCGTTCTCTTCACGCTCCAGGGCGAGCACGATGTGGCGCGCGGCGATCTTCTCAGCCAGCCCGACGCGCCCGCGCGCAGCGCTGATCAGGTGCAAGCCCAGCTTCTGTGGACCGACGACGAGCCATTGGCCCCTGGACGGACCTATGAGTTTCGCGTCGGGCGACAAGTTGTGACGGGAAGCGTGTCCAAGCTCATCCACCGGCTTGATCCGGAGACCGGCGTGACCCGGCCCGCCGAGATCCTGCAACTCAATGAGATTGGCCTGTGCAATCTGTCGTTCTCTGAACCGGTCGCGTTCGATCCCTACGCGCAGAACCGCCACACCGGCGGGCTCTTGATCGTTTCACGCGAGACGGGACGCACGCTGGGCTGCGCCATGATCAGCTTTGCGCTGCGCCGCACTGAGAACCTGCGCTGGCACGAGCACGCCATCACGCGAGACGCGCGCGCCCAGCTACTGGACCAGACCCCGCGGCTGGTTTGGTTCACTGGCCTGTCCGGGGCGGGCAAGTCGACGATCGCCGACCTTGTGGAGCGCCTTCTGCACGCGCGCGGGCGTGCGACGTATCTGTTGGACGGTGACAATGTGCGCCACGGCCTCAACCGCGACTTGGGATTCACCGACGCTGACCGGGTCGAGAACATTCGGCGCGTGGGCGAGGTGGGAAAGCTGATGACGGACGCCGGGCTGATTGTTCTGAGCGCCTTCATCTCCCCGTTTCGCAGCGAACGCGCCGCCGTACGCGCCCTGTTTGAACCCGGCCAGTTCATCGAAGTTCATGTCTCCGCCTCGCTGGAGGCGTGCGAGGCGCGCGACCCCAAGGGGCTCTACGCCAAGGCCCGGGCGGGCCGCCTGCCCAACTTCACCGGCGTCGACAGCCCCTATGAAGCGCCCCTGTCGCCGGAGCTGACGCTTAATACCGAGCGCTTGACGCTGGAGGCGGCCGCCGCCCAGGTGGTCGCGCTTCTTGAGACAGAATCCGGATAGAAGGAACCGCCACACATGGCAGACACATTGAGCGTCGCCCGCCGCGTCATTGATACTGAGGTGGCCGCACTTCAGGCGCTGCGCGACGGCTTTGACGACACGCTGGTGGATGCGCTCAGCCTGATTGAAGCCGCCGAAGGGCGCGTGATCCTGGCCGGCGTTGGCAAGTCGGGGCACGTGGCGCGCAAAATCGCGGCGACCTTCGCCTCTACGGGCACGCCGGCCCAGTTTGTCCACCCCACCGAAGCCAGCCACGGCGACCTGGGGATGGTGACGCCGCAAGACTGCGTCATTGCCCTGTCGAAGTCTGGCGAGACACGGGAACTGGCCGACATCGTCGCCTATTGCCAGCGCTTTGGGTGCCCGCTGATTGCCATCACGGCCAAGGCCGGGTCCATGCTGGCGATCGCCAGCGATGTGGCGCTGATCATTCCTGACGCGCCCGAAGCTTGCGCTGAGACGCGCGCGCCCACCACGTCGACGACCTTGATGATGGCGCTGGGCGACGCCTTGGCGGTGGCTCTTCTAGAGCTGCGCGGGTTCAAGGCGGACGACTTTAAGGTGTTCCATCCGGGCGGCGCGCTTGGCGCGGCGCTCGCCAAGGCGGAAGACCTCATGCACACCGGCAATGAGGCGCCGCTCGTCGAAGCCGACACACCAATGTCAGAGGTGCTGATCACCATGACCGCCAAGGGGCTGGGGTGTGCGGGCGTGGTGGCGTCAGACGGGCGTCTTCTCGGCGTGATCACCGACGGGGATTTGCGCCGCAGCATGGGCGCGCAGCTTCTGGATGCGCCGGCGCGCGCCGTCATGAGCAGCAACCCTCGTGTGATCGCGCCAGGCACGTCGGCCGCTGACGCGATGCGCCTGATGACGACGCAAACGCCGCGCGTGACGGTGCTGTTCGTGGTCGAGAACGCCCGGCCAGTTGGGGTGCTTCACATTCACGACCTGTTGCGCGCCGGGGTCAGCTAGCTGGTGCGCCGCCGACGGCTCTAGCTTGCCGTCACAGGCGCCTCGGCCTCGATCTCCGACAGGGCGGCGTGGACATCGGACACCACGACCGAACCTTCACCCACGGCGCTGGCGACGCGCTTAACCGACGTGGCGCGCACGTCGCCGACCGCATAGATCCGCGGCCAGCTGGTTTCATAGCGCGTGGGCATGCGCTCCAAGTCCCAGCCCGCGCGCACCAGATCACGCGGATTGAGGTCTGATCCGGTGGTCAAGAAGCCGCGCGCATCCCGCGCCACGCCGGGCGCCAGCCAGGTCGTGAACGGGGCCGCTCCGATAAACAAGAACACAAAGCCGGCCGCGCAGGTTTGCGTCTCTCCAGTGTCGACGTTGCGCCAGGTGACGCTGGTCAGATGGTCGTCTTCAGGCGTTGCCCCGTCGCGTCCGTGCAGGGCGTCGATCTCGCTGGATGGACGCAGGTGCACATTGGGGGCCTCCTCCAGGCGTCGCACCAGATACTCCGACATGGTCTCGCGAATGTCGGCGCGCCGATACACCACATGCACCGCCTTGGCGGTTTGGGCGAGAAACATGGCGCCTTGGCCGGCCGAGTTGCCGGCCCCAACCACGGCGACCTCGCGGTCGGCGCACAGCTGGGCTTCCATCGGCGTTGCCCCATAGAAGACGCCGCGTCCTTCAAAGTTCTCCAGACCATCGATCGGCAGGCGGCGATACTGGGCCCCAGTTGCGATGATGACGGCGCGGCACTTGAGCTTACGGCCGTCCGCCAAGGTCAGGCAGTAGGCGTCCCCGTCGCGCTCCAGCTCGCACGCGCGCACCGGCGAGGCGATCCGCACGCCAAACTTTTGCGCTTGCACGGCGGCCCGCCCGGCCAGTTCGCGTCCTGACACGCCCATGGGAAAGCCCAGATAGTTCTCAATCTTCGAGGACGTGCCCGCTTGTCCGCCCGGGCCTTCGGTGTCGAGGGTCACCACCGACAGTCCTTCCGACGCCGCGTAGACCGATGCGGCCAGCCCGGCGGGCCCCGCGCCCACCACGATCAGGTCCACCACGGCGCCGTCAGGCACCAGATCAAGCCCGAACGCCTGCGAGAGGTCTTCCGGCGAGGGTTGGACCAGGGGCTCTAATGCGCCGCGCAAGACCACCGGCAACGGACTGTCGCTGAGCCCGCGCGCCGACAAGATCTGGGTGGCCAGTGGATCGTCGAGCACGGACAGCGCCGAG
>CAYGQB010000152.1:0-6646 GCA_964351895.1 uncultured Caulobacterales bacterium
GATCGAAACCGGCATGCCGGCGTTTCAACTTGAGGGCATGAAGGCGTTCTTGATCCACGACCCGTTCCTGGAGCGCCTGGGCGAGCATTTTGAGAAGGCGCGCCGCCTGTTCTTGCTCACCAATTCAGGCTTCATGGCGCTCTGGGCGGTCGTCAACATCGCCCACATCGCCGCCCTCTCCACCGCCACCCCGCGCTGGTAGCGCACCGCCGCCGCGCCTTACTTGGGGGCGAGGCCGCCGAGTTGATCTTTCATCTGCTTGGGCGTGACTTCGGCGGCTTCGCCGCGCTTCAGCCCGCCCAGGTGAAAGGGGCCGTACGAGGTGCGGATCAGGCGATTGACGCGCAGATGCAGGGTTTCGAGCGCGCGCCGCACCTCGCGGTACTTGCCCTCTTTGAGCGCCACCGTTACCCACACATTGCCGCCCTGCGTGCGCTCCAGCTTGGCCTCGATGGAGGCAAAGCGCTCTCCGTCCACCGTGACGCCGGCTTTGAGCGTGTCGAGGGCCTCTTGCGTCACCGAGCCGAAGGCGCGGGCGCGATAGCGGCGCGTCCAGCCGGTCGACGGCAGCTCCAACGTGCGCGCCAGGCCGCCGTCATTGGTCAGGAGGAGAAGCCCCTCCGAGGTCAAGTCCAGCCGCCCAACTGCAACCAGACGCGGCAGGCCGGGCGGCAGCTTTTCAAACACGGTCGGGCGCCCTTGCGGGTCGTCGCGCGTAACCAAGAGCCCGTCCGGCTTGTGATAACGAAAGAGCCGCGTCGGCTCGGCCGCGCGCACCCGCGATCCGTCCACGCGCACGTCTTGGGCGGGCGTGACCTTGAAGGCGGGCGTCGACAAGACGTGTCCGTCCACGGTGACCCGGCCTTCTGAGATCAAAACCTCCGCTTGCCGGCGCGAGCACACGCCGGCGCGCGCCAGAACCTTGGCGATGCGTTCGCCCGCGTCCTCGCCCTCGTCTGGAGCGCCCGCATCATCGGGGTCAGAGGCCCGGGGCGACGTCGAAGTGGGCCGCTTGGGGCGGGAAGGAGCGTTCATAATGGAATTTCTCTCGCGCGCGTGTCGCCGTCTCGCCACCATAGCGCCGAATTCTAGAGTATGGTGAGCGAGATCAGGCGCGCGCGAGAAGGCCGGCGCCGGTGGGGACTGAGGGAATAAGACGATGGGACTAGTACAAGTGGTGATTGGCGCGATTTTGGCCGCCGTGGGGTGGGCCAGCCTGACAATTGCCCCGTTGCACGCCGTGGCGCGCCAAGGCGCGGCGGCCTTGCCCGGCGCGGACGGAGCAATCAATAGCGTGGCCGCCGGGCTGGGCTTTGGGGCCACAATCGGCGGCGGCCTCCTGGTGCTGTTTGGCCTTCTGGGCGTTGCTGTGCGCGCCCTGTCGAGCGGCGACAAGGACCCGGCCGATGATCCGCGCGCCAGAGAGCGTCAGCTCGAGGCGTTCCACGAGCTTCTGGCTGGCTCGGTGGGCCGCATGGTCGGCATCGACGGACAGATCACGCCCTCTGAGTTGGGCATGGTGGCCGGTGTGGTCGAAAAATTTGGCGGCGTGCGCGTCGGCGAAGCGACGATCAAGCGCCTGTCCGAAGGCGGTGAAGAGGGCGCGCAGCGCTTCGCTGAGGACATGAAATCACGCGGCGCGGCGCTGACCGAAGAGCAAAAGGAACACATCGTGCGCGCCAGCCTGCTGGTGGCGATGGCGGACCTGACGTTCGACGAGACCGAAAGCCGGTTCCTCAACCAGATCGCCGCGTCGCTTGGCATGTCAGACGCCAAGCTGGCCGAAATTCGTTCCAGCGTGACCGACGTGGCGCAAAAGCTCGTGGGGGCGGCGGCCTTCGCTGCCTGACACGCGAGCGATGGCGGCGACCAGCGATGCGCAGTTCATGGCCCTGGCGCTTGAGGAAGCAGCCAGGGCCGGCGCCTGCGGCGAGGCGCCGGTCGGCGCCGTTCTGGTGGACCCGGAAACCGGCGAGGTGGTGGCGCGCGGCGCCAATGCCTCAATCGGCGCCTGCGACCCGACCGCCCACGCCGAAATCGTCGCCCTGCGGGCCGGCGCACGGACGCGCGGCAACTATCGCCTGACCGGCTTGACACTGTTTGCCACGTTGGAGCCCTGCGCCATGTGCGCGGGCGCGATTGTGCACGCGCGTATTGGCCGCCTGGTCTATGGGGCAAGCGACCCCAAGGGCGGTGCGGTCGCCCACGGGCCGCGCCTGTTTGAGGCGCCCACGGTCAACTGGCGCCCTGATGTGACAGGCGGGGTGGGTGAAGAGCCGGCGGCCGCCTTGCTGCGTGATTTTTTTCGCGCTCGGCGCGCCTCATGAGCGCGCGGCGATGGTTTGAAGGCCTCAGGCCAGCTCGCCTCAAGGCGGGCCGATGAGACGCCGATGAGACACGGGGGCCCCGCGCGCAAGCCCGCATCGCCGCTCTTTGGCGCGCCGTGTGTGCGCCCCGCACGCCCGACTGACGCGTCGCAGCTGGGGGAGCTGCACCAGTCAACATGGCGTGAGAGCTATGCCGGCGTTCTGCCCGACAGCGCTGTCACCTCTAGAGCGCGCGCGGCGCGCACCGCGTTTTGGCGCCACACCCTGGACAGGATCCGACAAGGTCCGCCAGGCGATGAGGGCATTGTCGTCGCCCAGGCGGGGCGTGACGCGACCGTCGCCGACCCGGCGTGGCGCATGTATGGCTTTGCCTGGTGCGGGCCGCCGGGGCGCGGGACCGCAGGTCAGCCCCAGCCCGCGCCGTGGGACGGTGAAATCTACATGCTCTATGTGCGCGCCGAGGCGCAGCGTCACGGCTTCGGACAGGCGCTCTTGGTCGCCTGCGCGCGCGGCCTTGTGTCGCGCGGGCTCTTCACCGCCGGCTTGTGGACACTGAGTGTGAACACCAAGGCGCGGTCCTTTTATGAAGCGCACGGCGCGCGCCTGGCGGTGCGCCGTGAGACGACAGTCAGCGGGGCGCAAGTGACGCTGTCAGGCTATATCTGGGAAGATCTCAGCGGCTTGCTCGCGCTGGCCGCTCCCCCGCCCAGCGCACCGCCCGGCGCGCCACCCAGCGCATCGGGCGGCCGCTGAGCTTGCCCCGCATACTGGCGCACGCTCTGCGCCTTATCGGCGATCCAGCGCCACCTTGCCGCGGGCCATGACAAGGTGAGGCGCGCGCAGGACCGAGATGTCGTCCAAGGGGTCGCCCTCAACCGCCACCAGGTCGCCCGACAGGGTCGGAGCGATGCGCCCGGCCAGATCTGAGACGCCCATGTGATCGGCTGAATTGATGGTCGCGGCCACCAGCGCTTCTTGCGCTGTCATGCCGGCCTCCACCATCAACTCCAGCTCGCGCGCATTGTCGCCATGGGCTGACACGCCGCTGTCGGTGCCAAAGGCAATCTTGACGCCGCCCGCATGCGCGCGCGTCAGCATGGCCAGCATTTGCGGCCCGACCTGGCGCGACTTCTCACGTTGGGGCGGGGTCATCCAGTCGGCGGTTTCAGCCATTTCCGCCACGGTGACGCCGGCCAAGACCGTCGGCACGAGGTAGGCGTCGTTCTGCTTGAACAGGCGGATTGATTCTGCGTCCAGGAAGGTGCCGTGCTCGATGGAGCGCACACCGGCGCGCAGGGCCGCGTCGATGCCCGACTTGCCATGCGCATGGGCGGTGACTTTGCGGCCCATGGTGGCGGCGGCTTCGACAATCGCCTCCAACTCGTCGTCCAGGAGTTGCTGGCCCTGGCCAGTGGCCGTGTTCGACAAGACCCCGCCGGTGGCCGTGATCTTGATGAGATCGGCTCCGCGCCGGATTTCCTCGCGCACCGCACGCCGGCAATCATCGGCCCCGTTGCAAATCGAGGACGACAGAAGCGTGTGCGCCACGTCTTCGTTGTAGCCGTGGCGGCGGTCGCCATGGCCGCCGGACGCGGCGACGGTGTGGCCGGCGGTTCGAATGCGCGGGCCGAGGATGTCGCCGCGCTCAATTGCGTCGCGCACGGCGTAGATGGCGTCATCGCCGCGCGCCCCGACGTCCTGGACGGTGGTAAAGCCGGCCTCCAGAGTGCGGCGGGCGTACTTCACTGCGTCGAGAGCGAAGTCGGCGTCTGACTTCTCAACTGCCGCGAGGCGTGCGCCGGGGCCAAGCTCGCTGGTCAGATGAACGTGGCTGTCGATCAGGCCAGCCATGACGGTGAAGCCTGTTAGGTCATAAAGCTGGGCGCCCGGCTCGGTCATGTAGCCCGGTTCAACGTCGGTGATGCGCCCATCTTCAATGCGCACTGTCATCTGAGTTTTGGGCGCTTCGCGCGCGTCGTCGATCAGCGTGCCGGCGTGGACAAGGACGACTTCAGCGCTGGCCGGGCCTGCGCTCGCAAGCGCCAGGCCGGCCGCGCCGAGCACCAGACTGGTCAGGAGAGAGCGGCAATTCAGGCGGGCAGGGGCCATTAGGAAGTCTCCGTGGTGCGGGCCAGGGCTCGCCAGGCAATGTCGCGGCGGCAATAGCCGCCCGGCCATTTGATCTCGTCCACCGCCTCATAGGCGCTGGTCACGGCGTCACTCAGGCTGTTGGCGCGGGCGGTCACGCCCAGCACGCGCCCGCCATTGGCGCGCCAGGTGTCCTTGTCTTCGAGCGCGGTGCCGGCGTGGAACACCTCGACGTTGGCGTGGGCGGCGGCCGCCTCCAGCCCGCCAATGGCGTCGCCCTTTTCCACCGCGCCGGGATAGCCGCGCGCGGCGAGCACCACGCACACGGCCGCCTGGCTGCGCATCTTAAAGACGTCGGGGCGTACGCCCTCGGTGGCCGCCTGCATCAGCGTGTGGGCCAGGTCGCCGGTTAAGAGCGCCATCAGCACCTGGCATTCCGGGTCGCCGAAGCGGACATTGTACTCCACCACCTTGGGGCCGTCGGGGCCGATCATCACGCCGACATAGAGCACGCCGACAAAGGGCGCGCCCTCGGCGGCCATGCCGGCGATGGTGGGGCCGATGATGGTGGTGTTGATCTGATCTTGGATCTCCGGCGTCACGATGGGAGCCGGGGCGTAGGCGCCCATGCCGCCGGTGTTGGGACCCTCATCGCCGTCATGGGCGCGCTTGTGGTCCTGACAGGCGACCATCGCCGCCCAGCCGTCGTCGGCGACCGCATTGACGCCGACCACGGCGAAGATCGAGGCCTCTTCGCCGTCGAGAAACTCCTCGATCACGATCTCGCGGGAGGCGTCGCCGTGGCGCCCGTCCAAGAAGGCGTCGACCTCATCCTGGGCGGCCTGCAAGTCGGAGGTGATCACCACGCCCTTGCCCGCGGCCAAGCCCGACGCCTTGATCACGTAGGGCGGGGTCATGGTCGCTAAGAAGGCGCGGGCCGGTTCGGCGCTGGTAAAGCGGCCATAGGCGGCGGTCGGAATGGCGTGGCGGGCCATGAAGTCCTTGGCAAACGCCTTGGAGCTTTCAAGCTGGGCGGCGGCCTGGCTTGGCCCGAACACGTTCACGCCCTGCGCGCTCAACCGGTCGGCAAGGCCGGCGGCCAGCGGGTCTTCTGGGCCCACGATGACGAGATCAGCGCGCTCGCTTTCGGCCAGGGCGCACATCAGATCGACGTCGGTCGCCGCGACATTGGCGCAGCGCACAGGCGCGCCGGTGGCGGCAATGCGCAGCGTCTTCATCGCGTCGCTGCCCGGGGCGACCAACAGATCACTGACGCGAGCCGACTGGGCGAGTTTCCAGGCGAGGGCGTGTTCGCGGCCGCCCGATCCGACAAGCAAGATGCGCATCGTTCTGTTCTAGCCGTGCAGCGTCGCGGCTCCAAGCTGAAGCTTACATCCGGGCCGACAGGGACGGTCGATGTGAGCCAACTGTGACAGAGCCAAGTGCTTGAATCTGCGCATATCCTGATCTGTCTGGCCGGTATGTGACGGCGCGTGTCACATTGCGCGGCGCGCCGTTAAGCCCCAGTCGCCGCGATCGCGGCGCTGGAACTGTGAGCGATTTCCACAGCTTATCCACAGGCTGACGGGGGCCGCGCTCGGCCGCCCCGGTCTGGCGTTCGCAGCCTGCCCCGGTCGTGATGACAAAATATGACAGAAAATCAGCGGCTTGCAGTGGTTTGTGACGGCTGGTGTCACATGCTGACAACGCCGCTAAATGGCCCGCGGCGCTGCTGTCTGGCCGGGTTTGGCGCGCAGGCGAGACTGGCGCTGGCGGCGTGACGGCGCGATAAGCAAGGGATGACTGATTCAGCGCCGCACACCCCGACGTCGGCGGGCGCCCCCGGGGTCCCCGAGGGCTCAGCCGCACCGAGCGCGAATGTGCCTGAGTTTTCCGTCTCCGCCTTGGCCGGCGCGGTCAAGCGCACGGTGGAGGACGCCTTTGGCTATGTGCGCGTGCGCGGCGAGTTGGGCCGGGTGACGCTGGCGCGCTCGGGACACTTCTACGCCGACCTGAAAGACGACAAGGCGGTGATCGCCTCGGTGATGTGGAAGGGCTCGGTGCAAAAGCTCGCCTTTCGTCCCGAAGAGGGGCTGGAGGTGGTGTGCGAGGGGCGGCTGACGACCTATGCCGGCCGCTCGCAGTATCAGCTGATCATTGAGCGCATGGAGCCGGCGGGCGTCGGGGCGCTGATGGCCCTCTTGGAGGCGCGCAAGGTGCAGCTGGCCGGC
>CAYGQB010000153.1:0-6594 GCA_964351895.1 uncultured Caulobacterales bacterium
ACACGCTGACCAGCCACACCGGCGAAGTGGTGACCCAAGAGACGTTTCTTGGGACCAGCCAGGTGATCTACTTCGGCTTCACCTACTGCCCGGACGTCTGTCCGCTCAGCCTGCAAAAGCTGGCTGTGGCCATGGAAATCCTGGGTGATGACGCAGACCGCATCCAGCCGATCTTGATCTCGCTGGACCCTGAGCGCGACACGCCCGAAGCGATGGCGCGCTACGTGGCGTCCAATTCATTTCCGCCGCGGCTGGTGGGCTTGACCGGCACGCCCGATCAGATCGCAGCCGCCGCATCGGCCTATCGCGTGCATTACGAGAAGGTCGAGACGCCAGAAAGTGCAGCTGATTACCTCATCGATCACACAAGCATCCTCTACTTAATGGATGCGAAAGGACGCTTCGTGGAACCTTACACCCACGCCTCGTCGCCTCAAGACATCGCGGACGGCCTGCGCCGTCACCTCTCGAAAGAGCGCCGCTAAGGGACGCAACCACCTATGCTTTACACGCTCTATGAAATGGGCCACGCCGCCCTGACACCCGCCCGCGCCGCCGCCCAGGCGACGCAAAAGTTCTATTCTTCGCCGCTCAATCCGATGAGCCAGACCTTGCCGGCGCGCTCTGTCGCGGCGGCTGCAGAGCTGTTTCAAAGCGTGACGCGGCGCTATGGCAAGCCCGAGTGGGGGCTGGATTCGACGCAGATCGACGGCGAAGAGGTCGCCATTCGGCCGCACGTCGACTGGACGTCGCCCTGGTGTGATCTGGTGCACTTTGAGCGTGATCCGGTCCGCCGCCAAAAGCTGCGCGGTGACGCAATCGACCCCAAGGTGCTGATCGTCGCGCCCCTGTCGGGACACTTTGCGACCCTGTTGCGCGGCACGGTGGAAGCCTTCTTGCCCGAGCACGAGGTCTACATCACCGATTGGCGCGACGCGCGCCTGGTGCCGATCGCGGCCGGACGCTTTGATTTTGACGACTATGTCGACCATGTGCGCGCCATGTTGCGCCACCTGGGGCCGCACACCCACGTTGTCGCCGTGTGCCAGCCTGGCCCGCCGGTTCTGGCCGCCGTTTCTATGATGTCTGAGGACAATGAGCCGGCCACCCCCGCCAGCATGACCTTCATCGGCTCTCCCATCGACACGCGCCAGTCGCCGACCGAACCCAATCGCCTGGCCGAGGAGCGCGAGTTCGCCTGGTTCCAGCAGAACATGATCTACACCACGCCGTGGCCGAATCCGGGCTTTTTGCGGCGCGTCTATCCTGGCTTCATCCAGCTGGCCAGCTTCATGAACATGAACTGGGACCGCCACGTGGACGCCCACTGGTCGTTCTTTGAGCACCTGATGGCGGGCGACGGCGACAATGCCGACCGGCACCGCACCTTCTATGACGAGTATCTGTCGGTCAGCGATCTGTCCGAAGAGTTCTACCTGCAAACCATCGATCGGGTGTTCCAGCGCCACCTGTTGCCGCGCGGCCTCTTGATGCATCGCGGAGAGCGCGCGGTGCGCCCGGACGCCATCCGCAACACCGCGCTTTTGACGGTGGAGGGGGAGCTCGACGACATTTCAGGCATCGGCCAGACCCAGGCGGCGCACGACCTGTGCGTGAACTTGCCCGAGACGATGAAGCGCGACCATGTGCAGCCCGCCGTTGGCCACTATGGCGTCTTCAACGGGAGCCGCTATCGCACTGAAATTCAGCCGATGATCGCCGAGATGATCCGCAACAACTGGGACCGCAAGGCGGATGCGCGCCTGCGCGCGGCCGGCCCGGCCCTGGCGGTGGCCGCCGAGTAAACGGCCACCGCTCAGCCTGGCGCATCCCGCGTAAGATGGGCCTTACTTGGGTTCGTGGGTGAAGCTGATCGGGAGCGGGGCGCCGGCGGCGTCGCCTTCAAGCGCCGCTGTAAGGTCAGAAACCGCCACCGGCGCGTCTGAATCCAGCCGCACCACCAGCGTGCCCGGGTCTGAGATAAAGCCTTGCAGCGCCCCGACGGCCTGTTGCGCGGCCGCCTGCATCGCGCCCTGCGGCGCCATCATCACGCCCATCGACAAGAACATGCCCGCCTGGCTGCGCAGATCTTCAACCGTCATGCCTGTCATGGCCGCCGAGCCAGCCAAGACGCGCTCTACGAGGGAATTGTCCTCAAGGCGCAGCTCAAACGCATGCACCGACAAGGGCTCAAGAAGCTGTTGCATCTCAGCATCCAGCGCGTCCATGTCGCTGAGGCTCTGACCACCGTAGGCAGCCCCGTCGCCGCCGGCTTCCGCCTCGGCTTGGGCGGCGCTTTGCGCCAGCGCCAGGGCGGCGGCGCGGCGCGCATATTCGGCCATGCCCTCCACCTGCATGGTGGTGTTCATGGTGAAGCCGTCTTCCAGGATGAACTCGTTCTTTTGCACTGTCAGAAGATCGTTGAACGGGTCGGCGATCTGGCGCGACGAGCCTGAAAAGCGCAAGCCGTCGCTAAACCCAAAGGCGCTGAGCGCAGCCGCCGCCTGCCCGCCCAGCTCGCCCTGCGGGTCAAAGGTGACGGCAATCGCGCCGAGCGTGCTTTCCTGGACCACCCCGCCGCGCGTCTGGCTCATGACGGCCGAAGCGTCATTGACCGCAACATTGACGCCGTCGATGTCGAGTGTCAGCCCATCCAGCGCCATGGTGTCGTAACGCTTGGCGTAGGGGTCGGCAAAGCCGGTCTCCACGATGGCCGCCTCAAGCGCCTCAGCGCCAAAATTTTCCGGGCCGCCGGCGCCCGACAGGGCGTCCAGCACGTCGACAAACGCCAGATCGAGCCCGTTGAGCGTGGTGCGATCAAGCGCAAACGAGAACGGCCGCCCATCCTCATCCAGGCCCGACATGGCCAGGCCCGACAACAACAGCTCGCCCACCCGGGCGTTGGCCAGATCGGACATGGAGATCTGGTCGATGCTGAACGCGGCCAGCTGCGCATCGCCGTCTTCCGGCAGGGCTGCGATGGAAATGTCAGACAGGGTGATCGCGCCCAGCGCATAGTCGGCCAGGTCGCCGGCGTCGAAGTCTTCGGGCACGCCTTCTGCGGAGAACATCTGCGCCATCAGGCTGGCGGCGGCTGCGTTCGGCGCGTCAACCACCAGCGATCCGATGGAGATCGCCGCGTCGCTGTCCTCGCCAATGATGGTCAGGTCGGTGAAGGTTGCGGTCTTGAACCCGGCCCCGTCAGCGCCCGAGCTGGCGCCCTCAAGGCGCAGACTCTCAGAGGTGATGAGGCCCGTTTCGCCGTCTTCGCCTGTCACGGTGATGGAAACGCCGTCGAACACGGTGGCCCGCCCGTCGGCGCGCGCGGCGGTGAACGCCACCCGCCCCGCCCCGGACTGATCCAGCGAGAACAGGCTCAAGGCCTCGGGCGAGTTGGCGGAGAGGACTTGCCCGCCGGCGCCGCTGCTGGCGCCGCTCCCGTCGCCCGACGGCGAGCAGGCGACAAGAAGCGCAAGTGCGCTGACGGCGGTGGCGGCAGATGCAAAACGACGCATGATAGATGTCCCCTCAAGAGGCAAGTGACGCGCGCCCCCGGGGAGCTTGCCCCCAGGCGCGCTGTTGACCAATTGCACCCTATCGAGCACCCAGATTGGGGCGCAGATAAGACAAGGCCGCGCCAAACCGATGACACACGCGACCCTGACGCGGAGGTTCCCATGAGCGCGCCAGCGTCAGCTCCAGCCCAACATGCGGGCCTTTCTCAGCTGGCGATCAGCTACACCACCCACCCGCGGGCGCGCCGCCTGCGCATCCGCATCGATCCGGTGCGACGCGCCGCGATCGTGACCGCGCCGCCCGGGCGCAGCGCGGCTGAGACGCAGGCGTTTGTGGCCCGTCACGCCGCCTGGATCGACAAGGAACTCAAGCGCTTAGCGCCAGCTCAGCCGTTCGTAGAAGGCGGCGAGATATTGCTCCACGGGGTGGCCCATCGCCTGACGCGCTCGGCCGAGCGCGGCCGCGCCACGGTCCGCGCTGAGGGCGCAAGCGGGCCGACACTTGACGTGCCCGCCCTGGCGGACGCCTACGCCGGCCGGGTGCGGCGCGCCCTGGTGCACGAGGCGCGCACCACCCTGACCGCACAATCTGATCGGTTCGCCGCCCAGCTTGGACGCGCCTACGCCAGCCTGACCGTCCGCGACACCGGCACGCGCTGGGGGTCATGCTCGGCCAGCGGAGGATTGTCCTACTCTTGGCGCCTGGTGTGCGCCCCGCCGGAGGTGTTGGCCTATGTCGCCGCCCATGAGGTGGCGCATCTGGTTCATCGCCACCACGGGCCGGCCTTCTGGGCGCAGGTGGCGCAGCTGTTTGGCGATCCGTCTCAAGAGCGCGCCTGGCTGCGCACGAACGCCGGGCGCCTGTTCGCCGTTGGTGCGCTTGCGCCCTAGAACCTTTGGCCGCCCCTACTCAATGGCTCCAAGACGCGCCAAGAGGTCGGCAATCGGGTCTTCAGCGGGCTCTTGAGCCGGATCCGACGCGGGCTCTGACGAGAGGCCCGGCGCGGCGCCTGACGTTGGGCTCGGCGCTGCAACCGGCGCGCGCGGCAAGGTGACCTGCGGCGGCGGCGCGCCCAGACCGTCGGCCAGGTCGTTAAAGACATCCACGGAAATCGGTTCCGGCGGCGCCGGCGGGCCGTCGGTGCGGGCCCCGGCCTGATCGAGCGGCCGCGCCGGCAGGCCAGCGACCGCTTCGGCCATGAAGCTGCGCCAGATGCGCGCGGGCAAGCCGCCGCCTGTCACCTGGGACATGGGCGCATTGTCGTCATTGCCGACCCAAACCGCAGTGACAAAGCCGGTCACGTAGCCGACAAACCAGGCGTCGCGAAACTCGTCCGTGGTGCCGGTTTTGCCCGCCGCTTCCCGGTCAGGCAGGGCCGCGGCCCGACCTGTGCCTTGGGACATGGCGCGCGCCAACATCAGGTTCACAAGCTGGCGTGGGCGGTCGGCTAGGGCGCGCTGGGCCCCGCCCCGGGGACGCTCCCATAAGACGTCTCCGTCTGCGGTGCGGATCGACAGAACCCCGTAGGGCGCGATCCGCCAGCCCTCGTTGGCCAGCGGCGCATAGGCGGCGGCCAGCTCAATGGGCGTGACTTCAGTCGCCCCGAGCGCCATGGAGCGCATCGGCTTGATCGGGGTTTCAAACCCCATGCGCTTGGCCAGGCGGGCCACGCGTTCAGGGCCGATTTCCTCGCTGAGGCCGACAGCAATGGTGTTGACCGAGCGCTCCAGCGCCGTGGTCAGAGCCATCTCGCCCTCGTGGGTGTCGGAATAGTTGGTCGGCGTATAGTCGCCGTAGGACGTTTCAGCGTCTGTGCGCACCGACCAGGGCGAAAGCCCCGCCTCCATGGCCGCGGCGTAGACGAACGGCTTGAACGCCGAACCTGGCTGGCGACGGGCCACCACGGCGCGGTTGAACTGGCTGTCGCGATAGTCGCGTCCGCCCACCAGGGCGCGCACGGCGCCGTCGCCGTCCAGCGCCACCAGGGCGGCTTGCCCAACGTTGCGGGCTGCGCCTTCAGTGTCCAGCCCTTGGGCGACGGCGGCCTCAGCCGCGCCTTGCATGGTCAGATCGAGCGTCGTGCGCACGGTGAGCTGGGCGCCCGGCGCCGTGACCAGCTCGGCCGTGCGCATTGCGATCCAATCGACAAAGTAGCCGGCCTGCTCTGGCGCCTTGCCCGGGCGCACGCGCAAGGGCGTGGCGAAGGCGTGCTGGCGTTCCGCCGGACTGATTTTTCCGGTCTCGGTCATGAGGTCGAGAACGACGGTGGCGCGCGCCTCGGCGGCACGCACGTCATGCAAGGGGTTGAGCCGCGACGGGGCCTTAAGAAGCCCGGCCAAAAGCGCCGCCTCGCCAAGCGAGAGATCGCTGGGCGCCTTGCCGAAGTAGCGCCAGGCGGCGGCGTCCAGGCCATAGGCGCCGGCGCCGAAATAGACCCGGTTGAGATACAGCTCTAGGATCTCGTCCTTAGAAAAGCGCGCCTCCAGCATCAGGGCCAGAAGCGCCTCTTGCGCCTTGCGCTCCAGCGTGCGTCGCCCGTCCAGGAACAGATTCTTGGCTAGCTGCTGGGTGAGCGTGGAGCCGCCCTGCACCACCCGGCCGGCGCGCACATTGGTGACCATGGCGCGCCCCAGGCCCACCGGATCAATGCCGAAGTGCTGATAGAAGCGCCGGTCTTCGACCGCGATCAGGGCGTCAACGACATAGTGCGGCGTGTCCGCCAGGGCGACAGGGCGCCCCGAAACGGGTCCGCGACGGGCAATCTCGCGCCCGTCGACATCTTCAAACACCAGGCCGGCCGACGCCGGGGGCGCGTCAGCGATTGAGACGTCCGGCAGATCGCGGGCGATGAGGACGGCGCCGACAAAGACAATGCCAAGGCCCCAGACAATGCTGGAGCCGATCCAGTAGGCGGCGCGGCGCAGAGGGCTTTTGGCCGCGCCTTTGGTGCGGCGTCCAGAGTCGCTGCGGCGGCGCGGCGGCGGCGGATCGTAGGGCCCGCCGCCATGCCCGCCCCCCGGGCCGGCCCCCGGGCGGGGGCGTTTACACCTCTGGCGCGGGCGCCGGGCGCGCGTGTGG
>CAYGQB010000154.1:0-393 GCA_964351895.1 uncultured Caulobacterales bacterium
GGCGGCGGCGGGGCGGCGAGCGCCTGGGCGCAGGGCGGGATCGCGGCTGCACTGGGGCCGGGCGACACGCCTGAGGCCCACGCCGCTGACACCATCGCCGCCGGCGCTGGTCTGGTGGACCCTGAATTGGCGCATCTCCTGGTCCGGGAGGGCCCGGGCGAAGTGCGCGCCCTGGCCGATCTCGGCGTGCCCTTTGACCGCACGCCCGACGGCGCCTTTGCGCTCAGCCTAGAGGCGGCCCACAGCGCGCCGCGGGTGGCGCGGGTCAAGGGCGATCTGGCGGGCCGCGACATCATGAAGGCGGTCGGGCGCGCCGCCTTGGCGGCCGGTCATGTCACCATCCGGCGCGGCCTGACGGCGGTTGATCTGGTGTGTGACGCGGCCCGCCAGATC
>CAYGQB010000154.1:403-4121 GCA_964351895.1 uncultured Caulobacterales bacterium
GACGCGGCCGGGGCGTGTGTCGGCGTGGTCGCGCGCGACAGCACCGGCGGCGTTGAGACCTTGCGCGCGGGCGCGGTGGTGCTGGCGGCCGGCGGCGTGGGCGGGCTCTTTCCGGTCACGACCAATCCGCCGGTGGCGCTGGGGGACGCGCTGGCCATGGCGTGGCGCGCCGGGGCGACGATCTGCGATCCCGAGTTTGTCCAGTTCCACCCCACCGCCATCGATGTCGGGCGCGATCCCGCGCCCTTGGCGTCTGAAGCGCTGCGCGGCGAGGGCGCAAGTCTGGTTGACGCGCACGGCGCGCCCTTAACCGGCGGGGAGCACGGCGATCTGGCCCCGCGCGATTCGGTCGCCCGCGCCGTGCACCGCGCCCGGGTGGACGGTCGCGGCGCCTTCCTGGATGCGCGCGCCGCCATCGGCGCGGCGTTCCCGGACCACTTCCCGACCGTATTTGCCGCCTGCATGGACGCACACGACAGGGCCCTCAAGCACGCGCAGCGTGTGCCAATGGTCGGCGGGAACCACGATCATCTGGCCGGCGGTCAGCTCCACCTCGTCTGTGGCGGCGTCGTCTGTGGCGGCGTCGGGCCCCTTTTGGCGCTCCAGCACAAAAACGGCGCGCCCAGAGGTGACGATCACCACCTCGTCGCCCTTGGGGTGCTTTTCCCAAGTCGTCCAATCGCTGTCGAACGTGTATCCCGAGACCAGCCAGCCGTTCAGCGCCACGCCGCCAGTTGCCATCGCGGCCCAGAACGCCTCGCCGCCCGCGTGCAGCACGGCGCGCCCGTCTGGGGCCGCGTCGACATAGGCGGACGTGACGTCGAGCGCGCGCGCCTTGGCCGGCGCGCTCAAACCACTACCACCGGGACGCGCGCCGCCTTGGGGTCAAAGTCGACGGCGGGCGCCTTGGGCAGATCAAGCATCGCTTGAATGGCGGCCCGAGCGCGGTCTTGCACGTCGGCGGGCACCGTCACCTCATGGCGATGAAAGCGCAGCGCATTGTAGATGCCGGTCAGGCTGATGCGCTTCATGTGCGGGCACAGGTTGCACGGGCGGATGAACTCCACGTCCGGGTTGGTCGCCGCCACATTGTCTGACATCGAACACTCGGTGATCAGCACGACCTGGCGCGGCTTCTCGCGCGCCACATAGGCCGCCATGGCGCCGGTGGATCCGGCGTAGTCGGCCGCCTCCAGAACCTCAGGCGGGCACTCGGGGTGGGCCAGCACGATCACGCCCGGATTGCCGGCGCGGATCTCCTCAATGTCGGCGGGCGTAAACTGCTCGTGTACTTCGCAGCGGCCGTGCCAGGTGATGATCTTGATGTCGGTCTGCTTGGCGACGTTCTTGGCCAGAAACTCGTCGGGCAGCATGATGACGGTGTCCACGCCCCACTCGGCGGCCACGGCTTCCACGACTTGGGTGGCGTTTGAGGAGGTGCAGGTGATGTCGCTCTGCGCCTTCACCTCGGCGCTGGTGTTGACATAGGTGACCACCGGCAAGCCGGGATAGCGCTGCTTGATCAGCTCCACGTCACGGCCCGTGATCGATGCGGCGAGCGAACAGCCCGCTTCCAGATCGGGGATCAGAACAGTCTTGTGCGGGGCCAAAATCTTTGACGTTTCAGCCATGAAGTGCACGCCGGCCTGAACGATCAGCTGGGCCTCGGTGTCGGCCGCCTCGCGCGCCAACGCCAGGCTGTCGCCGACAAAGTCGCCGACGCAGTTGAAGATTTCTGGCGTCATGTAGTTGTGGGCCAGAATGACTGCGTTCTTTTCAGCCTTGAGCTGGTTGATCGCGTGGATCAGCGGGGCGAACGTCGGCCATTCCCATTCCGGGATGATGTGGGCCACGCGGGCGTAGAGATGATCGGTCGCGGCCTTGACCTCGGCCGTGTAGGCCAGAGTGTCGGGCGCCGGCGCCAAGGTGCTAGGAGCTGCGGCGGCGTGCGGTGCGTCATCGAGAGCCAGATGTGGATCGATGTGCTCTGCGGCCTCTTCGCGCCCGCTCGGGGTGTCGATCTCATGGGTGTCGGGCCCAACGGTGTCGATCCCTACGGTGTCGATCCCAACGGTGTCGATCCCAACGGTGTCGATCAAAGTGCGGTCGGTCATGACGCGCCTCCCTTGCGGCGAGTGCCTCTCGCGGGTGTCTTCAGCCCACAAAATGCAAGAAAATCAGGTGCTGACGCTGTCCGCGCTCTTTTGCTCACAATGAGCATATATGGGCTGACCCCGCCATTTGCAAGCCGCGCGGCCCACTTTTGCTAAAAATGAGCAAAAGGGCGTGGGGAACGGGCGGGCGTCGCGCTGGTGGCGGGCGCGCAGGCGAGGTGCTACAAGGCGCGCCCTGTTTCACCGTTTGTCGCGGGCCTTGACCCCGTGGGAGGCGCAGTCATGCCTGATCTCATCACGCCTGCGACGCCGCGCGTCGCCGGAGCACCGGCGATTGCGCCCGACCTGATGGCGCGCGCGCTGGCCGACATGGACTTGCCGGGCCCGCCGGCGGCGTCTCGCGTGGTGGTGGCCATGTCGGGCGGGGTCGACAGCTCGGTGACGGCCGCTCTGTTGGCGGCGGCGGGCTATGACGTGGTCGGCGTTACCCTGCAGCTCTACGATCATGGCGCCGCGCTCGCCAAAAAAGGCGCGTGCTGCGCCGGCGCGGACATTCATGACGCGCGCCGCGTCGCCGACGCCCTCAACATTCCGCACTATGTGCTCGATTATGAGAACGCCTTTCGCCAATCGGTGATGGACGACTTTGCCGACACCTACTTGGCCGGGGCGACGCCCATCCCGTGCGTGCGCTGCAATCAGACGGTTAAGTTTACTGACCTTTTGGGCGTGGCGCGTGATCTGGGCGCGGCGGCCATGGCGACTGGGCACTATATCCGCCGCGCCGTCGGGCCGGACGGCCCTGAGCTGCGCCGCGCCGCTGACGCTGATCGCGATCAAAGCTATTTCCTGTTCGCCACCACGGCGCAACAGCTCGATTTTCTGCGCTTTCCGCTCGGCGGCTTGACCAAGCCGGACGTGCGCGATCTGGCGGGCGCCTTTGGCTTGGCCGTGGCCGATAAGCCCGACAGCCAAGACATTTGCTTTGTGCCCACCGGCTCTTACGCCAGCGTGATCGAGAAGCTGCGCCCGGACGCCGGAGAGCCGGGCGACATTGTGCATCTGGACGGGCGGGTGCTGGGGCGCCACGACGGGGTCTTGCACTATACCGTGGGGCAGCGGCGCGGGCTTGGCGTGGCGACGGGCGAGCCCTTGTTCGTGGTGCGCCTGGACGCGCCGGCGCGGCGCGTGATCGTCGGCCCGCGCGAGGCGCTGGGCGTGCACGAGGTGGCGCTGAAGGAGGTCAACTGGATCGGCGGCGGGGTCGCCGATGCGGCCACGCTTGACGGGCGCCCGGTCTTGGTGCGCGTGCGCTCGACGCGCCCGCCGACGCCGGCGCGGCTGGTCGCGCGCGCCGACGCCGCCTTGGGGGTTGCGTTTGAAACGCCCGAAGAGGGCGTCGCGCCCGGCCAGGCGGCGGTGTTCTATGCACCCGAAGGCGACCGCATTCTCGGCGGCGGCTGGATCACGTCCACGGACCCCCCTCCGCGCTCAAGCAGCGCGCCCCCAGGCGCGCGATAGCGCCAACCCGCGCTCAAGCAGCGCGCCGCCAGGCGCGCGATAGCGCCAACCCGCGCTCAAGCAGCGCGCCGCCAGGCGCGCGA
>CAYGQB010000154.1:4221-6582 GCA_964351895.1 uncultured Caulobacterales bacterium
CCAGGCGCGCGATAGCGCCAACCCGCGCTCAAGCAGCGCGCCGCCAGGCGCGCGATAGCGCCAGAGAAGAATCCCTCCCAACACCCCTTGGTGCGGAGGCCGAATCTGCGCATGGCTCGCGCTTAGCGTTAACCGGTCGGTAACACTCGTTAGCGATCATTAACCAATGGCGAGAACGCCATCGGAGTCCCGCATCATGCGCGCGCGCAGAGTGAACATTCGCCGGTTGAAGCGCCGTGTCAGTCATGGCCTGATGTGGCTGTCTCTGGCGCTTGCCGCCGCCTTGGCCGCCCACGCCGCCGCCCACGCCCAATCGGCTGGCGGCGCACGCGATCCAGACCGTGAGCCGGGCGATTATGTCGACGCGTTCAACGCCCAGCTGGACGCGGCGTTCGCGACCGGAGAGTTCGCCGGCCTTGCCGTCGCCGTGGTTGAAGGCGGGGATCTGACGGTTTTGAAGGTGTACGGAGAAACCGTGTACGGATCTGGCGAGCGCGTGACGCCTGATACGGTGTTTCGTCTGGCCTCGGTGTCCAAGGGCTTTGCCTCGACCCTCGTTGGCATGCTGGTCGACGAGGGGCGGCTGGAGTGGGAAGACAAGGCGGTCGATCACGCGCCGCGCTTTGCCTTGCGTTCAACGCGCGAAACCGGGTCGGTGAGCGTGGCCGATTTGGCGAGCCACCGCACCGGCCTGCCGGCCTATGCCTGGGACAATTACCTGGAAAAGGGCGTCTCGGTTGACGATCTCCTCGACAAGAACCGGCGCACGGGCCTCGTGTGCCGGCCGGCCACTTGCTACGCCTATCAGAACATCACCTATAGCCTCTTGGCGGACGTCGCCGAAGATGCGGGGCGGGGCACGTTTGCCGAGCAGCTCGAACGCAAGGTGTTTGAGCCGTTGGGCATGTATCACGCATCGGTTGGCCTAGAGCCGCTGATGGAGGCGCAAAGCTGGGCGCGTCCGCACGCGCGCGGCGGCCGCAAGGCGCGGTGGCGCGCCTACACGCCCAACGAACACTATTATCGCGTCGCCGCAGCCGGCGGCTTAAACGCCTCGGTCTATGATCTGATCCAGTGGGTGCGCGCCCAGCTTGGCCATGAGCCTGAGGTGCTCAACACCCAGGTGCTCACCCAGCTGCACGCCCCCGTTGTTGAAACCCCGACCGAGGTGAAAAAGCTGCGCTGGCTGTCTGAGCGCCTCAACGACGCCGACTATGCCTTGGGGTGGCGCGTCTATGACTATGCTGGCGAGCGCATGGTGGTGCATGCGGGCGGCGTTTCGGGCTATCGCTCGATGGTGGCCATGCTGCCCGAGCATGACCTCGGCATTGCGATACTGTGGAACTCGTCGTCCGGGCGCGGCTGGCGGATCATGCCGACGCTGATGGATCTTTATCTCGGGCTTGATGATCAGGACTGGCTGAAGGTGAACCGGCTGGTCGCCGCACGCGAGGCCCGCGCCGCCGTCGCCAACGGATCGCCTTAGATCGGTCATGAGCGCGAAGGCGCACTCGCCTGACAGGGGCGCCCGGTTCTGTCAGCGCGCCTGATTGCCTAAGGTGCCTCTCCAAACCACCTAAGGAGACGAACGCCCATGGCCATCCTAAAGTCCGAACAGATCATGTCCGACAGCAAGAAGTCTTGGGACGACGCTGTCGAGAAAGCCGTGACGCGCTTCTCCAAGACCGTGCGCAACGTGCGCTCAGCCAACGTCAACAACTTCTCGTGCGTGGTTGAAGAAGGCGAGATCAAGCGCTGGCGCGTCAATCTGCAGATCAGCTTCGAAGTCGAATAGAGCGCCCCTGCGCTGAGGCCGTCCGCCCGCCGGCTCGCCCGCCAGATCGCCCAAACGTCCTTTTGGGCGGGGCGGCTGAGCCGGCAGGCGCCGACTTGACGTTGGCGGCTCAAACCAGGCTCAGTCCGTTCTCTTTCGGCTAGCGCAAGAGAACGGAGAACGCGATGCCTGATCTGGATGATCCGATTGTTGTGACCGGCATGGCCCGTACCCCAATGGGCGGCCTTTTGGGCGATTTTGCCGGCCTGAGCGCCAGTGATCTGGGGGCCGCGGCGGTCAAGGCGGCCGTGTCGCGCGCAGGGCTTGCGGGCGACGACATTGACCAGATCCTGATGGGCAACGTCTTGCCGGCCGGCCAAGGCCAGGCCCCGGCGCGCCAGGCGGCGCTGAAGGCCGGCTTGCCGATTTCAGTGCAGGCGACCACCCTCAATAAGATGTGCGGGTCTGGCATGCAGGCGGCGATCATGGGCCGGGCCGCGATCGCCTCGGGCGAGGCGCAGATCGTGGTGGCCGGCGGCATGGAGTCCATGACCAACGCGCCCCACCTCATGACCCGCCACCGCGCC
>CAYGQB010000155.1:0-6495 GCA_964351895.1 uncultured Caulobacterales bacterium
AGCCAGGACGCCGCACGCTGCGGCGACGCCAACACGAACGCGAAAACGATCGAGGACCATGAGACGTGCTCCCTGCCCCCCGGCATATGACGCCGGAGTCGTACGGTTGAACGGGCCAGCTAATCAAGTCCGTCGCAAAACTATGATGAATCGCGCGTCTGCGTCCCGTGACTTAGTTGCTCCCATTGCGCCGGAGCGCGTCATTGATGAGATCTTGGGCCGCTTCCTCCAACACCGCCTCGTTGGCTTGTCCGGCAACCGACTCGCGGCCGATTTCCAACATCACCGGCACGGCCAGCGGGCTGACGCGCGTCAGGGCGGCGTGTCGGATGCGCCCCTTGATGCGCGCCAACCCCTCGCCCAATCGACGCACGTCCAACAGGCCAGACCCGGCGTCCGCCCAGGCCGCCTTGAGCAGGATGTGATCGGGCTCGTGACGGGCCAGAACGTCGTAGATCAGGTCGGTTGAGAAGGTCACCTGACGGCCCGACTTTTCCGCCCCAGGGCGACGGCGGTCGATCAGCCCTGCAATCACGGCGCAGTGGCGAAAGGTGCGCTTCATCAGAACGCTCTCGCCCAGCCAGGCGTCCAGATCGTCGCCCAGCATGTCTTCGTCGAAGAGGGCGTCCATGTCGACGTCGCCCAAGGCGCGCATCCCCCAGATCGACAAGGCGTAGTCGCTGGCCACAAATCCTACCGGGTTTGCGCCCAGCCGCTCCAGCCGGCGTGTCAACAACATGCCCAGCGTGTTGTGCGCCGGTCGCCCCTCGAATGGATAGGCGACCAGATAGTGGCGCCCGCCACGGGCAAACGTTTCCACCAAAAGCTCGTCCGGCCCGGGAATGAGCGAGTGCGCGGCTTGCAGCGCCAACCAGTCTGCGACTTGCTGCGGCAGCCCCGGCCAGCAGTCTGGTTCGGCGATCATGGCGCGCACCCGACCGGCCAGGAATGTCGACAGGGGAAACTTACCGCCCTGCCAGCTGGGCACCTTGGGCTCGCTGGCCGAGGCGCGCGACACGAGAGCCTCCACCCCCACGACGGCCTCCAGCCGCAATACTTCGCCAGCAAAGATGAAGGTGTCTCCCGGCGCCAGCTGGTCGACGTACCATTCCTCGATGCGGCCGATCAGGCGCCCGCCGCCCGCGCCTTGCGGCCGCGCGCGCCCGCTCTGGAGGCGCACGTCCAGCATCGGGCTTTCGACAATCGCTCCAGCGTTCATGCGGTGGCGCTGGATGACGCCCGCGTCGCGCGCGCGCCAGCGCCCGTCGGGCCCCTTCACGATGCGTCGGAACCGGTCGTAGCTGCGCAGCGCATAGCCGCCAGTGGCGACCAAATCGATGATCTGTTCGAACGTCTCCCACGAGAGCCCGGCATAGGGCGGCGCGTCGCACAACTCGCCATACAGGGCCTCAGCCTCAAACGGCTCGCCGCAGGCGCGCGCCATGACGTGCTGCGCCAGGACATCCAGCGCCCCCTCCCGGTCTTCTTCAGCGTCAAGATCATGAGCGGCCACGGCGGCTTGCGCCGCGCGACACTCTAAAACTTCGAACCGATTGGACGGCACCAGAAGCGCGCGGCTTGGCTCGTCCATGCGATGATTGGCGCGCCCGATGCGCTGGATCAGGCGCGCCGCCCCTTTCGGCGCGCCCATCTGGATCACCAGGTCCACATCGCCCCAGTCAATGCCAAGATCGAGCGTTGAGGTGCACACCACCGCCCGCAAATCGCCGCGCGCCATGGCCGCCTCCACCTTGCGGCGCTGCTCGACGGCGAGGGAGCCGTGGTGAAGCGCGATCGGCAAGCCGGCCTCATTGATCCGCCACAGCTCTTGGAAGGTGAGTTCAGCTTGCGAGCGCGTGTTCACGAACACCAGCGCCATGCGGGCGGCAAGAATGCGGCCGTAGACGTCGTCAAGGGCGTGGCGACCCGTGTGGCCCGACCAGGGAATGCGCGCGTCGGTGTCGAGCACCTCCACTTGCGCAGGCGCCCCGGGCGCGGCGTGCACGAGACGCGCCGGGGGCCCCGAGGCGGGCGCGATCCACCGGGCAAGTCGGCCCGGGTCGTCAATGGTGGCCGACAGGGCGACGCGCGCCGCCGTCGGGGCCCAACGCTGCACGGCTGACAAGGCAAGCGCCAAAAGATCCCCGCGCTTGGACGGGGCAATGGCGTGGGCTTCATCAACGATGATGGCGCGCAAGTCGCCAAAGAAGCCGGCGCCGTTTTCCTGCGCGATGAACAAGGAGAGCTGCTCAGGCGTTGTCAGCAGGATGTCGGGCGGGCGCGCCCTCTGGCGCTGTCGGCGCGCGGGCGGCGTGTCGCCCGTTCGGGTTTCAATGCTCACGTCCAGGCCCATCTCTGCGACCGGCTGTTGCAGATTGCGCGCAATATCCGTCGTCAGCGCCTTGAGCGGCGACACGTAAAGCGTGTGCAGGGCATGCGCGCGCCCTGCCTTGGGTGACGTGCGCGCGGTGCTCAGATCAATCAGGCTGGCGAGAAACCCGGCCAGCGTTTTGCCCCCACCCGTCGGCGCAATCAGAACTGCGTGCCGCCCTGCCGCCACATGCGCCGCGAGGGCAAGCTGATGCGGCCGCGGGGTCCAGCCGCGCTGGCCAAACCAGTGCGTGAACGCGGGCGGCAAGCTGAGATGCGGATCGACGTCGCTCATGGCGTCTAGATAGCGCGCCGCCCTGCGCCTGTCGGCAAATTCACTTGGCCGCACCGCGAGAGGGCGCTAGGCCGACGCGGCGGGCACGGCGCGGCCGCGAAAGACAGGGGACGCCCGGTGACACCTATTTGTAAACGCGGGCCGCAGCTGCGCGCTGGCGGGCGGGTGCTCGCCGGCCTTGCGTTTGCCGCCGTCGCGCTAAGCGCATGCGATGCGCCCGAGAGCGCGACAGCCTCTGGGACAGCTTCTGGGACAGACGCCGGACCAGACGCCGGACCAGACGTCGTTGCTGCCCTGCCGCAGCTCACGCCCGACACGGCTGAGGTGTTCAGTGAGACACCTGCAAATGAAACCGCGCCAGCCGACCCCGCGGACGGCGAAGTGCTGCGGCCGGTGGCGGCCAGCTCAATTGTCGGCCGGCTCGATCTTCTGACGCTGGATGACACCACCTTCGGGCGCACGCGCACGCTGAGGGTGTGGTTGCCCCCAGGCTATGAGGCGGTCGACGCGGCCTATCCCGTTCTCTACCTCTTTGATGGCCAGAACGTCTTCGACGCGGCCCTGTCGACATACAGTCAGGTTGAATGGTCGGCCGACGAGACGGCCACACGTCTCATTGAGGCCGGGGAGATTGCGCCATTGATCATCGTCGGCGTGGACAATGCGCCGGGTGTGGCGCGCGCCGAAGAGTATCTGGCTCACCCGGATATCTACTTCCCCAATCTGCCCACTCATCTGCGCGCGAACGACCTGCCCGCCTTCTTCCGAGACGACGTCTTCCCCGCTGTTGAGGGACGTTACAGGATCGATCCTGACGCCCGCGTGCTCGGCGGGGCCTCCTATGGCGCGATTGCAGCGCTCCACGTGGCGCGCCTGGCGCCGGGTCTGTTTGCAGGCGTACTCGCCGAAAGCCCGTCCCTGCACGTCGATGACGGGCGCTATCTGCAAGATGTCGCCGAAGCGCCGTCCTTTGTCTGGCCTGACAAGATCATGGCCAATATGGGCACCCACGAAGGCGCCATGTCTTGCGACGAGCCAGCGCGCGAAGAATACATCACCTTCGCTGAAACGCTGGAGGGGCATCTCCAGGCGGCGGGGCTGGGCCCTGATCGACTGCGGGTGACCATCGAGGCGTGCGCGATCCATTCTGAGACGGCGTGGGCGCGCCGCCTGCCAGATGCGCTGCGGTACTTCTTTCCGCCCGAACGGTCCGCAAACTAGCTTTTAGCGTGACCACAGTCGGGCCAGGCTAGTCATCGAGGCGAAAGGTGGCGCGCGCCACTTCGTGGCCGGCCTGCATCACAGACACTGGCGTGTCCGGGCCCACGCCAGCCGGCGCGCCCTGCGTCGAAAGGCGGCGTTCAATGTCAATCCGGCCAAGGCGGGGCGCTTCTTCCATCAAGATCTGATCGCCGACGCGGACTTGCACCGGGGCGGCGGACCTCAGACCCGACAGCTCCAGTTCGGCCTCGAACGAGCCGTCTGAGTAGGCTTCAATTTCAATCTCGCCGCGCACGCCCAGACCGTCTTCGGGTCGAAACGTGGCCTTGATCTGAGAGATGACACGCGCGCGGCGGCGAAAGATCATGGATCATTCCTCAAGGCGTGATCTGGCGCGCCCGGACAGGCGGGCCTTAGACCCTCACAGTAGGTGAAAGGCCTTGCCAATGCGTTGAAACGGCGACTTGAGAACGTCAGCTGCGCGGGCGCACGATGCCTGCTGCGCGCGTGCGCCCGGCGACGATCAGCGCGATCACCACGCCCTCGCCGAAGCTGTCTTCTACCGCGCCGTCCAGGCGCGTCACGCAATGCACGTCCCCGCGTGAGACAACCGCGCTTGCGGCGGGTCGACCGTCGACGGTGATCCGAACCGGCGTCCCGTCGTTGGCCATCAGGCCCGACAGCTCCAGCGTGATGAACACGGCGCCGTCAGCGCGCTGCGTCAGGGCCGCGGACCCGCGAGGCAGGCTTGCGTCGAGGGCGCGTAGGGCGGCGGAAAAGCGTGCGCGTGTGCGGAACCGGTCCCAAAACCGAACAGGGCCAGGACTTGCATCAGCCCCCTTAGAGGGGTGTTGAATGGACCCGCGTTGCGACATGAAAACCTGCGTGCGCGCTTTACCCACCCATCGCGGTGGCCCTAGCGTGACGCAAGGGTCGCGCCGCACGCACGCCAGCACGCGCTTTTGACCCATCGGGGTGAGGAACGGGACATGATTGCCGAAATCGGGCGCGCCGCCCTCTTTGCCGCAGTGCTCTTGGCGGTGGCCGCCTGTGGTCCCGCAGGCGCGCCAGCCGACACGCCAGTCGATGCGCCCGCCGATTCCCCGGCCGGTTCAGGCGAAACTTCGGCCAGCGCACCTGAACCAAGCCCGCCGCCTGCCGCCTTGCGACCAGACGTCGATTTGAACGCCGCTCTCAGCTATCCGCGCACGCGCTCCGTCGCCGTCACCGATATCTTGCATGGCGTTTCCATCGAAGACCCCTATCGCTGGCTTGAAGCTGACGCGCGCCTGGCGACCGACGTTGCAGACTGGGTGACGGCGCAATCGAGCTTGTCACGCGCCTATCTGGACACGCTCCCCGGACGCGAGGCGGTGGCGCGCGCAGTGACGGCGGCGTGGAGCAACGCAGAGACGTCTGCGCCGGTGGCGCGCGGACAGGCCCTGTTCTTCGTCGCGCGCGCTCCCGACGATCTGCAACCGCGCCTCTATGTGCAAGACTCGCCGGATGCGGGCGCGCGCGTCATCGCCGATCCCAGCCTGTGGTCAAGCGACGCCAGCACCGCCCTCACCGACTTTTGGCCCAGTCCGAGCGGCGCCCTGGTCGCCTATGCGATCCAAGAGGTCGGGTCGGATTGGCGCACCATTCGCGTCATCGACGCGTCGACCGGCGCCCTGATCCCGTATGCCGTTGAGTGGACCAAGCACGCCCCTGTGGTCTGGGCCCCGGATGGCTCAGGCTTCTACTACGCCCGCTATCCTGAACCTGCGTCAGGGCTGGAGCACGTCGCGCCGCCGCGTGATCAGGCGCTCTATTTCCACGCCCTGGACGCACCCCAAACTGCTGATGTGCAGGTCTATGCGCGCCCGGATGATCCAGACGCCGGCTACCACCCCTGGGTGACCGCCAACGGACGCTGGCTGGTGATCTCGGTGTGGCGCGACTTTGACCCCGTCAACGACATTACGCTGATCGACTTGACTGATCTGGACGCCGCGCCTGTGCGACTGGTTGAGGGTCTTGCCAACACCCACGCGCCGGTGCGCATGGCCGGGCGCGAACTCATTGTGCGCACCGACCGCGACGCGCCGCGCGGTCGTTTGGTGGCGATCAATCTGGACGATCCCGCCTCCCTAGTGTGGCGCGACGTCATCCAAGAAGACCCCCAGGCCACTCTGGTGGACGTGGACTATGTCAGCGGCGTCTATATTGCCCAGTATCGCCAAGACGGGCGCAGCCAGGTGCGTCGTTTCAATCGCGATGGGGAGCTGATCGGCGCCGCACCCTTGCCGGGCCCCGGCGTGGCGACCGGGTTCGACGGCGGTCTGCGCGATCGCTACGCCTACTTTAGCTACGCAGAAACCGGACGTGCGCCAGGCGCCTATCGGCTGGACGTGCAGGCGGGCGTGGTGACGCCATTTGTCGGACCGCACGAGAGCGCAACGACCGGTGGGGCGGCCGCCGCCGTCGATCCGACGCGCTACGTCGTGGAAGATGTGGATGTGGCGGCGAGCGACGGCGCGCGGGTGCGCGTGCGCGTCTCCTACAAGCAGGGCTTGGATCGCGAGCAAGCCCAGCCGCTGATCTTGACCGGCCACACCCACACGCCG
>CAYGQB010000156.1:0-6408 GCA_964351895.1 uncultured Caulobacterales bacterium
CAAGACGCTTGGGCGAGGTGAACGGCGCAGCCCTAAGAGCGATGGCGCTTGCCGCGCACCCGGCGCACGCAAGGCCGCCCAGAACCGCGCCAAGCGCCATCGCTCTTAGGGCTGCGCCGTTCACCTCGCCCAAGCGTCTTGAGATCGGGCGGACGCGCCTTGGCGCGCCGTGCTTGACTGTCGTCATGGCCTGCTTCCCTTGCTTGGCGCGCCGCCCTGGGTTGGGCGCCGGTGTTCCAGGTCGTCGGCTACGGCCCCTGCACGGCGCCAGACGCGCCGATGCGTGCTGATCGCGCATACACCAGTTCGTCGCCCTCGCGCTCAAATCCCAGAAGGGTCAGCGCCGCGTTCAGCGTCGCCTCACCGCCTGCGACCCGCGCGGTCACGTCCGCCTCGCCGCTCGGCGAGACGAGACCGGTGACGGTGATGTCAGCGGCCGGATTGACGCCGGCCATGGCCACCGAGAACGCCCCGTCCACACAAGACACCGGCCCTTCCAGCACCGGGCCAATCCAGTCGCGCGGGTCGCCGGCGCGGGTGAGAACGTCGGTGCTGACGGCGCCTTGCGCCTGCGCGCAGGCGCCAGACCGCACCTCGATGAGCTGGGCTTGCAGTCGCGCCTGCCCACCGCGGGCGCGCACCCGTGGATGCAGCCCGTCAATGGCGCCCGCGTCCAGCGTCACGCCGATGTCGCGCGCCACCAAGTCGCGTCCAGCCCCGATGAGGCCCCGCTCCAAGCGTCCGGACCCGTTTGCGATCGCCCCCGAGAGGCGTGCGTCAACCACCAGACGACCGCTGATCAGGCCGCCAGCGCGGGTGCGGAACGTGATCTCCCCCAGATCGCGCCCATTCCACGACAGGCCCGCCGCCTCACCCGCCCAAACGGTGCCGCGGGCCTCTGCGATCGTCAGTCCAGGCGCTGACGTCTCCAGCGCCCGCGCCGCCAATCCTGCTGGCGCGCGCGCCGCAAGCGCAACGCCAAAGGCGACCACGAAAACCAGCGCCAGCCAGATCGCCTTCATGACGCGTCCTCGCCCACCAGCGTGAGATTGGCGCGCAACAGGCCCGTGCGCTCAACCCGTGCGATAGAGGCGGTCTCAGCCGTCACCCCATACTCGTTGCGCAACACGATCAGCCAGGCGAAGAGATCTTGTGAGCTGACCGCATCAATCACCACGCTGACGCCATCCTCCATTGGGGTGGTGCGCGACAGGCCAATGCCGGCGCGCACGGCCGTCTGCGCCACAATGGCGCGCACGTCACCGGCCGGGCCGGGCGTTCCCGCGGCCGCGTCCGGTCCGGCGATGCGCTGGGCGGCCAGCGCCGCCGCCCCCGCGCGCACCGCATCCAGATCGGTCACGGCGCGCGCATAGCTGTTGGCCGCATCCGCACGCGCGCGCGACGCCGGCGCCACCACAAGTTGCGACACCACCAGCACCACAGCCAGCGCGCCCGCCGCCGCCATCAGCACGCGCTCGCGCGAGCTCAAGTCGCTCCACCAGGCCGCGATCATTGCGCCCTCACCACCAGATCGCCGATGACCTGGTCCCCGCGCCGCCGCGAGCCGCCTTCCTCCAACCGCCCGCCGCGCGCCTCAACCGCCAGGCGCAGCGCTTCAAGCTCTTCATAGGCTGCGTAGGTGACGGTCACGGCCATGCCGTCGCGGGCGGCGTCATAGGTCAAGCTCTCAAGGCGCACGCCGTCCACTGCACCCACCGCGTCGAACACGCGCGCGGCGGCGTCCAACAGGCCGCCTGTGTTGAGGGATCGGGTGCGCTCGGCCAGGCGCGCGGCCGGGTCACGCGGAACCGCCTCGCCGGGAAAGGCGCGCGCATAGACGGCCGCCGTGGCCTCGCGCGCCTTGGCGCTTTCCAGCCGCAGGGCGCGGGTTTCCGCCAGGCCCGCACCGATCCAGGCGGTGAGCGCCAGGCCAGCCGCCAGCGCGGCGCCGCGCCATGGAGCCAAGGCTGTGAGGTCGATTTGATGGTCGGCGTAGGCGCCTTGGCGCAGATCGACGCCCGTTTGCGCACTCGCTCCCGTCAGCAACAGCCGCAGATAGCCGCTTTCGTCGAGACCGGGTTGCAGCGTGGTCGGCTCGGGCCAACCCGTCGCCGGCGCCAGGGCGGCGGCGTCGTTGGCGCAGACGCGCAACCTCTCCACGCCCGCCAAAAGCGCGGGCAAAACGCGCAGCGCCAAGTCTCGCTCAAGCGCCGCGCCGGCGTCACCGTCAGCAAAGATCAAGCGCTCGCCCAGGTCGAGAAGCACCGCGCCCGCGTCTTGGGATTGGGCCCGGGTTGAGCCTTGGGTTGGGGCCTCTGCGCCGATCAGGGCATAGTCCGGCGCGATGGCTGACGGCGTGACGCCGGCTGCATCCAGCATTTGTCGCCACGCCTCCATGCGCTGGTGGCTGACCACATAGGCGCAGCGCTCGGTCTCACCGGCGCGGCGCGGGGCAAGCGCCACCAGAACATCGTCCAGATCAACGCCAACTTCGTCTTCGATGGCGAACGGGGCGGCGGCGCGGGCCTGGCGTTCTGATCCCTTGGGCAAGACAAGCCGATGCGCGGTCACGTCCTCGCCCGGCGCAACCGCGACGCCTTGGCGCACCGCCGCAGGGGCCTTGTCGCCTGGCTCCACCGCGCCCCACACGACGCGCCGCCCGGCGTTGCGCGCCCAGATCAGACGCCCCGGCGCGCCGGCGTCCAGCAAGATGACGCTCGTCTCTGTCATGACGCCGGTCCGTACTGGCGGCGGACCACGCGCACCAGCCCGTCAGGGTCCTGGTGCAACAGACCGCTCTGAGCGACATAGGCGTCGTCGATCACCACCTGCGCCTCGTAGGAAAAGTAAGCCGCCTTGACGTCGAGTTGGGCCAGCATGTCGTCAGTGGCTTCAAACGCCTCAAGCCCGTCCTGGGTCAGGAACTCCTCGATCGTGTCATAGCCGCCGCGCGGGCGCGCCTCGATCACGGCGCGGGCCGCCTCAACGCTCAAAAGCTCGCCATAGACGGCGGCCAAAAGCGGGGCGTGCGCCGGGGTCAGCGTGTTCACGTTCAGGCGCGACGGGGCCGTGGTCGGGCGCGCGCACACGTAGGGGCGAATCTGAGCATAGGCGTCCGCTGACACCCCGCTCAAGCCGCGCAGCTCTGTTTCGTCGCGCACCAGCGTGTTGGGGGTGTGACGCGGCACGTCGGCGCCGGCATAGGTGAAGTCTTCCGCGCCGCCCGCCCCGCTGGGCTGGGCGTCCGCGTCGATCCAGTCGACCAATGCACTGACCACCACCTGAGGGTCCACTGCGTCCACCCGAGCCCCGTCCAAGAGGCGCGCCAGCTGGTCTGCGCCCTTCTCACGCAGGGTGTAGCGCCCCACGCCGTCATCGACCACAACTGCATTCAGATTGAAGCAGTTGGACGCATCGCTGACGACGCCGTCGATATAGCCCACGTCCAGCGGGAACCGGGTCACGCCGCGCGCCCATGGCTCTGTGTCCGTGGTCACGCCCCGGCTTTCAAGGAAGCTGCGCAGGACCACGGTCTTGGCCAATTCCTCAGCCCCCAGCGCATACCAGCGGGCCTGATCGCGCAGGGCGCTGTTGGCGGTGCGCTGGGCGGCAAAGCGCACCTCCTCCAAGATCGCCACGGCCAATGTCGACATGATCGCCACCAGCAACAGGACGCTCAACAAGGCCGCGCCACGCTCGTCCGGCGCGGTGAAAAGTTTGCGTGCGCGTCTCATGGCGGGGTGTATCCCGGGGCGACCAGAAAGAGCTGGCGCACCTGGCCGGCGTCCGCCAGATCGAGCGTCAGCTCAACGTAGGTTGGCAGGGCGCCCTCTTCGCCGCTGCGACGCGCCGCATCCCAGCCCGAAGTCCAGGCCTGGTCGCGCCCAAAGGCAATCTGGACGCCGCGCACCCCGTCCAGCAGCGGTGTTTCAATCTGCGGCGTGTCAAAGGTTGGATCGATGCGCGCCCAGGTGCGCCGGATCAGCACCCCGTCGCGCACCGCATACTCCACCTGCATCAGCCCGCCGCGCGCCTCGCCCGCGTCCGGATTGGTCCAGCCGCTGCGGGCAAACGCCAGGAGCGGTCCGCCGGCGCCTTCAAAACCGCCGCGAAACACCGACGGGTCTTGGCCTCCAAACGGATCGCGCACCGGGCGCGCCACCACCTGGCCAAGGTCGGCCTTCAGCGTCGCGCGGGCCGTGTCAAAGGCGCGCAAGAACGTGGTTTCGCGTTCAACCTGGTCAGAGCCGTTGACGGCGACGATCAGCATCGCCACGCCGGCCGATGAAATCAGCGACAAGATGAAGAGCGAGATCATCACTTCAATCAGCGAGAAGCCGGCGTCGGAGCGCGGCCGCGTGCCCGGCCGCAAGATGGCGCGCAAGATGGCGCGCGTGCGTGGGGCGTGATCGGACCCACTCATGGCGTCACGGCGCGCAGGCTGGCGACTTCAGCGGCGACGCGGTCCTCTCCAGCGCCGCGCACCTGCACAGAAATGCGCACGAGCGCCGGATCGCTCGTGGGAATGACGGTCTGCGCCCAGTCCCACTCCAAGCCCGCCAGGCGCGCGCGCCCGCTGGTCACGCCCACGCTCACCGGCTGAGCGGGATCAAACGCGGCGGCAAGCTGATTGTCGGCGACCACGGCGGCAAAGGTGGCGTGGCGCAGATGGGCGCCGGCGCGGGCGTTTTCGCCGATGACGTGCAAAAGGCCCACGGCGGCGATGGAGAACACACCGATGGCGGTGACCATTTCGATCAGCGTAAACCCCGCGTCGCCGCCCGGCCGTCCCGCCGAGCGCGGACTTTGGCGGCCGGTGCGCCAGCGGGTGCGCCAGGAGGTGCGCCAGCAAGTGGTATCGGGCTGTCTCACGCCTCGTCCTCGCGCGTCACCGACGTCTTACCGCGTGGGTCGATGGTGACAGTAAAGGCGCCGCGCCCATCTTCCAGCCGCACGCGCCACGGCGTGGCCACGCCCGACGGATCATAGATCACAGGCGGGCGCGCGCGCACGTCGTCGCCCAGGATCGGCGGCAGGGCGGACACCGGCGGCGTGTCCAGGCGGCGCTGGCGCACGCGCCGGGTCGTCCGTTCATCGCTGGCGGTCAGGATGGCGCCGTCGTCGTCGCGCACGGCGCGCGCAACCACCGCCGCGTCCCATCGGCGCGGCGCAAAGGCGCCGCCGTCGGCGCCGATCTCGCGCCAGGCTCCGGCTCTGTAGCGGACAAACCGATAGCCGTCCGGCGACACCGAGAGCCCCAGCGCCTCGCCGCTGGTGACGCTCTCCTGGGCGGCCAGGGTCAGGCGCGCAGCCAGCGCGCGCGCATCGTCCTGGGCTCCGCCGCGCGCATCCGGCAGGTTCATCACCACCAGCCCGGAGACCAGACCGATGATGAAGATCACCATCAGCGTCTCGGTCAGCGTGAAGCCGGCGTCAGGAGCGCTCTTAGCGCCAGTTGCCAATGTCAGCGTTGAGGTCTTCACCGCCCGGCTCTCCGTCTGCGCCCGCCGAGAACAGGTCGAACGCCCGGCCCTCGTCGCCTGGGGCGCGATACTGGTAAGGATTGCCCCACGGATCATCGGGCAGACGCCGCACATAGCCGCCGGACCGATAGCGCTCAGCGCGGGCGGCGCCGGCTGGCGCCTGAACCAGAGCCGCCAAGCCCTGCTCCGTGGTCGGATACACCGCCATGTCAAACCGATACTGCTCCAGCGCCGTTTCAAGCGCGGCCACGTCGGCGCGCGCCTTTTCAACGCGTGAGCTGTCCATTGCCGGCAAGACATTGACCAGCACCACGGTCGCCAACAGTCCGATGATGAAGATCGAGACCAGAAGCTCGGTCAGGGTGAAGCCGGCGTCGCGGCGCGCGCGCGCGGCCGGCCCGGTTGGCGGCGTGTGTGGCGGCGCCTGTGTCGGCGTCGGGCGTCCGGCGTGCTCGGCGTGATTGGCGAGTTGGGGCATGGTCTCTTCTCGTGTCCCTGTCGTGAAGACGTTTTAATTCAGCGCGATGGTGTTGAGTTGCAGGATCGGCAGCATGATTGCCAAGACAATGGTGGCCACCAGACCGCCCATGATGACGATGATCATCGGCTCTAGCAGGTTGAGCGCAATCGTCGTGGTGGTTTCAAACTCGTCATCGAGATAGTCAGCGCCCTTGTTGAACATGGCGCCCAGCTCGCCGCTGCGCTCTCCGCTGGCGGCCAGGTACGTCAGAAGCGGCGGGAACACCCCCGTCTTGCTCATGGCGGCCGAAAGCCCCCCGCCCTCGCGCACGGCGGCAATGATGGCGTCCACGCCGTTTGCCAGCACCCGGTTGGACAAGGTGGCGCGGGCCGCCTCTAGGCTGTCGAGCACCGGGGCGCCGGTTGAAGAGGCGCTTCACGCGGTGGCTAACCAGGCCGAGAAGGC
>CAYGQB010000157.1:0-6298 GCA_964351895.1 uncultured Caulobacterales bacterium
ATCCGCTTAAGCGCACCGTGATGCACGCCGCCGTGCGCTATGGCGGCGGCGGCGCCTTTGGTCGCGACACTGAATGGCGGTTCCTGGACCCTGACACCGAAGAAGAGATCGCGCCGCCGCTGACCAAGCCCGCCAACGCGGCGCTCTTTCGCACCGAATGCGAGACGCTGACGCCCAACGATCCACGGCTTGATCCGTTCCGCACCACCGGGGCGGGGCCGGGCCGGCTTGGTCCAGGGGGCCTGACGATCCCAGGCGGCCTGATTGAAGTGCCGGGGAACCTGTCTCAGGACGGTTCTGGAGCAGTGTTTGAGCTGCACAATCGAGAGGTCATTGAGCCGGGCGTGGTTCAGCCGCGCACCGACCGTTTCATCGCCGCGCCGGCCGACAACGAAGACGACTAGCGGCGGCCAGAAGCAGCTCAGAGCCAAAGGCGGCCAGAAGAGGCGGGACCCGGTTTCTCGCCCCGGCCGCCTCTCAGGCTCAGGTTGGCGGGGCCTGCGCGCATGGGCCGCTCTTACGCACAGGTGCGAGCGCATTGGCGGACGTGCTAACCGTCCTCACCCCATGGACCAGGTGAGGACGGCCCGATGATCCTTTATCCCGCCATCGACATTAAGGGCGGCCAAGCCGTGCGCCTGGTTGAAGGGCGTATGGAAGACGCCACGGTATTCAACGAAGACCCGGCGGCCCAGGCGCAGGCGTTTGAGGCCGACGGCTTCACCTGGCTGCACGTGGTCGATCTCGACGGCGCCTTTGTCGGCCAGCCCCGTAACGCCGGGGCGGTGGCCAAAATCCTCCAAACCACGCGCTGTCCCGTGCAGCTGGGCGGCGGCGTGCGCTCCATGGCCCGGATCGACTACTGGATCGATGCGGGCGTCAGTCGGATCATTCTGGGCACGGCCGCCGTGCGCCATCCCGAACTCGTCAAGGAAGCCGCGCGTGAGTTTCCTGAACAGATCGCCGTCGGAATCGACGCGCGCGAGGGGCTCGTGGCCGTAGAAGGCTGGGTGGAGCAGACAAGCTGTTCAGCGGTGGATCTGGCCCGTCAGTTTGAAGACGCCGGCGTCGCGGCGGTGATTGTCACCGACATTGCCCGCGACGGGCGCAATGAAGGGGTCAATGTGGCCCTCTCAGGAGAGATCGCCGACGCGGTGCGCATTCCGGTCATCGCCTCCGGCGGCCTGGCCGGGCTGGACGACATCCACGCCTTGAAGACGCGCGAGGGGCGCGCTATCGCCGGGGTTGTGATCGGGCGGGCGCTCTATGACGGGCGCATTGACGCGGCCGCGGCCCTTAAAGCCGCCGCCGCCTAGAGCGCCGCGCACAAGGCAGTGCTAGGAGCCTATCACCGCTGCGCCGCGCTCGCGCAGGGACACCATCGGTCGCGCGCCGACATGGCTGATCACCTCAGCCGCGGCGATGGCGCCGAGACGTCCGCACTCGTCCAACGGCCGGCCCTGCGACAGGCCAAACAAGGCGCCCGCAGCGTAAAGATCGCCCGCGCCCGTGGTGTCCACGACGCCAGGCGAGACCGGCTCAATGGCGATGGGGTGCAGGCCGTCCTTGCTGACCACCAGCGAGCCCTTCTCAGAGCGCGTCAGGAAGGCAAGCGCATTGTCGCCGCGCACTTGAGCTACGGCGTCATCGAAGTCTTCGGTCTGGTAGAGCGATAGAATCTCGTCTTCGTTGGCGAACACCACATCGACATGGCGCGCCACAAGCTGGCGGAAGCTGGCGCGATGGCGATCCACGCAAAACCCGTCCGACAGCGTCAGGGCGACCTGGCGACCCGCCGCCCGCGCCACTTCAGCGGCGCGCACAAACGCGGCCTTGGCCTCGTCGCGGTCAAAGAGGTAGCCCTCAAGATAGACGTAGGCCGCGTCAGCGATTTTAGCGTCGTCGATGTCCGAGGCGCTGAACATGGTTGAGGCGCCCAAGAACGTGTTCATCGAGCGCTGAGCGTCGGGCGTGACCATGATCAGGCACCGCGCCGTGGACGGCCCGTCGGTGAGGGGGGGCGTGTCATACTCAACGCCGGCGGCGCGCAAGTCATGGGCGAAGACGTCGCCGAGCTGGTCATCGGCGACCTTACCCAAATAGGCCGCTCGGCCGCCAAAGCTGGCCACTCCCGCCAGCGTGTTGGCCGCCGACCCGCCGGAGATTTCTTGCGCCGGCGGCATGGCCGCATAGAGACTGGCCGCGCGCGGCTCATCGATCAGCGTCATGCCGCCCTTGGCCACTTCATGATCGGTCAGGAACTGATCGTCAGTGGTCGCAATGACGTCGACGATCGCATTCCCAACGCCCAAGACGTCATAGCGGGTGGCGGACATAGGCGAGGCTCCGTAAACAGGCGGTCTGGCGGTGTGCGCGCGAAGCCCTACAGGGGCCGACCGCGCGGCGCAAGGCGGGCGGCTGCGCGGCGCGCGTGATCGAGGGGGAGGGCGCACATGCGCAAGGTGGCATTCTTAGCATCGCGAAACGTGCTGCCGGGCGAGAGCGCCCAGCGCGCCGACAGCTACGAGTTTCAGCTTGAGTTTGATGCTTTAGGCGCGCCCTGCGCGGCGCGTGACATCACGCTGGAGGCGGTCGCCTGGGATGCGCCGGCGCTTGAACCTCGCGCCTATGACGCGGTGGTGATCGGCACGACCTGGGACTATTGGGAGCGCCAGGCTGAGTTCCTCAGCCGGTTGGAGGCGATTGAAACGGCGGGCGCGGCGCTCCTCAATCCGCTCTCTATTGTGCGCTGGAACATCGACAAGGGCTACCTCGCCGATCTAGAGGCCGCCGGCGCGCCCAGCGTGCCGACGGTGTTCGCCAAGCGCGCCGACGCCGACACCCTCACCGCCGCGTTCGACACGCTGGAGGCCGACACCATCGTGGTGAAGCCGCGCATTGGCGCCGGGGCGTGGCGCCAGGCGCGGTTGACGCGGGGCGCGCCGATTGCGCGGGCGCAAGACCTGCCCCCGGGTGACTGCCTCATCCAGCCGTTTCTGACCCACATTCCGACCTGGGGTGAGGTGAGTTTCTTGTTCTTCGGCGGCGTTTTTAGCCACGCATTGCGCAAGGTGCCCAAGGCGGGTGACTATCGGGTGCAGTCTCTCTATGGCGCGCATGAAGAACCCCATCATCCGTCACCAGAAGAATTGGCCTGCGCGTCAGACGTTCTGGCCACGATTGAGGCGCGCGCCGGCGCGCCGCTGCTCTACGCCCGGATCGACATGACGCGCGGCAACACTGGCGGCCTGGTGCTCATGGAGGCGGAGCTGATCGAGCCCTACTACTATCCAGAACAGGGGCCCGGCTGCGGCCAGGTCTTTGCTGACGCGCTCGCCGCCCGCCTAGACGCTTTGGCCGAGGTCTGAGCTGGTTTGATCCGCCGGTTCTAGCGCGCTCGTTTTACGGAGCGGGCGTCTTTGGCGTGAACTTGCACAGATCAGAAATGATGCAGCGCCAACACTCGGGCGTGCGGGCCTTGCAGACATATCGTCCGTGCAGCAACAGCCAGTGATGGGCGCCGCGCTTGAAGGCGTCCGGCGTGATCTCCTCCAGCCGCGCCTCCACCGCGTCCGGTGTCGCGCCGGGGGCGAGGCGGGTCCGGTTTGAGACCCGGAAAATGTGCGTGTCGACGGCAATCGTGGCCTCACCGAACGCCTCGTTCATGACCACATTGGCGGTTTTGCGTCCGACGCCGGGCAGGGCCTCCAGCGCGGCGCGATCGCGGGGAACCTCGCCGCCGTGTTGCTCGATCAGCATTTTCGACAGGGCAATGACGTTCTTGGCCTTGTTGCGAAACAGCCCAATTGTTTTGATCCGCTCACGGACGTGGTCTTCGCCCAGGGCAACCATGGCCGCCGGGTCGGACGCTTCTTGGAACAAGAGGCGGGTCGCCTTATTGACCCCGACATCCGTGGCCTGAGCCGAGAGGGCCACCGCCACCAGAAGGGTGTACGGATTGACATAGTCCAGCTCGGTTTTGGGCTCTGGGCGGGCTTCAGAGAGGCGGGTGTACAGATCGAGGGCGACGTCCCGTTTCAGGCCGGGCGACCGGCGCTGTTTCTTGGTCTTTAGCTTTAGCTTTGCTTGGGGCTTTGCTTGGGGCTTTGCTGGGGGCCGCGCATGCGCTGCGGCGGCCTTGCGCGAATTGGGCTGGGTCATGCCAAGGTCCTTAGCGCGTGAAAGTCGGCTGCGCCAGGCGTCAACCTGCGGCGTCTTGGTTCAGACACTGAGTTGGCGGGCTCTGAGTTGGCGGGCCGCCGGTGCGCGCTACACTCCTTCACATGAGCACGCGCATCGAAACCATGCCGCCAGACGCAGGCGCACGCGGGCAGTTCGCCGGAGACGGCGATAATGCCGGAGATGCTGCGGCGTTTCTTGACGCCGTACTGGCGCCCAATCGGTCTTTGCCCAACGTGGGCTACTATGCGCTGATGCTGGCGGTTATCGGCTTGGCGTTTGTGGCGGGCCTGTTTTACGTCCGCATGGGGGCCTGGCCAGTGCTGGGCTTCTTCGGGCTCGACATCTTTCTGATTTGGCTGGCGTTTCGCGTCTCCTATCGCCAGGGCAGGTTGCGCGAACGGGTGCGGGTGACGCGCGACCGCATCGACGTGGAGCGCCGCCACCCCACCGGTCACGTCCAGCGCTGGCGGATGGCCACCCTCTGGACCCAGGTTGAGATCGAAGATCCGGTGCGGCATGACAGTCAGGTCTGCGTCCGGCATGCAGGCAAGACCCTGATACTTGGCGCATTTTTGTCGCCTCCTGAGCGTCAAGACTTCGCCGCCGCCCTGCGCGGCGCCATCGCGGCTGCACGCGCGCAAGGATCGGGCGGCGCGGCGTGAGCGGGGCGTGTACAACTGCGTCATGACCCAGATCTCTGACCCGCTCCCCGTCCTGTCTCCCGCGTCCCCCGGCGCCCGATCCATGCTCAACGCGACGCGCTCAGATTTTGATCTGATGGCGCGCGTGCTGGATCATCTCGGCGAAAATTGGCGCGATCGTCCGTCCTATGTCGATGCGGCCAAGCTGGCCGGGCTGTCGCCGCATCACTTCCATCGCGTGTTCTCGCGGTGGGCGGGTCTGAGCCCGAAGCGCTATGTCGACAGCCTGGCGCACGACGCGGCGCGCGGGGCGCTGGACGCGGGCGCCAGCGTACTGGAGGCGACGTTTGAAGCCGAACTGTCGAGCCCGTCGCGACTGCATGATCTGTTCATTGCCCATGAGGCGACGACCCCCGGCCAGGCCCGGCGCAAGGGGGAGGGGATGGCGTTCGTCTGGGGCGCGGCGGCAACGCCCTTTGGCCTGGGCGTGTTCTTGATCAGCCCGCGCGGCCTTTCAGCGCTCGCGTTCGCCGACTCTGACGAAGCACTAGATCTGAGTGAGAAAGAGGCGATCAGGCGCGCCTGGGCCGATCTTTGCGCGCGCTATCCGGCCGCCCAGTACCGGCGCGACGACGAGGAGGCCGCCGCCTGGGCTCAGCGGGTGTTTCTGTCAGATGAGCCAACGCCTCTGGCCCTGTTCGGCACGCCCTGGCAGCGCCAGGTGTGGCGGGCCTTGCTGACGCTTTCTCCAGGCGAAACAGGAACTTACAAGGACATCGCCGCGGCGGTGAACGCGCCCAAGGCGGCGCGCGCCGTGGGCGCCGCGGTTGGCGCCAATCCGGTGTCTTATTTGATACCCTGCCACCGTGTCTTGGCGTCCGACGGGCGCCTGACCGGGTATCACTGGGGCGTGCCGCGCAAGCGGGCCATGTTGGCGTTTGAGCTGGCGCGCCGGGACGACGGAGCAGCCGCGTGAGTGCGACGCAGATATTTCTCTGGATTCTGGCCGGCCTGGCGCTTGTCTTTGTAGCCAATGCGGGTCGGCGGGTGTGGGAGGCGCTGCGCGACGCCGATTCTGAATGGGCCTGGCGGCGCGAGCAGGGCGACGCCCACGCCCTGTCACTGTCGCAGGCGCAGTTTCGGCGCGCCTATTTTCGCGCCCATGGGCCGCGCGGCCAGCTCTATGCGCTGGGAGTTGGCGTAGCCTGCGCCATCGTGGCGACGCCGGCCCTGGTGCTCTTGGCGGCGGTGTGGCGCGTGGGCTGGATCGCCGGCGGCCGCGCGCGCGACTTTGGCGAAGGCACGCTGATCTGGATGTTCTTCATGTTCTTCGGGCTGATCGCGGTGTGGACGGGCGTGTCGGCGCTGGCCGCGCGCCGCTTCCACAGTCGCCGCCCGGCCGACCTGGACGAAGAGATCGCCCGAGCCGCCAGCGCCAAGCCGCTCTGACGCACAGCTCACCCCCACTCCAACCC
>CAYGQB010000158.1:0-6297 GCA_964351895.1 uncultured Caulobacterales bacterium
GCCCCACCCCGATCCATTCCCCTGAACGCCAGTACGTCAGGTTGTGGCCGCTGCGCGCGGCCGGTGAACGCGCGTGATTGGACACCTCATAGGCGTCAAAACCAGCCGCCCGCGCGGCCGCCTCAGTCGCCTCATAGAACGCTGCGCCCACATCAGGGTCAGGGGCCGGCCGCGCCCCGCGCCGCACCGCCTTTTCAAACGCCGTCCCGGGCTCAATCGTCAGCTGGTACAACGACAAGTGGTCAACGCCGAGCGTCACAATTTGCGCCAGCTCGTTGCGCCAGTCGTCCAGCGACTGGTGCGAGCGGGCGTAGATGACATCGATGCTTACGGAGGCGAAGGCCGACCGGGCCGTCTCAATCGCCGCCAAGGCCTGGGCGGCGTCATGGTGGCGACCGAGATCCGATAAGGCCTGGTCGTGAAGTGACTGCACCCCGAGCGAGGCGCGGGTAACGCCGGCGCCCGCCAGAGCGTCAGCGCGCGCCGCGGTCACGTCCTCGGGGTTGAACTCCATGGAGATTTCAGCGCCGGCCGCCAGGCCGAACACGGCGTCGACCTGCGCCAACAGCTCAGACACGGCGGACGCAGGCAGTCTGGACGGAGTGCCGCCGCCAAAGAACACCGAACCCACAGGGCGTTTCTCGGTGTGGTCGGCGTGCGCGCGCAGGTCGGCGCACATGGCGTCAATCAGGTCGCGGTGGGCGCCGTCGTCCCCAACCGCGGCGCGGTCTCGGTAGACGTTGAAGTCGCAATACGGACAGATGGCGGCGCAGTACGGCCAGTGCAGATAGACGCCAAACCCGCGCCCCGCCGGCGTTTCTTGCGTTTCCGGGGCCCCTGGAACCTTTGGAGTCTGAGCGTGCGTGCTCACACGCCGAACCGTGCAGCCAAGAGCTTGGCAAACGCATCCGCGCGGTGGCTCATGGCGTGCTTGGCGGCCGGTTCCATTTCCCCAAACGTCAGGGTTTGGCCGCGCGCAACGAACATCGGATCATAGCCAAAGCCGCGAGACCCGCGTGGCGGGCTGACCAGCTCACCGTCGACGCGGCCGTCAAAAATCTGGACCGGCCGACCGGGTTCGGCCAGGGCGAGCGCGCAGTGGAACGACGCTGAACGATCAGGTGAGCCCGACGCCGCCAACTCCGCCTCCACACGCGCCATCGCCCGGTCAAAGTCGCGCGGCTCCCCCGCCCAGTCGGCCGAGACCACACCGGGCGCGCCATCCAAAGCCGCCACAGCCAGACCTGAATCGTCGGCCAGCGCCGATAAGCCGGTGGCGTCGCATGCCGCTTGCGCCTTCAGTGCGGCATTGCCGGCAAACGTGTCTTCGGTCTCTTCGGGCACGGGCAATCCAAGCTCCGACAAGCTGACCGTCTCGACCCCAAACGGCGCCAGCAGGTCCCGTATTTCGCGCACCTTGCCTTCATTGTGACTGGCCACCACCAGCTTGCTGATTGGGTCTGGCGTCGCGGTCATGGCGGGGCTCCAGGCGAGGTGCGGCCGAGTTTCTGCTGTGTATCAGGACGAGTTTCGGGCTTGATTGAAATTCGATATGCGTTTATCGTTTTGCGATCAAGAGTTTAGGCGCAAGCCAGCACGTAAAACGCCGTCGAGAAGGCGCACCTGGCGACCGGTAGTGGCGCTGAATCTTGTACCCGCAGGTCCCTGACGGGGTCTACACGGCGCATCGCGCAAGTTGGAGAGGCACACCTTGAAGACGCTCGGGCGCGGATCTTTGGCCTGGCTGTTGTGGACGGCGCTCAGCGTGCTGCGCATCGCTGTGATCGGACTTGCTGGCCTGGTGGTGCTGCTCGCGCTGATCGCGGCCGCGTCATACACCGGCCTTCTCTCCAACAGCCCCTTCCCGCGCGCTGAGCTGGTCTACCCATGGTACGTCACCGTGCTTGGCTTTGCGGTCACGGCGGCGGGCCTTTTGGCGGCCTTTGTGGTCATTGACCGGCTGCGGCTGATCTTCGGCACCTTAGCCTCAGGCGACCCCTTTGTGCCGGAAAACGCCCGTCACTTGCGCGTCATCGCCGTCGCGATCGCCTCGTTTGAAGTTGTCCGCTATGCGGTCGGCGCCGGGGTTGCGGTCCTCGGCTCGTTCACGAGCCAGGAAAGCGAGCGCATCTCCGGCGGCGTTGACCTCAATCCCGGCGCCTGGATTGGCATTCTCGCCATCGTGGTGCTGGCTGAAGTGTTCCATGAAGGCTCACGGCTGCGGTCTGAGCAGAAACTCACGATATGATCTGTTGATGTCGATTCGCGTGACCCTTGACCGCGTACTCCTGGAACGCCGCATGTCGCTCACTGAGCTGTGCGATCGCGTGGGAATCACTCTGGCCAACTTGTCGATTCTGAAAACCGGCAAGGCCAAGGCCATTCGTTTCTCAACCCTTGAGGCGCTGTGCCGTGAGTTGGACTGCCAGCCGGGCGACCTGTTGCAGTACATCGCCGACGACGCTGAAGACGAGCTGACAACTTCGGCCCGCGACGCCGCCGAATAGGCGCCCGCCCCCACCCGTCACCTCGCTCGCCGTGACCTAGGCGAGCGCGGCGCGCTGCAAGGCGCACAACTCGTCGACACCCTTTTGCGCCAGCGCTGACAGGACGGCGAACTGGTCGGCCGTAAACGCCCGCTCTTCCGCCGTCGCCTGGACTTCGATCAGCCCGCCTGACGCCGTCATGACAAAGTTGGCGTCCGCTTCAGCCGCTGAATCCTCCTCGTACTCCAGATCAAGCCTGCACGTGCCGCCGACGATCCCGCACGAGATCGCCGCGGCCTGGTCAATCACTGGGTTGCGTTCCAGAACGCCCTCTTCTTTGAGGTAGTTGCACGCCAAGGAGAGGGCCACCCACGCCCCAGTGATGGCGGCGGTGCGGGTGCCGCCATCGGCTTCAATGACGTCGCAATCGAGGACGATTTGAGTTTCGCCGAGAGCGCTGAGGTCAACACAGGCGCGCATAGAGCGGCCGATCAGGCGCTGGATTTCCTGGGTGCGGCCCGACTGCTTGCCGGATGCGGCTTCGCGGCGTCCGCGCGTGTGCGTGGCGCGGGGCAGCATGCCATATTCGGCCGTGACCCAGCCCTTGCCCGAACCGCGCAGCCACGGCGGCGCCTTTTCCTCGAACGAGGCGGTGCACAAAACACGCGTATGGCCAAAGGCGGCCATGCACGAGCCTTCAGCGTAGCGAGACGCTCCAGGATGAAGCTCGACGGGGCGCAGGGCGTCCAGGGCGCGGTCAAATGGGCGGGTCATGGAGTTCAGCTCGCGTTGCGCGCGCCGCCAAAACGCAGCCGCGCGCCGTCCTAAGCCTGGCCGCGCCCTGACGCAAGGCGCAGCGATCACGCGAACGTTTGTTCGCATCAGACCCCTTCGCGCTTCACTCTAAGCGTCGCGCTGGAACCAGTTGAGAGCCGACGACCAGAACCGCCAAACGGAGAACGTCGCCCATGGGGCCGATCAGCCGCACCTTGCTTCTCATTGTCCTGTCCGCGGCGGCCCTGGGTCCGATGGCCTGCACGTCGCTGGTGCTGCCGGCCGTGCCCGATGCGCCCTCCCCTGTCGCGGCGCCCGCTCTGGCCCCGATCACATTCGGGGCGACTGGTGAGCCGTTTGACGCTGAGGAGGTGCGCACCCTGCTGGAAACCCACGTCTATGGCGCGCCGCCGCCCGCGATCGCGCCGCGCCTAATCGCGCGCCGGGTGGTGGCGACCGGGGCCTTTGACGGGCGCGCGACCATTGAAGAGCTGGATCTGGAGATCGGCGCGGGCCACGGCGACGGGGTGATGACGGTGGCGCTGGCCCTGCCCACCCCTTCTCTTTCCGCTTCCTCGGCCCCTTCCGCTTCTCCTTCCGCTTCCTCGGCCTCGCGTCCGTCACCGGTCATCTTGCTGCAAACCTTCTGCGGCAATCGCGCGGCGTTCCGCGGCATGGACGCGGTTGCGCCTCCGCGTGCGCCCTATCCCAGCTCGTGCGACGGCGGCGTGTTGGGGCCGCTGGTGCGCTTTGCACTCGGCAAGCACATCGCCGCGCCGCCCTTTGAGCAGATCCTCGATCGCGGCTACGCCCTGGCCTACTTTTACCCCGGCGACATTGTGCCCGACAGCCAAGAGCTTGGTCCGCCCGCGCTCGCCAACCTCACACAGACCCTGGGCGGCAAAGACCTCGGCGCCGTCGGCGCCTGGGCTTGGCTTTACAGCCGCGTGATCGACGTCTTGGAGGACGACCCGCGCCTTGATCGTGATCGCATGGCCGTTTGGGGCCATTCGCGCAACGGCAAGTCGGCGCTGGTGGCGGGGGCGCTGGATCCGCGCATCGACGCGGTCATCGCCCATCAGTCGGGCACCGGCGGGGCGACGCTCACGACCAGCTTGAACGGCGAAAGCGTGGCGCAGATCACTGAGGCCTACCCGCACTGGTTTACACCCGCCTACGCCGAGCTGGCTGACAATGAGGCGGCCGCCCCGGTCGACCAGCATCAGCTGATCGCCCTCACGGCACCGCGTCCGATCCTGTTTGGCAATGCGCGCCGCGACCAGTGGTCAGATCCGCAAGGCGCCTTTTTGGCCGCCCAGGCCGCTGACCCTGCCTATGAGGCGGCGGGCGTGCGCGGCCTTGATCAGTCCGCCATGTCCGACACCAACCTCAGCGCGGAACTGGCCTTCTTCATTCGTCCGGGCCGCCATGGCGTCACGGCGCGTGACTGGGCCCTGTTTTTAGACTTTCTGGACGCGCACGCCGCCCCCGCCTCGCGCGCCCCATGAGTCGAGATCGGGCGCCGTCACGCCTTGCAGCCGGCCGCGAGCGCGCCTAAGTACGCCTCGCCATGTCCGAGCCCAGCAGCGGCGCCGGCCGCACCCTGCAAGACCTCGATAAGCGCTCGCGCGGGATCTTCCGCGCGATCGTCGAGACGTATCTGAACACCGGCGATCCGGTGGGCTCGCGCACCTTGTCGCAAATGAGCGGCATGGGCCTGTCGCCGGCCTCCATCCGCAACACCATGCAAGACCTCACAACGCTGGGGCTACTGGACGCGCCGCACCCAAGCGCCGGGCGCGTGCCAAGCCACATCGGCCTGCGCCTGTTCGTCGACGCCCTGTTGCAGGGCGGCGACGTGTCAGAGGCGGAACGCGCCATCATTGACGACCGTTTAAGGGGCAAGGCGACGAGCGTCGAGGACGCGCTGGAGCGCGCCTCAGAGGTCCTTTCGGGCCTCGCCGGCGGCGCCGGGCTGGTGGTGTCGCCGACCCGTGAAGATGCGCTGCGTCATGTGGAGTTTGTGCCGCTGAGCGCTCAGGAGGCCCTGGCCGTCCTGGTGTTTGAGGACGGGCAGGTTGAGAATCGTCTGATGCGCCCGCCCGCCGGCGTGACGCCCGCCGCGCTGGCCGAGGCGGGCGCCTTCCTCTCGGCGCGCCTAAAAGGGCGCACCATCGAGAAGATGCGCGATGACATTTTGAGCGAAATCGAAAGCCGCCAGGTGGCGTTGGACGACGCGGCCCGCGGTCTCATCGCTGAGGGCTTGGCGGACTGGTCTGGCGGCAACGACGACGGGCGGGCCTTGATCGTACGCGGTCACGCCAACCTTCTGACCGACGTCAACGCAGCCGCTGACATCGAGCGCGTGCGCCTGATCTTTGATGACCTAGAACGCAAGCGCGAACTGATCACGCTGTTGGACGGGGCCCATGTCGCGCCCGGCGTGAAGATCTTTATCGGCGCTGAAAATCCGATCTTTTCTTTGTCCGGGTCCAGCGTCATCACCGCCCCCTATTCCAAAGGCGACCAGCGCATCGTTGGCGCGCTGGGCGTGATCGGCCCGACCCGGCTGAACTATGCGCGGGTGATCCCGCTCGTCGACTATACCGCGCAAGTCGTCTCGCGCATTCTCGACGACGGCTGACGCGGACGACCCAAAAGGAGTGACCATCACATGAGCGACCACGACAGCCGGCCCGACGAAGACGAGGCTTCCCCACACGCGTCAAATGGCGCAGGCGGCGCGAACGGCGACGATACGCCTGAAGCCGCCGACACGTCCGAAACGTTGGCCGGCGAGACGGTCGAGGCCGATGAAGCGGTGGAACCGGGCGCAACCGATCCCGTCACGCCGCTCCAAAAAGACCCTCAGATTGAGCTGGCCGAAACAAAAGACGCCCTGTTGCGCGTCGCTGCAGAGGCCGAGAACACCCGCAAGCGCGCCGAAAAAGAAATCGCCGACGCGCGGGTCTACGCCGTCTCTAGCTTTGCCCGCGATCTCTTGTCGGTCGCCGACAACTTGGGCCGCGCCCTGGCC
>CAYGQB010000159.1:0-6294 GCA_964351895.1 uncultured Caulobacterales bacterium
GCCGCTGCGCGAAGCCCTGACGCGGGCCGCCACGACCCGCGCCGCCGCCATCACGACGCTTGGGGCTGACTATACGCCGATCGGCGACGTGGTGGATGAGCGCGCCATCGTGAACGCCATCGTGGGCCTGCACGCGACCGGCGGATCGACCAACCACACCTTGCATTTGGTGGCCATGGCGCGGGCGGCCGGGGTGCATGTGACGTGGGACGATTTTGCTGAATTGGCGACGGTGACGCCGCTCCTGACGCGCATCTATCCCAACGGTCCCGCCGATGTGAATCACTTCCACGCCGCCGGCGGTCTGGGCTTTGTGATCCGCGAATTGCTCCACGCCGGGCTTCTCCACGGCGACGTCACAACCGTTGCTGGCGCGGGCCTGGAGGCCTATGGCCAGGAACCGTTCCTGGACGGCGACGCGCTGGTTTGGCGCGACGCGCCGGGCGCCTCGCGCGACACCCAGATTGTCCGCCCCGCGTCCGACCCGTTCAGCGCCGACGGCGGCTTGGCGCTCCTGGACGGGCGTCTAGGCCGCGCCGTAGTCAAGGTCTCGGCCGTCAAGCCCGAACACCGCAGCGTCACCGCGCCGGCGCGTATTTTTCACAGCCAGGACGCCATGATGGCCGCCTTCGACGCGGGCGAACTTGATGGCGACGTGGTGGTGGTGGTGCGTTTCCAAGGTCCGCGCGCAACAGGCATGCCGGAGCTGCACGCCCTGACGCCGCGTCTGGGCGTGTTGCAGGATCGCGGGCATCGCGTGGCGCTGGTCACCGACGGGCGCATGTCAGGCGCGTCGGGCAAGGTATTGGCGGCGATCCATGTGACGCCTGAAGCGGCCTGTGACGGTCCGCTGGCGCTCTTGCGCGACGGCGACATCGTGCGCGTCGATGCGCCCGCCGGCGTTCTAGAGGTGGACGTGCCCGACGACGAATGGGCCGCGCGCACGCCAGCCAAAGCTGATCTGACGCGCTTTCACGTCGGTCTGGGCCGCGATCTTTTCGCAGGCTTTCGCGGCGTGGTCGGCGGGGCCGAAGAGGGGGCGAGCGTGTTTGAAGGGCTCGACGGCGTGGGCCAGGGCGCGCAGGTTGCCGAGCCCGCCGAATGAGCCCGTCATTCACACTCTACGGCGATCGCGGCAGCGGAAACTGCCTCAAGGTTTGGTGGCTGGCGCGCCATCTGGGCGAGACGCTGGAATGGGTTGAAGTTTCGGTTCTCGACAGCGAAACCCGGACCGACGCCTTCTTGAAGCGCAATCCGGCCGGCCAGGTCCCGTGCGCCGTGTTCGACGACGGTCATGTTCTGGCCCAGTCCAACGCCATCTTGCTGCATCTTGCTGAGCGCGCAGACTCTGCGCTCATCCCCTCCGATCCGTTTGCCCGCGCCAAAATGTACGAATGGCTGTTCTGGGAGCAGTACAGCCACGAAACCGCCATTGCGGTGCGGCGCTACAAGCGGGTCTATCTGAAGCTGACCGACGAAGAGATTGACCCGGGCCTGCTTGAGCGCGGGCACGCCGCTCTGGCCCTGATGAACCGTCATCTTGAAGTCGCCGATTTTTTTCCCGGTTTCGGGGCTGGTACGGGGTCTGGTCTTGAGCCTGATCTGGGGCCTGATCTCGGGCGCCCCAGCCTGGCGGACTTGGCGCTCGTCGCCTACACGCGCCTGGCCCCAGAAAGCGGCTTCTCGCTTGAGCTTTATCCGCATGTCGCCGCCTGGATCGGGCGGGTTGAAGCCCATTTCGGCATCGACGAAAGCCGTCCGTCATGAGCGCCCCGATCCTGGTTGCGGACGTTGGCGGGACGAATGCGCGCTTTGCCATTGCCTCGCCGCAAGAGGGCGGCGGCGCGGCGCTCGCGTGCCCGATGAAGCTGCGGCCCGAAGACTTTGAAAACATTCGCGACGCCATCGACGCCTACTTTGAGATGAGTGACTGTGAGCGCCCGCGCCAGGCCTGTATTGCCGTCGCCGGGCCGGTGCACGGAACCGACATCGCCCTGACCAATGCGCGCTGGTCGTTTCGCACCGACGAGTTGGCGCAACGCCTCGCCATGGACCAGGTCCACGCCGTCAATGACTGGGCCGCCGTGGCGTGCGGGGCCCAGAGCGCGCCTGCAGATGAAACCAGCCTGGTGGCGGCGGGCGTTGCAGACCCTGACGCGCCGGTTCTGGCGGTGGGGCCGGGCACTGGACTGGGCATGGGCTTTCTGGTGCGCGGGCGCCACGATGGGTCTAACTCTGGTTCTGGAGTTGGTGCGGCGCGCGACATCGTGGTCGACACCGAAGGCGGTCATGTCGCCTTTAGCCCGCGCGACGAACGCGAAGTCGCCATCTGGCGCTTCATCCGCGAAGAACACCCCTATGTCTCGTTTGAGCGCCTGTTGTCGGGACGCGGCCTGGTGTCCATTCATCGCGCCCTGTGCGCTGAGGCTGGGGTGGCGCGCGCCAATCTCAGCCCCGATGAAATCACCGCCGCGGCCCTCTCAGACGCCAGCGACTTGCCCATCGCGCGAGAGGCTGTGGACGCCTTTTGCGCCATCACCGGCAGCTATGCGGCCAGCATGACCGTGGCCATTGGCGCGCGCGGCGGCGTGTTCTTGGGCGGCGGCATTCTGCCTCGGGTCCGCAGTCTTCTGGAGAGCGGCAAATTTCTTGAGCGGTTCCGAGATGTTGGGCAAATGAGCCATTATGTCGCCGACGTGCCGGTGACCCTATTGCACCACACGGACCGCACCGCCCTGGCCGGGGCGGCGCGTCTGGCGTGGGACTGCGGAGACCAGATCTGATGACCACCAGACCCGCCATTCATCCGCGCCTGGCGCCCGTTCTTGACGCAGCGATTGTCGTGCCGGTGATCGCGCTCGACGACGTGGCCAACGCCGCGCCTCTCGCGCACGCTCTGGTGGCGGGCGGCATTACGGTTCTGGAACTGACGCTGCGCACGCCGGTTGCGCTCGACGCCTTGCGCGCCATGAAGGCGGCCGCGCCGCACGCCCATGTCGGCATGGGCACCGTGCGCACGCCGCAGGACGCTGAGGCCGCCTTGGCGGCGGGGGCTGACTTTCTGGTCACGCCAGGCACGCCGCCCGCGCTTGCCCGGGCCCTGATTGAGATGGACGCGCCGGTTCTGCCTGGCGCAGCCACTCCGTCTGAGATGATGGCCCTGGCTGATCTTGGCTTTGCAGCCCAGAAGCTCTTTCCGGCTGAAGCGGTGGGCGGACGCGCCCTCTTGCAGGCCGTCGCGGGCCCGTTGCCAGACCTGGTGTTTTGTCCAACCGGCGGCGTCACCCCGCAAACCGCGCCGGCCTACCTGGCCTTGCCGAACGTGGCCTGTGTGGGCGGGTCGTGGCTGGCGCCCGCGTCGGCGGTTGCCGCCGGGGCCTGGGCCGACATCGAAGCCAAGGCCCGCGTTGCCGCTGGGCTGGGCGGCGAACCGGCCGCAGCGTAGCACTCTGAGCGGCGGGTCTCCGGCCTGAGGCCAGAGAGCGGGCTTAGCTCGGGTCGACCCCGACATCGCTGCGCTCAAACGCCTGAGACGTTGAGACCTCGCAGGCCGCCACCGCCGCGTCGAGCCGTGTCAGCCAAGCTTCGCCGACGTCGCCATAGGTGGTCGTGTACCAGGCGCGCATGCCGCCGGCGGCTTCGCGAAAGGCAGCTTTTTCGGCGTCGGTCGGCACGTAAACCGTCCCGCCGCCGGCCTCGAAGGCGGCGTAATCATCAAGCTGTCGGCGCATCGGCAAGGCGCGGGTGACGGTCTTGAGGTGTTCAAACCCGTCATAGACGATGCGGCGCGTGTCCGCGTCCAAGGCGCGCCACTTGGTGTCAGAGAACCACCAGATCGCACCCATGTAGGCGTGCCCGTCCAGGGTGATGTGCTTGAGACGCTCGTCAAGCTTCATACCGACGATGTCCTGAACGCCGTTCTTGGTGCCGTCGACGACGCCGGTCGCCAGGGCGGTGTAAAGCTCTGACCAGGCGATGGGCGTGGGCGTGGCGCCCAGCTGACGCACCAGTTCTTGCTGAATGGGGGCGGGAATGGTGCGCATCTTCAAGCCGGCCAGATCGGCTGGTGAGCGGATTTCGCGGTCGATGGTGGCAAAGTTGCGCCAGCCGCCGGTGTTGGTCGCCACCATCACCCGCAGGCCCAGGTCTGCGTCGAGAACCGCGCGCCGCAGCTCATCCACGATCGGCCCGTCGAGCACGCATTCTGCGATCCGATCATCGCGGAACATGTAGGGCAGATCGAACACCTGGGCTGGGCCGTACAGGGTCGCCACACCGCCGAACGTGGTCATGAACACGTCCACCACGCCGGTTTGCAGCCCCTCCACGCATTCGCGCTCATTGCCGCAAAACTGGCCAGACGGGTGGATCACCACCTCAACGCGGCCATTGGTGCGGCTTTCCACATAGTCTTTAAGAACCAAGGCGCCGTCATAGTCCTCGTCTTCGGTGGGCCCCAGCGTGACCACCCGAATGGTGATCTCAGCGGTGGAGGCCGAAGACACGAAGACGCCCACCAGGCAGATCGCGCTGAGGGTGAGAAACGCAAGGCGCAGAACAGTGGTGCGGGTCATCGGGGCAGACCTTAGGCGTAGCCAAACAGGCGCGGAAGGGTGAGCGACAGGGCCGGCACGTAGGTCAACAAAAGAAGGACCAAGATCTCGGCCAGCAGAAACGGAATGATGGCGCTGGTGACGGCTTCGGTTTTTTCTCCCGAGACCGACGCGGCGACAAACAGAACCAGCCCCATGGGCGGTGTCGCCAGGCCAATCGAGACGTTGACGCACATCAAAATGGCAAAGTGCAGCGGGTCGACGCCGAGGCCGACAAAGAGCGGCGCCAAGACCGGGCCGAGGATCAAAATCGCCGGCCCGGCGTCGAGAAACATGCCGACCACCAGGAGAAAGATGTTCACCAGGAACAACAAGAGCAGCACGTTGCTGGTCGTGGCGCCGAGCGCGCGCGCCCCGTCCTCGGCCAGGCCTGACACAGTCACGATCCAGGCAAAAGTGACGGCCGCCCCCACCAGCAACAACACGACGCCCGACTGGGTCGCAGCCGACAAGAACACGCCCGGCAGTTCAGACAGCTTCAAGGTGCGCATCACAAACACCGACACGACGAGCGCGTAAATCGCCGCAGCGGCCGCCGCCTCGGTCGGGGTGAAAACGCCGCCTAAGATGCCGCCCAGCAAGATCACCGGGGTCATCAAGGCAGGAAAGGTTGCCATGAAGGCCGTGCCGCGCTCTGGCCAGCTGGCCTTGGGGCCGGCGGGCGCAAAGCCGCGCTTCTTGGCAATCCGATTGGTGACGACCATCAACGAGACGGCGACCAGAACGCCGGGCAGAATGCCGGCCAAAAACAGTCCCGCCACCGAGACATTCATCACGTAGCCGTAAACGATCATCAGACCCCACGGCGGCAAAATCGGTCCGATCACCGACGAGGCGGCCGTAATGGCGGCGGCGAAGGGCTTGGGATAGTCGTTTTTCTCCATCGCCGGGATCAGCATCGAACCCAGCGCTGACGCATCTGCAACGGCGGACCCGGACATGCCGGCAAACATCAGCGAGGACACGATGTTCACCTGGGCCAGGCCGCCGCGCACATGCCCGACCAGGGTCTTGGCAAAGTGCACCAGGGCGTGGGTGACGCCGCCCCGGCTCATCAATTCGCCCGCCAAGATGAAGAACGGGACCGCCATCAAGGGAAAGCTGTCCATGCCATTGTAGAGCCGCGCCAGGAGCGTCTTGTAGAACTCTGGATGGCCGTCGAGCGCCAAGCTGGCGGCGGGTCCAATCAGCAGCGCAAACACCACCGGCAGTCCGGCCGCCAGCAAAAACAAAAAGATCCAGATGTAGGCGATCGACATGGGCGGCGTGATCCTAGGTCGCTGCGGGGCCGGCTTCAGGGCCAGAGGGGTTGCCAGAAGGATGGCCTGAAGGAGGGGGCGCAGCCGGGGACGTCGGGGGCGAAAGGGCCTGGCCGGCGTGGCGCAGCAAAAGCTCCACGCCGACCGCGAACAGAGCGGCGAAGCTGACCGGCGTAATGGCGTAAAACACGGCGTTGCGGATCGGCAGGGTGGAGGCGCGCGTGTCCATCCCGCGCTCCACCAAGGCCAGAGCTTCCAGGAAAAACAGTCCGCACGCCCACAAGACCGCGAGCGTCAACACGCCGTGCAAGGCGGCGCGCACGCGCGCGCCCAGGGCGTCGGCAAACAGGTCAATCGTCACGTTCTGGCCGTTGCGATAGGCCCAGGGCGCCACCAGAAACGCCGACCACACCATCAGCGCC
>CAYGQB010000160.1:0-6293 GCA_964351895.1 uncultured Caulobacterales bacterium
TGGCCACTGGCGAGAGCCGCTACTTTGATTTCCAGCCCTACGCGCCCAGCCACGGCGCGCCGGCGGCCTTCATCTCCACCCCCATTCCCGACGCGTTCGGCCAGGTGGCCGGGGTTCTGGTGTTCCAGATGCCGATTGATCGGCTCAATGCGGTGATGCGTTCGCGCGCCGGACTGGGTGAAACCGGCGAAACCTTCTTGGTCGGCGAAGACGGGCTGTTGCGCACTGACGCGCCGCTCGCGCCCGAAAGCACCATCTTGTCAGCGCGCGCCGACGCGGCCCTCATCCGATTCGACGTTCAGGACGCTACCAGCTTTGGCGCGGCGTCCGGCTATCATGGACGCGAGGTCATCGCCGCCTCCGCCCCTCTCACCAAGTGGGGCGTGCACTACCGCGTCTTGGCCGCCATCGATTCAGCGGAGGCCTTCGCGCCGGTGACCAGCTTGCGCAACCGCACCATCCTGGTGGCGCTGGTGATCCTGGCCCTGACAGCCGGCGTCGGCGTGTTTCTGGGCCGCCGGATCTCATCGCCCCTCATGGCGTTGTCCCAAACCACCGACAAGATCGCCAAGGGCGCACGCGACATTGCCGTGCCCGGCGTTGATCGCAGCGACGAGTTGGGCCCCCTCGCCCGCGCCATCGATCTTTTCCGCTTGGCCATGATCGACGCTGAAGCCAAGGCCGAAGAGCACGCACAGCGGGCCAAGGAAATCGAAGAGATGACCGCGCGCGAAGCGGAGGCCGCAGCCGAACGCCTCGCCCGCAGCCAGGCCATCGAAGACATGACGCGCGCCTTTGAGGAAACGGTCACGACAGCGCTGCGCGAAGTGAGTGAAGCCTCCGCGCACCTCGACGAAAGCGCCCAATCCATGGCCGCCGTGACCGAGGAAACCGCCGCCCAGGCGTCCGGCGCCCTCACCGCCTCGCAACAGGCGAGCGCCAATGTGGAAACCGTCGCCGCGGCTACCGAAGAGCTGTCGGTGTCTGTCGATCAGGTGCTCGACAAGATGGAGCGCTCGCGCACCGCCACGGCGACCGCCGTTGCGCGGGCCGAAGACATGAGCGCGCGCGTGGCGGGCTTGGAAACGGTGACGTCCTCGATCAGCGAAGTTGTAGAACTGATCACCACCATCGCCGGCCAGACCAACTTGCTGGCGCTCAACGCCACCATCGAAGCTGCGCGTGCGGGCGAAGCCGGCAAGGGCTTTGCCGTGGTCGCCAGCGAGGTCAAGCAGCTGGCCACCCAGACCGCCTCTGCAACTGATCAGATCGCTCAGCAAATTGCCGCCATTCAGTCGACCACAGCCCAATCGGTGGCCGGCATTCGCGAGATCGTCGCCGCCATTGGCGATTTGGAATCCTACGCCGCCGACATTGCCATGAGCGTCGACGAGCAGGCCGCAGCGACGCGCTCCATTTCGTCGAGCATCCAAGAAGCGGCGACCGGCGTGCGCGACGTCGATTCCAACATCGGCGGCGTGTCCAGCGCCGCCACTGAAGGCGCTGAAGCGGTCGATCGGGTGCGCGGGGCCAGCGAAGTGGTCACCACCCAATCACGCGCTCTGCGTGAGGGGATTGAACGCTTCCTGTCTCAGGTTAAAGCCGCCTAACCCGATTAGGTTGGCCCGCCCCGCGCCTTATCAGCGCCGGGGCGGGGCCCTTGGCTGGCCGCGCATTAAGGCTTGGTTCGTCCTAGCCGCGTAACACTGCACCAGCACGCATGTGGCCGTGGCGCGGGGCAGACCAGATGAGCATTCGACTTCGCATTTTCCTTGTGTGCGCCGCGCCGTGTTTGGCGCTGACCATTCTGTCGCTTGCCGTCATCTCGGGCGCACTGGAACGCAAATCGACGGCCGACGCGATCAGCGCCGCCGTCGCCGACGCCCCCGTGGTCAACGCCCTGGTGCACGAGCTCCAAAGAGAGCGCGGCCTGTCGGCTGGTTTCATCGGCTCGCGCGGGGCCCGCTTCGGCGACGATCTGATCGCCCAGCGCGCCGCCACTGACACAGCCCTGGCGCGCTACAAGGTGATCGAAGCCTCCGGCGCCCAACGTGAGCCCGTGCTCTCGGCTTCGGTTGGAGAAACGCTCAGCGGCCTCAATGAAATGCGCGCTGCGGTGCAACGCTTTGAGCCTTCTGTCGGTCAGATGGCCGGCTACTACACGCCCCTGATTGGCGACCTGTTGCGCCTGTCGACCACGGCGACCATCGGATTAGACGACGGGGCGGTCAGCGACGCCGGCGCTGCCTATGCAGCCGTTCTGCAAGCCAAGGAGCGCGCCGGCCTTGAACGCGCCATGGGCGCCGACAGCGCCAGCGCCAACGTGCAATCTCTCGCGCGCGTCATCGACGAAGCCGGCCAGGGCGCGGCCCATTCCGAACGGGCTGCGCGCACGGTGGAGACGACCACTGCCGAACTGCAGGCCGCTGTGGACGCGTTTGCCCAAGCCGTCGCCGCCGCGTGAGGCCGGTGCTGGGCGCCACCCGAGCCTCCCGCGCTTTGCGCGAGAGGCACACGCCCTGCACTGCCTCTTAAGGCTGGCCGCATCGCGCGCTTGCTTATTGTTCTTCGCTATGTGTACATTGTTTTGCGATAAGGCGCGTCTCGATGCGGCGCCCATGCAATCCCGACCAGCCCCGCCGTGTATGGAGCCCCGAGCCAATGACAGACCGCCCCAACTTCTTCGTCGAACTCTTGCGCATGTCAGCGAAAATCATCGTCGGCGGCGTGTTGATCGTCGCCCTCTCGACCTGCGGCGTGATGACGATGGTGGCGGGGGCGGCCGGCGCCAGCGCGGCCGGCGGGGCGGAAATTGACCTCACCGAGACGGAAACTCTGCTGGGCGAAGAGACCGCAAGCAACGAAATTCTAGAGGTGCTGATCAGCGGCGTCATTCTCAGCCACCCGTCCGACGACGGCGGCTTCTTCGGCTTCAACGACGACGACGCCTATGGCTACAAGATCAAGCGCGAGTTGGAAGAAGCGGCCGCCGACGACACCATCAAGGGCGTGTTGTTGCGCGTCTCCACTCCGGGCGGCTCCATCGTGGGCAGCCAGGCCATCCATCACGGCGTCTTGGCGGTGAAAGAGGCGGGCAAGCCAATCGTGGCCTACGTCGACAGCCTGTCAGCGTCAGGCGGGGTTTGGTCAACGGCGGCGGCCGACGCGATCTTCGCCGACCATGGCTCAATCATCGGATCGATTGGCGTCATCTCGGGCGGCTTCATGGAGTACACCGACGCGGTGGCCGTGGGCTCGCTGTTTGCCGGCGTTGAAACCACGGGCGGCGTCAAGCTGCACATCACCACGGCCGGCACGGGCAAAGATCTGGGCAATCCGTTCCGCGCTCCGACCGAAGACGAATTGGCCCGCATGCAGCTCATGGCCGACGAGTTCTACGACAAGTTCGTGGCTCACATGGCGGCCCATCGCGGCATGGACCCGGCGCGCGTGCGCAACGAGTACGGCGCTTCGGTTTGGGCCAATGACGCAGCTGAGGCGCGCGGCTACATCGACGGCACGCGCACCTACGAGGAGGCTGCATCCTATGTGGCCGAGCAGGCTGAACTGGGCGACGACTGGCGCCTGGTGACGCGCAGCGAGCCGGCCAATCCCTTCGACTTCGGCTTTGGCGCCTTGTCGAGCGTCAGTGGCAACGGCTTAGAAGCGGCTCAGCGCCTTCACCAGGCGTCGATGTGCACCGAGCTGCGGTCCGGTCCGATTGTGATGTCAGCGCATCACTTCATGTCGTCCTGCGGGTTCTAGCCTGCACGACAGCCCGAGCGCTCAACTGATCTGAAAGGCCAGGCGATGGTGGGGGAGCCCCTGCCCGCCTGGCTTTTTTTCTTGAGCGCACCCCTGTCGGCGCGCGCCTTGATCGGCGCTACCAGACAAGGGTTGGAGCGGCGTACCGAGCGGCGACGCCGTGCGCGGCCAACACCTCGCCAACGGCGTCAGCGTCCAGGCGCCCCGCGCGGGTGACCTCGTCCTCGTGCAGTCCGCCGGCGATGAACAGGGCGTCGATCCCTTGCGCCTGCGCCCCCGCCAGGTCGGTCGCCGGGCCATCGCCAATCGCCAAAATGCGGCGCGGAGCCGGCGCGTGACCAAGCACCTGACCGGCCGCGTTCAGAGCCTGGTCGTAGATCGGCGCATGCGGCTTGCCGCACAAGATCACGCTCCCGCCCAGCTCTTGATAGAAGCGCGCCACGGCGCCTGCGGCGTAAACGAGCTGATCGCCCAGCCGATAGTGGATGTCCGGATTGGCGCACACCATGTCGAGCCCGCGCGCCGCCATCGCCTCTAGCTCGGCGCGATAGTCCTCTGGCGCGTCAGCACGGTCGTCAAACAGGCCGGTGCAGGAGATGAAGGCCGCCTCTTTCGGGTTGGCGAACTCCAGGGACAGGCCGTCGTAGATGTGATTGTCGCGCGCTGGTCCCAACTTGTAGGCGGGCCCAGGCGCGCGAGCGGCCAATTCGGCGCGTGTGGCGTCGCCGGACGTGGCGATGGCGTCAAAAAAATCCGTCGGCACGCCGATCTGGTCGAACTGCTCGGGGATGCGTACGCCGGGGCGCGGGGAGTTGGAGACCAAGACCACCGGTCCACGCCGGTCACGAAAGGCGCGGGCCGCCTTGACCGCATCCATGAAGGGCCTGCGCCCGTCGTGCACAACACCCCAAACGTCGACAAACAAGACGTCATAGGCGTCGGCAACCTCTGACAAGCCAGCGATGATGCGGCCGGCGCGCGGATCAGCCGAAGGATTGGCCGAAGGACTGGATTCAGGAGTGGGAGTTGCGTTGCGGGTCATGGCCCGCGTGCTAGCAGGCCTTCACGCGCCCTGTGAACCACTTTCACGCCGCACGTGCCGATCGCAATCGTGCGGCTAGGCCGCCGCAGCGCGCAGGCGCTCTTGCAGGCCGCGCGCGTCGGCCTCCTCAAGGATGTCGTCGCGGATCGGACGCGGCGGGCCAAACAGATGCCCCTGCCCGAACGCCACATCCAGATCGAGCACCTCCACCACGGTGGCCTCGTCCTCAATCTTCTCAGCCACAAGCTCGATGCCGTGACGCGCCAGAAGGCCGCCAAAGTCCTGAGGGGCGAGATCCGGCGCAGCAGCAATGCCCAGCGCGCGGCGCGAACGCAGAGCCTCAACAAGAAGCGACCCCGGGGCCTTCACGAACTTCACGCCGGCGCGCTTCATATCCATCAGATCCAGGTCCAACGTGTCGATCTTGTCGATTGAGAAGCGGAACCCGAAATCGGCCAGTCGCGACATGTTGCGGGCCACGATGGCGTCCCGATCGGCGAACTCGCGATGGCCGATTTCAAACACCAGCGATCCGGCCAGATCCGCGTTCTCGCGCAGGAAATCGAGGAACTGCGGGAAGAAGGTCTCGTCGCCCAAGGACGAGGTGGCGACATTGCAGAAGATGCCGACGCGGCGCTCCTTGGCCGCCAGGCGGCGGACAATCTGAACACAGCGGAACAGCAAGATATTGTCGATGGCGCTAACAAGGCCGGCGCGTTCAGCCACCGGCAGCCATTGGGCCGGCGACAAGAGCTTGCCGGTTTCATCGCGCAGCCGCGTAAAGCCCTCATAGTAGTAGGTTTTGCGCTGCGGCAGAGAGACGGTGGGCTGGAGATGCAAGTCGATGCGCCCGTCCGCCAGGGCGTCGCGCACCGTGGCCAGAAGCTTAGCGCGGTCGGCCGCGTCCGGTTCGCCGTCTGATTCAGCGGTGTGCTTGGCGTCACGGATGCGCACTTCCATGTCCGCGCCCATGCGCCGGACCAAGTCTTCCAGGGTGCGCATCTCGCTGACGATGTGGGCGTGGCGCGAGGTGCTTTCAGTTTCGAGCCGGGCCTCAACGGCGTCGAGCCGCGCACGCGTGGCGTCGAGCTCGTCGACCAGGAGACCATTGACCGTACGCAACACCTCAAGATCGGCGCTGACGGCCTGGTCCTCGGTGCGGCGCGCGGCCAGGGCGTGCACGTGCGCGGCGCTGAGCGCCAGGAGGGCGGCAACGATCCACGCCAGTTCTGGCGGCGCCTGCGAAACGCGAATGAGCGCTGCAGCGACCACCACGCCGGTCATGACATAGGCGGCGATGATCAGGGCGTGGAGAGCGCGGCTCATGATGGCGTGCAGACCCGAAACGATAAAGAGGCCTGAGTGTGCGCCATCAGCGTTGACAACGCCTTAACCCTACGTGCGCGCCCGCCCGGATGCCGCCGCCCCAATGCAGCCGCCCCAATGCTCAGATCGGCTGGCCGCGTTGGGGCGGCTGCATTGGGGC
>CAYGQB010000161.1:0-6136 GCA_964351895.1 uncultured Caulobacterales bacterium
GAGCACGCCTATTTCGACGCCGCCGTGATGCTCCTCTTCTTCCTCCTGATTGGGCGCTCGATGGATCACGCCTTGCGCCGACGGGCGCGGGCGGCGGCGCGGGATCTTCTCTCGTTGCAGGCCGGCGTGGCCAATCTGGTTGGCGCTGACGGCGGCGTGTCCTCGGTGCGCGCCTGCACCCTGAGCCCCGGCGATCAGGTTCTGGTGCGCGCCGGTGAGCGCGCCCCGGTTGACGCCGAAGTGATCTCAGGCGCGGCCGACGTCGACATGGCGGTCGCCACGGGCGAGAGCGCGCCGGTCTCTGTGGGGCCGGGCGCGCGTCTGGTGTCGGGCGTGATGGCGGTCAATGGCGCCTTGACCCTGCGGGTACTTGCGCGGGCGGAAGATTCGTTCCTGGCCGATCTTGCCCGTCTCGTGGAGGCCGGAGAACAGGGCCGATCGCGCTATGTCAAGCTGGCCGATCGGGCCGCCCAACTCTACGTGCCGTTCGTGCATAGCGCGGCGGCGCTGACGTTCACCGGCTGGATGGTGTTTGGCGGCGATGCGCGCGTCGCGCTGATGAACGCCATCTCCTTGCTGATCATCACATGTCCGTGCGCGTTGGCTCTGGCAGTGCCGGCGGTGCAGGTGGTTGCGACGGGGCGCCTCTTTAAGAGCGGCGTGCTGGTTAAGTCGGGCGACGCCTTGGAGCGCCTGGCGCAGGTTGACCGCGCCGTTTTCGACAAGACCGGCACCTTGACCACCGGACGCACGCGCCTGGTGGGCGACTATGAGCCCGGCGTCTTGCAGGCGGCCGCGCGGCTGGCGCGCGCCAGCGCACACCCGTCGGCGCAGGCGGTGGCGGACGCCGCCGGCGCCGGGCCGGCCGCCCCGGTGCGCGAAGAGAGCGGGGCCGGGATCGCCGCCACAGACACCCAAGAGCGCCTTGGTTCGGCCGCCTGGGTTGGCGCAGATGAGGCAGGGCTCGGCGATGCGGCAAGCTCGGTCTGGTACCGCCGCGACGCGCAGTCCGATCCGGTGCGCTTTGCCGTGGAGAGCGAAGTGCGTCCCGGCGCCCGCGCGGCGCTCATTGCCCTGGGCGAGGCCGGCGTTGAGAGTGAGATGCTAACCGGCGACGCTGAGGCGCCCGCCGCTGAACTGGCGCGCACGTTGGGGCTCGACGCCTGGACCGCGCGCGCCACGCCGCGAGACAAGGTGGCGCGTCTCGATGCGCTCGCCGAAACTGGAACCCGGGCCGTCATGATTGGCGACGGTCTCAATGACGCGCCCGCCTTGGCGCGCGCCCATGTGTCGATCTCGCCGGGGACGGCGGTGGAGGCCAGCCAGAACGCCGCCGACATCGTCTTTCAGTCCGGCGATCTGTCGGCCATTCCAGAGACGCTGAAGGTGGCGCGCCTGGCGCGTCGGCGGGTGTTGGAGAACTTTGCCTTCGCCGCGCTCTACAATTGCTGTGCGGTTCCGCTCGCTGCGGCCGGTCACGTGACGCCTCTGGTCGCCGCCATCGCCATGTCGTCGTCGTCGCTGGTGGTCACGCTCAACGCCTTGCGCTTGGCGCGCAAAACCGGCTAGTGCCCCGACCAGGCGGGAGCTGAGGTCAGGCGCGCCTGTCTCATCAGCGAAGGACGCAGGGAACATGAGCGGATTGTCGTTTCTGGTGCCGGCGGCCTTGCTGCTGGGGTGTGTTGGCTTAGCGGCGTTCTTCTGGTCGATGCGCACGTCGCAATACGAAGACCTGGACGGGGCGGCTGAACGCATCTTGATCCCTGACGAAGACGCCCCGCTTCCTGACCCGCAAGATCGGCCATCTTCAGGTGCGACGTCAGACGCCGCCCCTCACAGGTCGGAAGACGCTCCCCGGCAATCCTGACCAAGGCGCGCTCTTAGGCGGGCAGCGGCGTGTCGGGGACTGGCGGCGGCTTGGGCGCGGCCGGCTTGTCCGCGTCGGGGTCCGGCGGCAACACCTCCACCAGGTCGCGATAGGCGTGCCAGGTGGCGTGCGCAAGGAGCGGAAACGCCACGATCAGCCCGATAAACGCGGTTGCGATCCCCACCGCAATGGTGACGGCTATGATCCAGGCCCACAGCACCATGGGGCCAGGGTTGACCCGTATGGCTTCAAAGCTGGTGGCGATGGCGGTGACCGCATCGATGTTGCGGTCAACGAGCAGCGGCAGTGAAACCGCGCTGACGGCAAAGGCCAGAAACGCCAACAGCCCGCCGGCTACCGAGCCAATGGCGAACAGCATCAGCCCATCGCGGTTGGTCAGGGCGTAGGCGGTGAATTCATTGAGCGGCGGATAGTCGCCGCTGATGAACAGAGCAAACAAGAGCTGGGCAATGCGCGCCCAGGCGAGAAACAAGAACACCAGAAGGAATGCCACAAAGGCCAGCTGGCCTGCCGAAGCGACGCCTGAACCAACGCGGTCTTGCGCGGCCTCGCTGGTGTCGCGTCGACGCGAGGCGCGATAGAGCTGGATGGCGAAGAGGGGCGCAACGAGGGCAAAGGCGCCCGCCGCCGCCGGCGTCGCCGCCGACAAGCCAAGCCGCCACAGGCCGGCGGTGATGATCAGCCCGCCGATCACAAAAACCGCGCCGTAGCCCAAGCTGGGGCCTGGCTGCGCCATCAGATCGCGCCAGCCAGCGGCCATCCAGTTCCAAGGGTCCTCCATCGCGATGGAGCGCACGCGCACCCGCGCAGCGGGTTGGCTTAGTGCAGAAGGTTCGCTCATGGCCCCGCGTCCTGTTTCCAGCGGCCAGACGCGCGCTGGTTGGGAGAAGCTAAAAGTATAGCCGGTTCAGCACCCTGATGGCATGCGGCGAAGCGTCGACTGTGCACTTGTGCGCGCCGAGAGCGAAGCGCCCCGATCAGACGCCGGTTTAGGCAAAGCGCTCCAGCGCCGGGTCGCGCATCACGTCGCCGCCGGTGAGCGGCCGCGCCAGCGACAGGCCTTCCAGCGTGCGCGCGCGCGACAGGGCGACATAGGCCTGGCCAGGCGCAAACGCGCCGCGCCCTAAGTCCACGCGCACGTCGTCCAGGGTCAGGCCCTGAGACTTGTGCACGGTGATGGCCCAGGCCGGGATCAAGGGCACCTGCTTGTAGCTGCCGACGATGTTGGCCGCCACGCGGCCCTCGGCGGTGACGTCAAACTTGACGCTGTCCCAGGACGCAGGCTCGATCTCCAGAACGTCGCTACGCCCGTCGAACGCGACATGCACGCTGGTCTCCCCGCACGCAACGACCGCGCCCAGAGAGCCGTTCACAAAGCGCCCGGCCGGATCATTGCGCACCGCCATCACCCGCGCGTGCGGCTTGAGCGCGAGCATGGGCGGGGCGGGGTAGCGATCGCGTTCAAACTTCTCGTTCGTGCGTCCCTCATAGACGGTCGCCGGCGCGGACAAGGCGGCCAGTCCGCGCTCATTGTAGAGGTCGGCCAGTCGGTTGGTGGCGGTGAGGAGGATCGGTGCGGCGGTGGTGCGGTGCGGGCGCACGCAGGCCTCGTTCAGCGCCTCAACCGCGGCGCTGTCGCTTTGACGCACGCCATCCAAGAGGCCCGCAAACGTCTCGTCGGCCTGGCGATGGATGATGCGCATCTCCACGATCTCTGGCGGCGCCTCGCGCAGGGCGTGGGCGTCAAACGCATAGGGGCTGCGATAGTCAAACTCGCCCAAGATTTGCGCGTCCTGGCCGCTGACGATGGGCGGCAGCTGGAGAAAATCGCCAAAGCAGACCACCTGGACATCGCCGAACGGGGCGTCAGACCGGCGCACCTGACGCAGCACGTGATCGATGCTGTCCAGGAGGTCGGCCCGCACCATCGAGATTTCGTCGATCAAGAGAAGATCAAGCTTCTCCAATACCTTGCGGCGCGGCCGCGCCCCGTCCGCGTGCGGTCCGACGCGAAACGGAGGCAGGCCGAAGAAGGAATGGATGGTCTGGCCTCCGGCGTTCAGGGCGGCAATGCCGGTGGGCGCGACAACCGCCGCATTGCGATTGGTGGCCGCGCGCACGCGGCGCAACAGGTGGGTCTTGCCCGTGCCCGCGCGCCCGAGCACGAACACCACCGGATTGAGCGCGCCGATGGCGTCCAGCGCTTCGCGCTCGTCGCTGGTGATTTCTGGCTCTTGAGGGCCCGGATATTGAGGGGCCGCGTTTTGAGAGGTGGGATCTGGTGGGGCTGGCGTGTCGGTCATGCTGGTGTCACTCGCCCGCTGTCAGGCCCGGGCCGAATCGCACAGGCTCTCGCGCAGCCTAGCGCGTTCAGCCTGGTTCGCCGCAGGCCGCTCCCCAGCTTCGCACACCCGCCCTAGAGGTGGAGCGACGCGCGCGCGTCCAGCGCGGCGCGCCAGCGGGCGATCTCGCCATGGGTCTCAAGCGGTCGCAGCTTGACCATGCGGGTGACGTCCACCAGCACCACGGCGATGATGTCGGCGACCGAGAACTGGTCGGCCGCGATGAACTCTCGGCCGGCAAGGCGTGCGTCCAGCATGTCAAAGAAGCGCATCAGGCGTTCACGACCGCGCTCGGCGAGTTCGGGGATCTGGGCATAGTTGACGGCGCCGGGCAGGGCCCGGTCGGCCATGCGCGGCGAGCCGTTGCGCAGCGTTTCCATGAAGGCGTGCAGGCCTTCAAACTCCAGCCTCGCCGTCCACTCCGCGACGGCGCCGCGCTCTTGCGGCGTCACCCCCAGAAGCGGCGGGTCTGGAAAGGCGGCGTCGGCCCAAGCCGCAATGCCGGCATTGTCGGCCAGAACGGTCCCGTCTTCGAGCACCAGGGCGGGCACGGTGCAGCGCGGATTGACGGCGCGGAAGGCGTCGCTGAAATGCGCACCGGCTCCCAGATCAACCTCGACCCGCTCGTGCGCAATGACCTTTTCGCCCAGCACCATCCGCGCCCGGCGCGGGCTGGGCGCGGTCGCACAATCGTAGAAGGTGACGGTCATGGCGAGATCACCACGCCGCTTGCGGGATTGGCCGTGCCGTTCACAAACGACAGGTGCGCCTCGCGCAGCGCATCGACGCCGCTGACAGCCTCTATCGCGATCCAGTCGGCCGCGTCGGTCAAGAATGGAACCCAGCGGCTTGCGAAGCGCTCGGCAAAGCCGGCCGCGCCCCACGCCTTGATCAGGCGCGCGGCGTGGTCGGGCGCAAAGAACAGGGCGGGCTTAGCGCCGGGCAAGTCCGGCTCCAGCCCGGCCGCGTCCCAGTCCGCCTTGCCGATCATGGCGCTGTGCACCAATGCCGCGCCATAGTGGCGGTGCAGGGCGCTGATGCGCGGCCCAGACCCGGAGAAATCGATGATGGCGGCGCGCCGCCGGGCGTCCAGGGCGGTGATGGCGTCATAGCCAACAACCTCGTCATAGACGCCCAGGCTCTGCACAAATGCGACATTGCCTGGCGACGTCAGCGCGATGCGGCGCGGCCCGCCGCCGCTCTCGCCCGCCCGCGCGGCCATGCAGTGGGCCATGCCCAGCGCCGTTTTTGACGAGGCTGAGAGGATCAAGAGATCTTCGGCGCCAAAGTTGTCGTTCTCAGCAAAGAAGGCGTCGAGCAAAAATCCGGTGGTGAAGAGCGGGCGGAACACCGGCTGAAGCGCCGGCGCGCCGACGCTGAACGAAGGGTCGGCCGCGACGATATTGTAGGCGTTATAGACGGCGTGCAGCGACGCGCGGTGATCGGCCCCGTCGGAGAAGCCGCGTTCAGAGACCCTGTGCGGGCGCACGACCAGATGGGTCGCCATCGGCAGATAGCCGTAAACCCGGGTTCCCACCGGAACGTCGGCGCAGCGGCTTTCGATGACGCGGGCATAGCCCCAGGCGGGAATGCGCCCCCAGGCCGGGTCGCCGGTCGGAAAGAACTCCCAGTAGCGAAATCCGTCGCCGGTCACGGCGTAGGTCAGATTGTTGGCGGTGTAGGCAAAGCTCTCGATCTCCAGCCGCGCCTCACCCTCAGCCAAGGGGCTGTCGGCGTGCGAGGCTTGAGTCGTGCGTGATACCGAGAGGTCGTCCTTGCGCACTTCGAACACGTGGCCGCTCATTGGTGTCGTTTCCCGTGGATTATTGGCGCGACATGTCTCTGCGCGCCTTGCTGTTTAATTGGCACAGGTGATGACATAATCTCAAGGCGCATGGTCTGGCGC
>CAYGQB010000162.1:0-6034 GCA_964351895.1 uncultured Caulobacterales bacterium
CCCGGCGGACTTGCGCGCCCAGGTGACCAGCCCAAACGGCACAACCCAGGCTGGACTGGCCGCACTGAACGCCGACGCCGCCGTCAAGGCTGCGCTGACCGCCGCCTTCCAGGCCGCCCTCGCCCGCGCCCGCGAGTTGGCGAAAAGCTAAGGCCGGCCGACTGAATGGGCCCACTGAAGGGACCGACAAAACGCGCCGCCTCAGGCGGGGTCGGGGCGCTCCACCACCTTCAAATCCAGGCTGATCACGGCGGCGTTGCGCAACACGCGCAAGCTGACGGTTGATCCGATCCGGTCATGGTCAAGGTGGCGATAGATGGCGTCGAGACTGGGCGTAGGCGTCTCAGCCACCGCCAGGATCACGTCGCCAGGTTGAAGCCCCGCCCGGGCGCCCGGCCCGCCGGATCCCACCCGCACCACCAGAACGCCCGACGCCGCCACCAGGCCCAGCCGGCGCGTCAGGGCGGGCGCCAGGGGCTGGGTCTGGGCTTCCACGCCCAGCCAGCCGCGCCGCACCCGGCCTGTGTTCATCAGCTGCGGCGTGATCGCCTTGGCCGTGTTGATCGGGACGGCAAAGCACAGGCCCTGCGCCCCGCCAATGATGGCCGTATTGACGCCGACCAGCTGGCCCGCCGCGTCCACCAGGGCGCCGCCCGAGTTTCCAGGATTCAGCGCCGCATCGGTTTGGATCATGTCCTCGATCAGCTTGCCCGCCTCGCCGCGCAGCGTGCGTCCCACCGCCGAAACCACGCCCACCGTAACGGTGGAGTGCAGCCCCAGGGGATTGCCGATCGCGATGGCCAGCTGACCGACGCTGAGCCCGGCGCTGTCACCCAAGGCGACATGGGCGGCGACCTGGGCCGGGCCATGGGCGTCCAGCTTGATCAGGGCCAAGTCCGTGTCAGGGTCACGACCAACAATCTGGGCCGGAGCACGCGCACCGTCGTGCAAGACGGCCTCAAGGGCGGCCGCCCCGTCCACCACATGATTGTTGGTCAGCGCATAGCCGTCGGATGAGAACAGAACCGCCGACCCCGCCCCGTCATAGGCGTGGGCGCGCGGCCCGCGTCGGCTGACGCGTTGCAGCCCGATGACGCCGGGCGCCACGGTGTTAACGGCGGCGATCACTGTCGCGCTGAAGGGATCATGCGGCGTCGCGCCGGCTTCAGACATCGCCGCATGCGGCGACATGCCAGCTTCAGAGGTCGCCGCATGCGGCGACAGGGCCTTCACCCCCGCAGACGCGGTCGGCGGTGGTGGCGCAGGTGCGCGGTCGGGAGGCTGAGCGCCCCGTTTTGGTTTCTTCCACAACATGATCTGAGATTTTGGAACGCCGCCGGCTTGGCGCAAGAGCGCGGGGTGCGCCAGGCCGTGGCCGCCAGCTATTCGCCGGCGCATGACCGGTATGCAACAGCGCCTCTACTGCGCTGCAGCAAAGGCCCCTATGTCCAAGCTTCGGGTTGACCGGTCGGTCGATCCAGAATTCTGGAGTCAAAAAGAATGTTCCGTTCTCACATGCTGCGCACCCTCGGTGGCTTTGCCGCCTATGCTGCGCTCCTCGTTGCCGTTGGCGCCGTGATGGCGTCGAGCTTCGGCATCGTCGGCTAGCACCCGCACTTTCGGCCGGCGCTCCTCCCCGAGCGCCGGCCGATTTGTTTTTGGGCTGATGCAGAACGCAAACAGGCGCGCCCGAGGGGCGGTTGCACAAAGTCTGCGGTGAGGAAAGACTGGTGGAGCCAGGCGGAATCGAACCGCCGACCTCGTCATTGCGAACGACGCGCTCTCCCAACTGAGCTATGGCCCCGGTCCGACCCGCGCGGGCGCAGGTCTGATCTCCCGGTCTTTGGGAAGGCGACTGCCTACGCCGCCAGGCGCGGGCAAGTCAAGCAAGCTGATGCGCCCCCTTGGGGCCGGCGGCTCCAACCCTGGAGCAGGAGGCGCCCTCCTTAGCCGCCCAGACGTAAACCGGACCTGGCCCGACCTGCATCAAGCGCAATTGGCGCGCCGCGCGCAGTTGCCCCGGCAAGGCGCCGCAGTCTATGCAGTAGGCCACGTGATTCACGCGGGAGGCGAAGCCGCCAATGGACTTTCTCTGGGCGCTCTACGCCTATTTCGCGCGGCCGATTTTGTCGCTCCTGGTGTTTGTCATCATCATTCAGGCGGTTTTGTCCTGGCTGGTGGCGTTTGACGTGATCAACCGCAGCAACCAGTTCGTGGCCATGGTGGGCAATTTCACCTACGCGATCACCGAGCCGCTGTTGCGCCCGTTCCGCCGCTTCGTGCCCAACTTGGGCACCGTGGACATCACGCCGATCCTCTTGATTTTGAGCATCTTCTTCCTGCGCGACTGGCTGTTGCCCGAAGTGCTGCGCGCCCTGACCGGCCCGCCCAGCATATCGATTACCAGAGTCTGACCGCGCCCAGCCAGGAGGGTCGGCGATGAGCGCCACGATCATAGACGGCAAGGCCATCGCCGCTGACCTGCGCGCCCAGACTGCGCATGACGCAGCGGAGTTTTCTGCGCGCGTCGGCCGCATGGCGACCTTGGCCGTGGTGCGGGTGGGCGATGATCCGGCCAGCGAAGTCTATGTGCGCAACAAGATCCGGCTGACCCAAGAGGCCGGCATGGCGTCCCAGTCGACGCACCTGCCCGCCGACGCCGCCCAGGCCGATGTGGAGGCCGTGGTGGGCCAACTGGCGTTCGCGCCTGAGGTCGACGGCATTCTGGTGCAGCTGCCCTTGCCCGATCACCTCGACGCCGGCGCTGTTCTGGCGCTTATCCCTGCGGTCAAGGACGTCGACGGCCTGACCGAGGCGTCGGCCGGGCGGCTGGTCCTGGGCCAGCCGGGCTTGCGCCCGTGCACGCCGGCCGGCTGCGTGATCCTGGCCAAGCACGCCCTGGGCGACGATCTGTCGGGGGCCGCGTGCGTGGTGCTCGGACGGTCGATCTTGGTGGGCAAGCCGGCGGCGCTCTTGTTCCTGGAACAAAACTGCACCGTCACGCTGGCCCATTCGCGCACCCGCGACCTGCCCGCCCTCACCCGCCAGGCGGACATTTTGATCGCCGCCGTAGGCAGGCCGCACATGGTCCAGGGCGATTGGGTGCGGCCGGGCGCCTGCGTCATCGATGTCGGCATCAATCGCGCGCCCGCGCCCGAAAAGGGCCCGGACGCGTCGCGCCTCGTTGGCGACGTGGACTTTGAGGCGGCGGTGCAGACGGCGGGCGCGATCACGCCCGTGCCCGGCGGGGTTGGTCCAATGACCATCGCGTGTCTGTTGCAGAACACCCTCACGGCCGCCCGGATGCGCGCCGAGGTTAACGCCTGAGATTTTCAGGCACGGCGCAGCCCGGCGTCAACGCCAGTCGCACTCGCCTTCCTGGTGCATATCCTTCTCGCAGGCGCCAGAATTGGTTAACTGTGTTCGCAGATGCACCATTTTCCACGGGGGACACGATGGAAGACCTATTCGAATCCGTGCGCAGCATGTTCGTCGCGTATGGACCAAAAATTCTTGCTGCGATTGCCATTCTGGCGATCGGTTTCCTCTTGGCGAAGCTGATGTCGGGCCTGGTCGCCAGCGCCATCGACAATTCACGCTTTGGCCGCTCAGCCAATGAGCAGTCCGACACCAGCAACCCCAGCGTGGGCGCCAGCATCGCCAGCGCCGTGTTCTGGGTGCTGATGCTGATCACGCTGACGCTGGCGCTGGGCGCCTTGGAGCTGAATTACATCCTCGCCCCGCTCAACAACATGTTGAACGAGGTCCTGACCTTCCTGCCCAACATTCTTGGGGCCGGCCTGATCTTCCTGATTGGCGCCATCGTGGCCAAGGTCGCCCAGCGCGCCGTCACCAGCGTTTTGGCCGCCGCCCAGTTTGACACGGCGGCCCAGCGGCTGGGCTTTGGCGCGGTAACCGGCGCCGGCGGCCCGACCAAGGCGGTTGGGCTCTTGGTCTATGCGCTGATCTTGATCCCGATCGCGGTGGCGGGCTTGAACGCGCTGCGCATGGAATCGGTGTCGGGCCCGGCGACGGCCATGCTGGAAAGCGTGTTGGCGGCCATTCCGCGCGTCTTCGCGGCCGGCCTGGTGTTGCTGATCACCGTGGTGATCGCGCGCGCCGTGTCCAATCTCCTGCGCACCTTGTTGCCGCAGTTCGGCCTGGACAGCTCCCTGACGCGGCTGGGGCTGATGAGCCCGGGCGCGGACCGCGGCCTGACGCCGTCGGTTGCGGCGGCCAACATTGCCGCCTTCGCCGTGGTCCTGTTTGGCGCCATTGAAGCCTCCAAGCTCCTCGACTTTGAGATCTTGTCGCGGGTGCTGACGGAGGTCTTGACCGTCGGCGGCTCAATCCTGTTTGGCGGCGTGATCATCTTTGCCGGCGTGTGGGTCTCGGGCCTGGTGGCGCGCGCGATTGCCGCCACCGGCTCAGGCGCAACCGACGTCGCCGCGCAGGCCATGCGCATCCTCGTCATCGGCTTGTCGGTGATCTTGGGCGTCAGCCGCATGGGGCTCGACCCCAGCGGCCAGTTCGTCACCAGCGCAGCGCTGATCTTGCTGGCCGCGGCCGGCGTCGCAGCGGCGATCGCCTTTGGCTTGGGCGGGCGCGAGTGGGCGGCCCGCATCTTGGCCAAGCTGGACGACAAGTCCTAAGCCGCGCCAGACGCGCAAGCAGTAAGGGGGCCTCGGCGCGCGCCGGGGCCCTTTCTTGTTGAGGGGCCAGCCTATTCTTCGCGGAAGCTGCGCCACACCATCTGGTTGAGCGGTTCAAGCGCATAATCGAGCGCCGTGCGCTTGCGCAACAACACCACGACTTCGGCCGGCAGGCCGGGCTTCACGTCGTCGGCTTCTAGGTCGCCGCGCGCCACAAGACGGGCGATTTCCTCAGCCGACACCGTGACGTCGGCGCGAAAGTAGCCCTCGCCGGTGCGCGCGTCGGTCAGGCCATCGGCGGAAAGCCGCGCCACCTCGCCGCGCGCCACCGGCATGCGGCGGCCCTGAAAGCCGGTAAAGCGCACCTCGCTCTCGCGCCCGGCCACCACATTGTCGGCGTGCTCGGGGCGCACCTGGGCCTCAACGATCAGCTCTCCGGCTTCGGGCACGATTTCCATGATCGGCTCGCCCGCCTCCACCACGCCGCCCACGGTAAAGGCGGTCAGCCCCACGACCCGGCCGGTGGCCGGCGCGCGCACGAAGGCGGCTTCAGCTTGCGCCCGCACGGCGGTTTGGCGCGGGATCACCTCGCCCAGGCGGGTGTCGACCTCGCGGCGTTCAGCGGCGCGGTCTTCAGCGCGCGACGCATGCAGGGACGCGGCCTCTTCTTGGGTCTCGCCGATGGCCTGACGCGCTTCGGCCATGGCGGCGGTGAGCTGACCGATCCGCCCTTCCAGTTCCGCATCCGAACGCTCCAGCGCCCGCAGCCGCGTCACCGGAGCAAGACCGCGCGTCACCAGCCGGCGCACGCCCAGAATCTCCTCCGCGATCAGCGCGCGCTGGGCCTCAGTGGACTGGCGCTCACGCGCATGGCCGCGAATGCGCGCATTGAGCTGGTCTTGGCGGCGCAACAAGATGTCGAGCCGGCTGGAAAGCGACGCGCGCCGGGCCGCCATCTCTGCGGTCTGACGCTCCAGAATGGCGGCGGCGGCGGCCTGGTCTTCGGGGTTCAGCTCGCTCCAGTGCGCGGGCGCGGGCACATCGGGGCCAGCGTCGGAGTCTTCGGCCATCAGGCGCGCACGGCGCGCCTCCAGCTCCAGGCGCTGATTGGTCAAGGCGCGGTCCTGGGCCGTCAATTCGGTGCGCGACAGCTCCAAGAGCACCTGGCCGGCCTCAACCCGGTCGCCTTCGCGCACATAGAGCGCCCCCACCACGCCGCCGTCGGGATGTTGCACCGCCTGGCGATTGCCCGCGACGACGACGTAGCCGCGCGCCACCACGCCCGCGTCCAGCGGCGTGACCGCCGCCCAGCCGCCCAAGCCAACAAAGAAGACCGCCGCCACGATGATCCCAAGGCGGGTGTCGGCGCGCGGCCCGTCAAG
>CAYGQB010000163.1:0-6018 GCA_964351895.1 uncultured Caulobacterales bacterium
TCAGGGCGTCGTAGTCGCGGAGCGGCGCCTCGACGGTGAGGTTCTTGAGATTGTTGCCGCGCGCCCCGATGACTTTGAGCGTCTTGGCGGGCGTGGGCGCGCGGCGCTTGGCGGGAACCGCGATCTCCCGAGCGCCGGAGAGATACTGGCCAGTGAGGCTGTCTTCAGCCGCGCTGAGGGCGTCGGGCGCGCCTTGCGCCACCACCCGGCCGCCGTGCACGCCGGCGCGCGGCCCCATGTCGATGACATAGTCGGCGGTGAGAATGGCGTCTTCGTCGTGCTCCACCACCAGCACCGTGTTGCCGAGATCGCGCAGGTTCTTCAGCGTTTCCAAGAGCCTGGCGTTGTCGCGCTGATGCAGGCCGATGGAGGGCTCGTCCAGGACGTACAACACGCCCGTGAGGCCCGATCCGATCTGGGAGGCCAGGCGAATGCGCTGGCTCTCGCCGCCCGACAAGGTGCCCGAGGTGCGATCAAGCGACAGGTAGCCCAGACCGACGTCGTCCAGGAACGCCAAGCGATCGCGGATCTCTTTTAGGATGCGCGCCGCGATGGTCGATTGCTTTTCGGTCAGCTGCGCGTCGACCGAATCAAACCAGGCGCGCGCGTCGCTGATCGCCAGGCTGCTGGCCTGGGCGATATCGCTCTCGGCCACCTTCACGCTCAAGGCTTCCGGCTTGAGCCGCTTGCCGCCGCACGTCGCGCAGGCCACGGCGGACTGAAACCGCCCCATCTCCTCGCGCACCCATTGGCTGTCGGTCTCGCGCAGCCGGCGCGCCATGTTGGCGATCACGCCCTCAAACGGCTTGACGGTTTCATAGCGCCGCACCCCGTCGTCATAGACGAAACGGACGGTCTCCTCTCCGGTGCCGTGCAGGATGACCTCTTGCACCTTCTCGGGCAGGCGTCGCCACGCCGTCGTGGTCTTGAATTTGTAGTGGGCGGCCAGAGCGTCGAGCGTCTGTGTGTGATAGGGCGAGGTGGAGCGCGCCCAGGGCGCAATGGCGCCGGCGCGCAGCGACAGGTCGCGGTCGGGGATCACCAGATCGGGGTCGATCTCCTGCTCTTGACCAAGGCCGTCGCAGGCCGGGCAGGCGCCGTGCGGGCTGTTGAACGAGAACAGGCGCGGCTCGATCTCTGAGATGGTGAAGCCGGACACCGGGCAGGCAAAACGGGTGGAGAACACCAGCCGCTCCGGCGCGCCAGATGGGTTCGAGGGATCGGCCGGGTCGGCGGCCGCGTCCGTCGGCGCGTCGGCGCGTTCCAAGACCGCCAAGCCGTCCGACAGGCCGAGCGCGGTTTCCAGGCTGTCGGCCAGGCGCGCCGCGGCCCCTTCACGCACAACGATGCGGTCCACCACGACGTCAATGTCATGCTTGCGCTTCTTGTCGAGCGCCGGGGCGTCTTCCAGCTCATAGAACGCGCCATCAATCTTCACGCGCTGAAATCCGGCGCGCAGATACTCCGCCAGCTCCTTGCGATACTCGCCCTTTCGACCGCGCACCACCGGCGCCAGTAAGTAGGCGCGCGTCCCCTCCGGCAGGGCCATGACCCGGTCGACCATCTGGCTGACGGTTTGGCTTTCGATGGGCAGGCCGGTGGCGGGCGAGTAGGGCACGCCCACGCGCGCCCACAACAGGCGCATGTAGTCGTAGATCTCAGTGACCGTCGCGACGGTGGAGCGCGGATTGCGCGAGGTCGTCTTCTGCTCAATTGAGATGGCCGGCGACAGGCCCTCGATGGAGTCCATGTCCGGCTTTTGCATCAGTTCGAGGAACTGGCGCGCGTAGGCTGACAAGCTTTCGACATAGCGCCGCTGGCCTTCAGCGTAGATGGTGTCGAACGCCAGCGACGACTTGCCTGAGCCGGACAAGCCGGTGACCACCACCAGGGCGTCGCGCGGAATGTCGACGTCCACGTCGCGCAGATTGTGGGCGCGGGCGCCGCGCACGCGGATGTGCGTCAGCCGGCCCGACGCTGGGCCCGACGCCGGGCCAGACGCCGGGCCGGACGCGGGGGCGCGCGATGGCGACGATGCTGAACGGGACGGCTTGGACGGCGACTGGCTCATGAAACGCTGATCTCCTCATGCGCGGGCGAAGCTAGAGCGCAGGGGCGGGTGAGGCCAGAGGGCGTTGCGCCCTGGTGATGACTTCTTGGGCGCCGGCGGGGGCGCGTGGTCGGCAGACCAGGAACCGCGGTAGGGGAATGTTCAGTGATCGCCGACTAGGTTGGCGGTCTCCGTTGCGACCGAACAGCCGCTTATCATGACCGCCACGATTGCCCAGATCTTCGGGTTCCTGACCTCGGTTCCGATCCTGATCTGGATCATGGCCGCCAGCTTTTGCGCGGCGCTGGTGTTGGGATTGGCGGCGCACGGCCGCGCGGCGCTGCGTCCCGGACCGGACGTGATTACGAGCGCGCGGCTGAACATCTTCCTGTTGCTTCTCAATTCCCAGATCTTGCCCATTTTCCTCTGGCTGATCGGGCATTCGAGTGCGTTCTACGCTGACATGGGCTTGCCGCACGTGACGCCGCAGATGTGGGCCGGAGTGTGGCCGCCGCTGGTCGTGATCGCTGCGATTCTGGTCTGGGATTTCACCAACTACTGGAACCATCGCGTCCTGCACATGAACGCCTTTTGGGGCCTGCACGCCGTCCATCATTCTGATCCGGCGATGAACTGGACGACGGCGTATCGGGTGCACGTCGGAGAGCTTGTGTTCATGCGCCTGTCCGAGATGCTGGTGCTGGGCTGGCTCGGCTTTCCGCCCTGGGCGCTCGCCATCGCCGGCGTGATTGCGTCATCGCACAACAAGTACGTGCATTGCCACTTGGGTTGGACGCACGGGCCGCTTGAGGGCTGGATCGCGTCGCCCAACTGGCACCGCTGGCACCATGCCGACACGCCCGAGGCGATGGGCAAGAACTTGGCCAATCTCACCCCGGTGTGGGACCGCCTGTTTGGCACCTACTACAACCCGGGCCCCTGCACGGCGCCGCTTGGGTTTCAAGGCGGGCCCGACAATCGCACCGTGGACAATCTCTTGTACCCCGTGGTCGAGCTTGCGCGCTGGGCGCGCGGCGCTCTGACGCGAGGGCGGCCAGGCGAGGCGCACCTTATGCCCCCGCAGACAGCCTCGACCGGCGCTGGTTCCTAAGCCCCAGTCCTCCGAGCCGCCAGTCTCAAGCCGCCAGCCTCGCGCCCGCCGTGGACCGGCGTGGGCGTGGAGACCAGTCATGCACAGCTTTTCGCCGCTCCGACGCATCCGCGTTGCCGGGCTTGGGGTATAGGTGGCGGTCCAGCGTCGCGACGCCCTGCGTCTTGACGGGTGGAACATAATGTGAACACTTATCCCCGAATGCAAGCGTTGACTGCGCAATTGAAGGACACATGGTCATGGCGGGTTCTCTGAATAAGGTGATGCTGATCGGCAATCTGGGGCGCGATCCTGAGGTGCGTCGGCTCAATTCTGGCGACCCGGTCGTAAATCTGCGCATCGCCACGTCCGAAACGTGGCGCGACAAGGCCTCGGGCGAAAAGCGCGAGCGGACCGAGTGGCACAACGTGGTCATCTTCAACGAGAATTTGGCCAAGGTGGCTGAGAACTATCTGCGCAAGGGCGCCCGCGTTTACATTGAGGGCCAGATCCAGACCCGCAAGTGGCAAGACCAGTCCGGCCAGGATCGCTACACCACCGAGATCGTACTGCAGCGCTATCGCGGCGAGCTTCAGATCTTGTCTGGCCGCGGCGAAGAATCTGAGATGGGCGACGCGGATGGCGGCGGCCGGTCCGATGACGCTGGCTATGGTGGCGGGTCGGGTGGCGGCCAGGCGGGGCAAGGCGGCGGTCAGCCCAGCTCAGGCGGCGGCCGCGAAAGCTTCGAACTCGACGACGAAATCCCCTTCTAGGCGAGGTTGGGCGGCGGGATGTCACATGACAGGAGGCGCCGCGACGAGCGCCTGCGAGAGCAAGAACGCCATACGTCGCATTTGCCTGCGCGTGATGTGGATATCGCAGCTTTCGGCGCTTGATTCGCGCGCTGGAAACCGGCTCACTGTCAGGGCGGTTAAGCGATGCGGCGGCGCGGTGCGCCGGCGCTGCAAAGTGGGTCGATGGTGAAGCGGGCAAGGCCAGGTCAAGCTGGTCAGCACGCCGGGTGTTGAAACGGTGGGCGCGGGCGGCGTTCACCACGTGTGACAAGAAGCGGCGTAACGCGCCGAGACACGGCGCCGAAAGGGTTTCGGCCCTCAGATCTCGGCCCGCGGCCCTCGGATTTCGGCCAGCCGGTCGTGGCTTCTGGTTGCGCTTGTCAAAGGAGACGCGCATGCGCGCAGCGCTCAGTTCAGTGCGGATGTTCGGCGAACGCGGTCTGGCGGGCTTGGTCCTCGCCGCACCGGGGCTGCTTCTGTTCGCCCTCTACGCACAGCGCCTGTTGGCGTTTCGCGAAGATCCCTCCGCAGCGCCGGGAACGCCGGCCGAAACGGTGATCGCGCTGATGGTCGCCGGCGTCGCGTTCGCATCGGTCTGGCTTGGGCTTGAGGCGGGACGCGGGCGCGTTCATCGCCCGGTCGGTGCAGCCGGGTTCATGTGTCTGGCCTGCGTCGTGTTCGTCATGACCACGGCGTTCGTGCATGTTCCGTCCTAAGCACGGCCCTTCTTAACCCGGGCCATTCCTCAAAAGCGCCGTCCTATAGCGCGAGCAAAGCCGATCTCGCGCGCGGACGGGGGCCAAGAGCCGCGCAAACGAGGCGATTGGGCCGACTGCACCGGCCCGCGCGGGTCACGTGAACGCCGCCTTGCGCAGGCCACGACACGCTGCCCCGTGACTCGTCGGCGGGGCCGGGGTTTGCTAGACAGAACACTCACCCTGCGCGGGCGTGAGTCGCGCGCGGCCCGCGTTCACGCAGTCGTTCGGGCAACCGCCCGGGCGTCCATTCTGGTATCCATTCTGGGCATCCGTTCTGGGCTGGCCGGCCCGCTCACTCATTTCAAACGTGGTTTTACGTGACCGACACACCTGATCCAACGCCCCCCGGCGCGCCCCGCCGCGACACTGCATCGGTGTCCATCGAAGACGAGATGCGCCGCAGCTATCTCGACTATGCGATGAGCGTCATCGTCAGCCGCGCGATCCCAGACGCGCGCGACGGTCTCAAGCCGGTGCACCGCCGCATTCTCTTTGCCATGCATGAGAGCGGCTACACCCACGACAAGGCGTATCGCAAATCAGCGCGCGTGGTCGGCGACGTCATCGGTAAGTATCATCCGCACGGCGACGGGGCGGCCTATGACGCCCTGGTGCGCATGGCCCAGCCTTTTTCGATGGGGCTGCCGCTTCTCGACGGCCAAGGCAACTTCGGCTCCATCGACGGCGATCCCCCCGCCGCCATGCGCTACACCGAAGTGCGCATGGACAAGCCGGCTGAGTTCTTGCTCGCCGACATCGACAAGGACACCGTCGACAGCCAGCCCAACTATGATGGGTCTGAACACGAGCCGGTGGTGCTGCCGGCTCGCTATCCCAACCTTTTGGTGAATGGCGCCAACGGCATTGCCGTGGGCATGGCGACCAATATTCCGCCGCACAATCTGGGCGAGGTCATCGACGCGACCATCGCGCTCATCGCCCGCCCGGACATTTCCGATCTTGAATTGCTTGAGTTTGTTCCCGCTCCCGACTTTCCCACCGCCGCCACCATCATTGGGCGCGCCGGCGCGCGCTCGGGCCTTTTGACGGGTCGCGGCTCGGTGATCATGCGCGGGCGCGCCGAGTTTGAAGAGGTGCGCTCGGGCCGTCAGGCCATCGTCATCACCGAAATTCCCTATCAGGTGAACAAGGCCTCGATGATCGAGAAGATTGCCGACCTGGTGCGCGACAAGCGCATCGAAGGCATTGCCGATCTGCGCGACGAGAGCGACCGCGACGGCATGCGCGTTGTGGTCGAGTTGAAGCGCGACGCCGTGCCCGATGTTCTCCTGAACCAGCTCTATCGCTATACGCCGCTGCAAACGT
>CAYGQB010000164.1:0-6016 GCA_964351895.1 uncultured Caulobacterales bacterium
GCGGATGCCTTCGTGTTGACGACGACGGAACGGGCGCGCGAGATGGGCGGTGATTCCGAACTGACGGCGGCGCACGTGACGGCGACCACGCTTTTGGCGTTCTTGGCGCTGCCAGCATGGATTTGGCTGGTCGGGGCCGCCTAAGACCGCGCGGGCTTGCGACCGCCTGGGCTTGCCCAGCGGCGCGCCGGGCGTGCATGAATAGCGCTCACCGGGCCCCAGACCGTCGTGCGGGCCGCATTGCCACGAGTTGACCCATGCAGCTTTTGCCCCGCGCCGCGCGCGCTCTTGCCGCCACCGCCGGCGCAGGCCTGGCCGCCGCCGCCTCTTTGGCCGCCGTCGCCTTTGCCCAAGCCCCTGAGCTCAACCTCGACTACGAGGCCTTCACGCTCGACAACGGGCTCCAAGTCATCGTCCACGAGGACCGCAAGGCCCCGGTTGTCGCCGTCAGCGTCTGGTACAATGTCGGATCGCGCGACGAACCAGCAGGCAAGACCGGCTTTGCGCACCTGTTTGAACACCTGATGTTCAACGGCTCGGAGCACTATGACGGGGAGTGGTTTGAGCCGCTGGAAGAGATCGGCGCGACCGATCTGAACGGCACCACCTGGCTTGATCGCACCAACTATTTCCAGACCGTGCCCACCCCGGCGCTTGACCGCATCTTGTGGATGGAAAGCGACCGCATGGGCCACCTCCTCGGCGCCATCACCCAAGACAAGCTGGATGTGCAGCGCGGCGTGGTTCAGAACGAAAAGCGCCAGGGCGACAACCAGCCCTATGGCCGCATCAACTACAATCTCTATGAGGGCCTGTTTCCCAAGGGCCACCCGTATCACCACTCCACCATCGGCTCGATGGAGGACCTGGAAGCGGCCTCGCTGGACGACGTCAAGCAGTGGTTCACTGACTATTACGGCCCCAACAACGCCATTCTGGTTTTGGCCGGCGACATCGACGCGGCCACCGCCCGCCCGCTGGTGGAGACCTACTTTGGCGACATCGCCGCAGGCCCGGAAGTGGACCGCATCAACGCCCTTGTTCCGGTGCGCAGCGCCGACACCCACGAGATGATGTTCGACGAAGTGCCCGCCGTTCTGGCCAATCGCGCCTGGGCCGTGCCGGGACGCAACACCCGGGAAGCTGCGCTCTTGACCGTCGCGGCGTCCGTGCTGGGCGACGGCAAAAACTCGCGCTTCTACAAGGACCTGATCTATGACAAGCAGGCGGCGACCAGCGTCGACATCGGGGTGACCAAGTTTGTCTTATCGTCGGTGTTTGATCTGTCGGTGACCTTGAAGCCGGACGTGGACGCCAGCGTCGCCAGCGAAGCCATGGACCGGCTGATTGCGGAGTTCATCGCCTCAGGGCCCACCGCCCAGGAGCTTGAACGCGCCAAGGCCAAAATCAACGCCAGCACGGTGCGCGGGCTTGAAAAGGTCGGCGGGTTTGGCGGCAAGGCCGTCACCCTGGCCGAGGGCGCGCTCTATGCGGGCGATCCGCGCTTTATCGACACCTGGCTGGGTTGGATCAACGAGGCGACGAGCGAAGAGGTGCGCGCCGCAGCGCAAACCTGGCTGTCGCGCGGCAGCCACCAGGTCGACGTCGTGCCAACGCCCGAGCGCTCCAATTCAGAGCCGACCATCGACCGCACGGCCGGATTGCCGGCGGTCAGCGACACGCCTGAGCTGGTGTTCCCGGATCTGGAGCAGGCCGAACTGCGCAACGGCATGCGGGTGGTTTTGGCCCGCCGCGACGCGGTCCCCGTCGTCAACATGGCGATCCAGTTTGACGCCGGCTATGCGGCTGACGCGACCGGACGTCTGGGCGCTGCGTCTTTCACCATGGCCATGCTTGATGAAGGCGCGGGCGGTAAGTCGGCGCTTGAGATTGCGGCTGAAGCTGAGCGTCTGGGCGCGCAGCTTTCCACCTCGTCGACCCTCGACACATCCGCTGTCACCCTTTCGGCGCTGACTGCAAACCTCCAGCCGTCCATCGACTTGATGGCGTCGGTGGTGCGCGATCCGGCGTTTGACGATGCTGAGATCGAACGCCTGCGTGCGCGCTGGATCGCTCAAATCGCGCAAGAAAAGGCCAATCCGGTGCAGCTGGCCCTGCGGCTGTTGCCGCCGGCGATTTATGGCGGCGACCACGCCTATGGCGTGCCGTTTACAGGCTCAGGCACGGAAGGCTCGATCTCCGCGCTCACCCGCGACGACCTGACAGGCTTCCATGCAACCTGGATCCGGCCTGACAACGCCACCGTGGTGGTGGTCGGCGACACCGACATGGCCACCATCAAGCCCATGCTGGAGCGCGCCTTCCGCAACTGGCGCGCCCCGCAAGCGCCGCTGCCTGAGAAGAATGTGGCCGAGGTGGAGCTGCCTGAAGCGGCCCGCGTCATTATCGTCGACAAGCCCGGATCGCCGCAGTCGATGATCTTGGCCGGCAGCCTGGCCCCGCCCACAGGGGTGGACAATAACATCGCCATCGAGGCGATGAACGACATCTTGGGCGGCCAGTTCACCGCCCGGGTGAACATGAACTTGCGCGAAGAAAAGTCGTGGGCCTATGGCGCCTACACCTTCATGCAGGGCGCGCGCGGCCAGCGACCCTGGCTGGTCTACGCCCCGGTGCAAACCGACAAGACGGCCGATTCCATGGCCGAGTTGGTGCGCGAGTTTGAGGACTATCTCGGCGATCGCCCGGCCACGGCCGAAGAGCTGGCCAAGGTGGTCGCCAACTCCACCAAGGCGCTGCCGGGTCAGTTTGAAACCGGCGCGGCGGTGCTGGGATCATTGCGCTCCAACCTGCGCTATGGCCGACCGCTGGACTATGCCTCCAGCCTGCCGGGCCGCTATGGCGCGCTGGATCTGGAAGACATCGGCGAGGCCGCCGCCCAGGTGGTCAATCCCGACAGTCTGATCTGGATCGTGGTCGGCGACCGGGCCGAAATTGAAGGCGCCGTGCGCGCGCTTGATCTGGGCCCCGTCGCCATCTGGACCGACGACGGCGATCCGGCCGGCTAAGGCGCGCCGCCGCCGACGCTCATCGGAGCGGGCCCGTCGCTGAGCAATCGCGGCGGGCCCAAGCGCCGGGATCGGCGCACCTGCCTGTTAAGTGCGCAGCCTCAAGCACTTGCCAGGACGCACGCGCCCGCGTACTCCACCCGCGCTGACCGCTTCGGGAGCCACATGGCGCAGCTTGACGATTTTGCGTTTTCTGATCGCCACCTGGTGAGCATCGAGGCGTTGAATCGCCCCAGCGCCGACAGCCTGTTGCAGATGGCCCGTCACGACGCCCGCAACGGCGCGCTCGATGGCTGTCTTGCGGGCCGGGTGGTCACCACGCTCTTTGCCGAAACCTCCACCCGAACGCACATGTCGTTTGAGATTGCGGCCAAGCGCCTGGGCGCGCACGTCATCAACTTTGCCATCCAGGGCTCGTCGATGAGCAAGGGCGAGTCGCTGCGCGACACGGCCCGCACCCTCGATTCCATGTCGCCCGACATCGTGGTGGTGCGTCACCGCTCGGTCGGGGCGGCCGCGTTTCTGGCCGGTGAACTGCGCGCCCATGTCGTCAACGCCGGCGACGGGCCCCACCAGCACCCGACCCAAGCCCTCCTGGATGCGGCGACACTGCTCGATCGGCTCGGCACGCTGGAAGGGGTCAAGATCGCGATATGCGGCGACCTGCGCCACAGCCGCGTGGCGCGCTCGTCAGCGCAGCTGTTTCACCTTCTGGGCGCGCAGGTGCGCCTGATCGGTCCGCCGACACTGATCCCTCACGATGCGCGCGCCTGGGGCGCCAGCCTGGTCACCAGCGACATGGACGAAGGCATTGCCGGCTGCGACGTGGTCATGGCGCTGCGCATTCAGCATGAGCGCATGGGGGCGGGCGCCTATCTCTCCGACCGGGCCGAGTATCGCCGCTTCTATGGCCTCGACCATGCGCGCCTGAACGCGGCCAAGCCCACCGCCCTGGCCATGCATCCCGGCCCCATGAACCGCGGCGTTGAGATCAGCGCCGCCCTGGCCGACGATCCCGAGCGCTGCCTGGTGGAGGCCCAGGTGGCCATGGGCGTGCCCGTGCGCATGGCGGTCTTGGCCGCTGTCTCAGGCGTCAGGGGGAGCGCATGAGCACGCCCCCGGGGTCCCAGGCTGGCTCCCAAACTGGCTATCGCCTGATTTCTGCGCGGCTGATCGATCCGGCGTCGGGGCGCGACGGTCCCGGCTGGGTCGACATTGAGGCGGGGCGCATCACCGCCACGGGCGACGCCGAACCGCCCTCCAAAGCCCCTGGCCCAACCTATGATTTGGGCGACTTGGCGCTGACGCCGGGTCTCATCGATCTCGATGTTCAAACGCGCGGGCCAGATGGCGACAGCCAAAGCCCCCGCGACTTGGCGCGCGAGGCCGCCCGCGCCGGCGTCACCACCATCTGCCTGGCCCCGGCGCTGGACGGCGAGGCCCCGATCCAAGACCTCCCTAACCCGCACGCGCTCATCGGCGGCGCACGCTGCCTGCGCGTTGGCGCGCTCTATCGCCGGGCGCCAGACGGCGGCGTGCATGTGGCGGGCCTTGCGAGCGCGGTGGCCGACGGGGCGGCCTTTCTCACCGCGCCAGAGGGCTTTGATCCGCCGATTGATCATGTGCATCGCCTGCTGCAGTCGGCCAGCGCCAGCAACGCCCTGACCACGTGGCGTGCGCTTGATCCAGCCTTCTGCGCCGCCGATGAGGCCTCAAGCCCGGCCTGGGAAAGCGCCCTGTCGTTGCAGCTGGGCCTAACAACCGCCCCGCCGGTCAGCGAAGCGGTGCGCATTGCCCGCAACCAGATGTTGGCCGATGCGGCCGGCGCGCGCATCTTGCACGCGCGCGTGGCCACGCGCGCCGGGCTTGCCGCCTTGGAGCGTCTCGGCGGGCAAGGCTCGGCCACGGCGGCGCACCTGACGTTCAATGAACTCGACATGGGCGACTTGCGCCCCTCCATGCGTCTGGATCCGCCGCTTGGCGCTGAAGAAGACCGCCAGGCGCTGATCGCCGCCGTGCGCACGCGCGTCATCGCCGCGATTGTCTCGGCCCACACCCCGATTGACCGCGAAGCCAAGCGCGCCCCGTTTGCCGACACGCCGCCAGGCGGCGCAGGTCTGGCGACCTTGGCGGCCAGCTTGTTTGGCCTGGTCGCCAGCGGCGATCTGAGCGTTCTGGAGGCCCTGGCGCCGGTCACCAGCGGTCCAGCCGCCCTTCTGGGTCTGGAGGCCGGCCAGATCCGCGCCGGAGCGCCGGCCGATCTGGCCGTGTTTGACCTTGAAGCGCCCTGGAAGGCGCCATGGAAGGCGCCATGGAAGGCGGACGCGGCGGTCGCGCCCTCGCCGTTTGACGGGCGCTTGTTGCAAGGCCGGGCCGTGGGCGCGATTGTCGCCGGGGCTTGGGCGGTGCGCGACCCGCGTCTTGTCGCGCAGGAGGCGCACGCATGACAGGCCTTGAAGCGCTCACCGCCGGCGACATGGCCGCCCTCGTCGCTGCGGCACTCGGCGGCTATCTCCTGGGCGCCGTTCCATTTGGATTGGTGCTGACGCGCCTGGCGGGCCTGGGCGATATTCGCGCCATCGGGTCTGGCAACATCGGCGCAACCAATGTCTTGCGCACCGGGCGCAAGGACTTGGCGCTGGCGACGCTTTTGTTGGACGCCGGCAAGGCGGGTCTGGCGGCGCTGGCGGCCGGGGCGCTGGTGGGCCCCACCGCCGGTCTGGTGGCGGGAGGGGCTGCGTTCCTCGGCCATCTTTATCCGGTGTGGCTCAAGTTTCGCGGCGGCAAGGGGGTGGCCACATTTTTTGGGGCCCTGCTGATCACGGCCTGGCCAGTGGGCTTGGCGGCGGCGGCGGCCTGGTTGGCGACCGCGTTCGGCTTTCGCTATTCCTCGCTTGGGGCCTTGGTGGCGGCGCTGATCGCTCCTCTCGCAGCGCTCCTGACGCCGCGCTTCGCGATGGGCGATTGGGGCCCGCTGCCGGGCGGTC
>CAYGQB010000165.1:0-5965 GCA_964351895.1 uncultured Caulobacterales bacterium
GAAAAACGCCGTCCCAAGTTCTCCGGCTAAGGCGCAAACGCGGTCGGCAGCGGCCCGCGTATCGCCTCCAGCGCCGCCGCCCGACGCAAAACCAGCGCGTCCGCGCCGCGCGCCCCAATCAGCTGCACCGCCGTCGGCGGGCGGCCGGGCCCGCACGCAACCGGCAGCGCCACGGCCGGCAGCCCGGCAATGTTGGCCCAGGCGGTGAAGTCAGCCTGGTTCTCCGGTCCGCCCTGGGCCTGTGGGAACGCCAGCTGCGGCGCCACGGGCGCGATCACGGCGTCCAGGCCCCGCAGCACCTCGCCGGCCTCAGCGGCAATGCGGCGAAACTCATGTTGCACCGCCGCCATCTTGACCGCCGACTGGCCGCGCGCCCAGCCTATCGCGCCGGCGAACGTGGGCGAGAAGCCGTCTGGGTCACGCTCCAACGCCTCGGCGTGAACCACCAGCGCTTCAGCTTCAATCGGCAACAGGGCGGCGCGCCGCGAAGCCCCATAGCGGTACGCCGCAAGGCGCACGTCAACAAGGCGCGCGCCCGCGTCGGTCAGCCAGCCAGCCGCCGTGTCCAGCGCCGCCAAAACCTCAGGTTCAACCTTCACCGCCTCGTCCCACGCCAAACGCCCAAAGGTGCGCCCGCGCAGGCTGTCTGACAGGTGGATTGGCGCGCCCTTTCGGATCTCCTCCAAGCTCATGCGCCGCCCCGCCATGATGCTCAGCATCCGGGCCGCCAGCTCCACGGAGCGCGCATGCGGGCCAATGTGGTCGAGCGTCCAAGACAGATCGATCACCCCGAGCGTTGAGACCAGTCCGGTCGTCGGCTTGTGCCCCACAATCCCGCAGTAGGCGGACGGAATGCGCACCGACCCCATGGTGTCAGACCCCAGCGCCGCGTCCACCAGGCCGCCCGCCGTCGCCGCGCCCGAACCGCCTGAGGAGCCGCCCGGCGTTAGGCCGTCTCCCCACGGATTGTACGTGTCGCCGAACCAGGGGTTTTGCGTGGTCGCGCCCATAGCCCCTTCGGCCATGTTGGTCAGCCCGACCAGAAGCGCGCCCGCCCGGCGCAGGCGCGCCACGACCGGAGCGTCGGCCTTGGCGACCTGATCGCGGTAGGCGCCAATACCGGCGTGCCACGGCCAGCCCTTGACCGCGATGTTGGCCTTCACCGCAACAGTGACGCCCTCCAAGGCGCGCGGACCCGCGCCCCCGTCCAGGCGCCGCTGCGCGGTGGCGGCGGCCTTGCGGGCCCCGCGCGCATCGACGTGTACAAAGGCGTTCAGCCGCCCGTCGTCGGCTTCAATCCGCGCCAGGGCGGTCTCGACGGCAGAACGCGGATCTGGCGCTGCGCGTGGATCGGGCGCTGCGCGTGGGTTAGGCGAGCCGTGCGGCGCGGCGCTCACGAATAGCGCTCGTCGATCAGGCGGATGGGCTTCTGACGCACCTCCACCTGCGTCAACGTCGAAAGCCCGCCAGGCGCCGCCAGCTCCACCGGCACGTCGATCCCGATCTTGGCTTTCAAGACAGCACTCAGCTGTTCAGCCAGCGCCGGATCCTGGCGCGCCACTTCCGCCAAGACCTTGAACTCGTCGCGCCCAGCCGCGTCGCGCGTGACCTTGCAGATGAACTCCCCGGCAAATCCGTCGATCTCGTCGAGCATTGGGCCCACCGCCTGCGGGAAAATGTTGATCCCACGAATTTTGACCATGTTGTCAGAGCGCCCCAAGAACCCCTCGATGCGCTTGAACGCGATGCCCAGATCCGAGGTGTCGGTGCGCACCTGGGTGACGTCATGGGTGTTGAAGCGGATGATCGGATAAACATCATCCTTATAAAGACAAGTGCACACCATGTCGCCTGATCCGCCATCCGGAACCAGCGCGCCGGTGTCGATGTCGCAGACCTCCAGGTACTGGGCGTCTTCCATGACGTAGAGACCGTTCTGGTCAGGGCCTTCAGCGGCGATGGCGCCGGTGTCTCCGACACCGTACCAGTCAAAGCACTTGGCCCCGCCCCAGGCATTGGAGACCGCGTCCTGATCTTCGCGCCCCATGTGGCCCGAGATCATGCGAATATTGAGGTCCTTGACCGGATCGATCCCCTCTTCCACCGCGACCCGCGCAAGCTTCTTGATATAGTCAGCAAAGCCAACAATGACTGTGGCTTGGAAATCGCGCATCAGCGCAACTTGGCGCGCCGAGCGGGTTTCAACCCCGGTGCCGGCCGACATGAACACGGCGCTGGTCCAGTGGATCACCGACTCGCGCACATAGTGGCCGCCGTTAATCATGCCGTGTCCGTAGACGGAGTGAACCACGTCGTCCGGACGCAAGCCTTGAAAGCGATAGATCCGCGCCAGCAAGAGGTTCTGCACTTCGCGGCTTTTGGGTCCAAAGAGCAGCACCTGCGGATTGCCGGTCGTGCCAGACGTTGTGTGCATCACCAGGGGCGGGCGCGCTTCGCCCGCCGGCCAGCCAAAATCGCCCAAGGGGGGCGCTGCGTCGATTGAGGCCATGATGTCGGACTTGTCGAAGATCGGCAGCTTGGCAATGTCGGCCAGCCCGCCAATGTCGCCCGGCTCGATGCCCTTTTCACCCCACAGGCGCTGATAGAACGGGGTCTGCCAAGCGCGCGCCATGGCGCGCTGAAACAGGGCGTCTTGGCGCGCAAACAGCTCATCGCGGCTGATCGAGGTGGCGAAGGACACAAAGGCGTCACCAATGGGATGATCGCGCTCCAGGGCGCGCCAATCAACTTCTTGCAAGTAGTGGCGATGGGCGTCGCTCATGTCGGGCTCCGGTCGGTTGGCTGATGAGATGAAGGGGTGCAGGTGGCCGCGATCAGGTCGCCAATATCAGCGTGCACGTCGAGGTTCGACCAGCTGTCAGCAAGGGCCTCGGCCGCTGTGGCGTCCAGCCCGCCAAAGGCGAAACAGGCCATGGCCTTGGCGCGCGCCTCGTCGGGCGTCATCGGTGCGGCGGGTGAGCCGTAGACCGCGTCAATCCGGGCTTCCAGCACGCGCCCGTCGCGCAAGGTGGCGCGCGCGGTCTGGGGGGCAAAAGCGGCCGGATCGGTCGATCCGTCGTCGTGCACCGTGATGCGCGCGCCGAGGGCGTGAAGCGCGGGATCGTTTAAGCGCTCGGGGGTAAAATCGCTCAGTTGAACATCGCCCGTGGTCAGGGCGACCGCGCCCAAGTAGGCAAAGCAAAGCCGGGCGTAATTGGCCGGCAGAGGCGTGATCAGAGGCCGGCCCACCAGGCGGTGAATGATCGGCGGCCCGATCAACTCCACCTTGTCGATGGCGTCGGCGTGGGCGCCCTGTGCGCGCAGGTCCTGCATCAAGGTCACGCCGCCATTGGCCGCCCGCCCCGTTGGATACGGCTTATGCGACACCTGTGTGATGCGCCAGACCCGCCCCAGCGCGCCGGTCAGGGCGCTGATGTCCCAATCGCCCTCAAACAGTGGAAAGTACGCATACGGCCCTTCAAAGACGTCATGTGGCCCGGGCACGCCAGCAGCGGCAAGATCGCACGCCAGATGCGCCGCACGCGCCGCATTGCCGATTTGGATGGGCAAGGTCGGCCGCCCCTCGACATGGGCCTGCATCACGCCTGCGGCGTGGCCAAGCGCCTGACCCAGGGCGTCCTTGGTGATTTCATGTGTCAGCCCGCGCAGGCGCGCCACCCCAAGCGTCGCCCCGAACAGGCCCGCCGTGGCCGGACGAAAGAATCGGATGGGATTGTTGGCCGCCACGCCAAGGCCAGCGGCGACGTCCACACTCACGGCGAGAGCGGCGCCAAAGTCAGCTCCGGACACGGGCGTGTTTTGCGCCTGCGCAGCCAGGGCGGCAAAGATCGTCGCCATGGGGTGCACCACGGCTGGCTCATGCACACAGTCAAACTCTTGGCAGTGAATCTGAAACCCATTGACGAAGGCGGCCGACGCGGCAGGCAGCTTTTCGCCGGTTCCAAGCACGCCGGCCTGCGGTCCGCCTGGCGCGGGAGCGCCCCAGCCCCGCGCCGCCGCACGCACTGCGCGCGCAAGAGGCGCGCTGGCGCCTGCAACGCCAACCGCCGCCGTGTCGAACGCGAACACGCCAGCCGCCGTTCGGGCCGCATCCGGAATATCGCCGCTGCGTGTTTCGAGCACGTGGGCGGTGACCTGATCGACCGCGCGCGTCATGAGGCTGGCTCCCATTTGCGATGCGTGACGCGCGCCTGGTTCAGGGCCTCGCCATACTCTGCAAGGGCCGCTCGATCGCCCGCCTCAAGCCCCCGCGCCGCCGCGATCAGGCGCGCGCTGTCGGGCCTGGTCAGGCCGGCGTGCTGCAACAAGGTCAGCGCCTTGTCGTCAAGCGCCTCAGGGGACAACGGGTTCTCAGGGTCGCCCAGCGCGTCTGGCGCGCTTGCGTGGGCTTCTTGGCCATTGCGCAGCGTCACCTCAAGCCCCGCGCCATAACGCTCCGGGTACGCCGCATCATAGGGCGGCCCAACCTTCACGCTGAGACGCGCGCGCAGCGCCGCGGTCGGCGCGTCATGGATGCGGGCGACATCAAACGCGGCGAGCGCAGGGGGGCCGTCCATTAGCGTCACCGCCACGGCGTGCTGCAACGAGAACTTGGCCTGAAGCACGGTCTGCGGATCGGGCGTGTCGCAAAACAGCGCCGCGTCCGCGTAGACCCGAATGCGCCCATGCTCAACCGCGTCGCCCGTCACGCCCTGATCGCGCAGGACAAGCGCCGCGTCGATGGCGGCGTGGGCGTGGCGGCAGGCGGGCCAGGGCTTGATGCTGACTTCGTGGATCGCCCACGCCGCATCTGGAGCAAACGCAAGCACGCCTTGCGGGTCGGCCGGCCCGCAGGTGGCCGCAAAGAAGCCCTGCGGTCCCTCCAGAATGAAGTGCGGGCCATGCGCCCCGGCGGCGGCCAATTCGGCGGCGATCAAGCCGGCTTGCGCAGCGCGCGCCGTGTGCAGCTGCTTGGCGTTGGAGGCGGGTTCATGGCGGGTTTGCCACAAGCCGCCAGCCTGGGTGCCCGCGAGCCCGAGCGCGTCTGTCACCGCCTCAGGGCCAAGCTGATAGAGGCTGGCGGCCGCCGCCGCTGCGCCAAACGGGCCGCAGGTCCCGGTATTGTGCCAGTGGGCGTAGTGCGCCGGGCCCACGGCGCGTCCCAGTCGGATCACGGCTTCATACCCGCGCACAACCGCATCCAGAAAGGCGCCGGCGTCGGCGTCTAGGGCTTGGGCGGCGCTCAGCGCCGCTGGAATGACCGTCGGCCCCGGGTGGAGGATGGCGCGCTTGTCGACGTCGTCCATCTCCAACACGTTGCCCAGCGCGCCGTTGGCAAAGGCGGCAACGCCGGGCGCCGCCCGCCCGCCGCCGACCAGCGTGCACGGGCCCATGCTCAGGCCGGCGCCGGCCTGACGCGCAAAGATCGCCCCGACCTCGCTCGCAGCGCCCGCAAGCGCGCAGCCGGTCCAGTCGAGCACGCACGCCGCCGCGCGCGCACGGTCGCGCGCGAAGACCGGTCGGGCCAGGCGATCAGCCAGGCGGCGGGTCACGGATGGGGCGGTCGGTGCGGAAGTGCTTTGTCCGGACATTTGAGTCTTGTAGCATGCAGATAGAGCGTCGAGAACGCCCCTATGAGACCCGTCGTGCGCGACCGTCGGACGCCGCACAGGACGGCCAGCCAGCGGCGCGAACTGCCCCGGCAACACACATGCGAGTGACCTGCCCCAATGAGCCCGACCGCCGCCACGCCGCCTGTATCTGAAGCTGGGACGCCAATACGCCTCGGCGGCGCGCGCGCAGGATCGCCGGCGCGGCTGCGCTTGAGTGCGGCGCCGGCGTGGCTGGCCGACGCGCTCGCGGATCGGCCACGCCCGCTCATTTACGTCGCCGGGTGCGCCGGCGAGCCCACCGGCTTGGCGCAGGCCGTCAGCCAAGCCGGCGTCCTGGACGATGCGGTGTGGAC
>CAYGQB010000166.1:0-5944 GCA_964351895.1 uncultured Caulobacterales bacterium
GAGTGGCGACCCCCACGGGCGTGCACCGAGTCGTCCTCGGCGCGGGCGAGCTTCAAAAGCGCCAGGCCGAAATCACCAAGGGCCGCGCCCGAGGCCTCGGCGGCGGAGAGCGCCTTCTCTGCCGCGGCAGAGGCCGTGGCGACGGCGGCGGCGACATCGGCCGCGGGCTTGTCGCTGGCGCTGGGCGCGTTTCTCGCAGGTCTGATCCTGGCGGAAACTGAGTTTCGCCACGACGTTGAGGTTTCACTGGCGCCGTTTAAGGGGCTCTTCTTGGGGCTCTTCTTTCTGTCAGTGGGAATGGGCGTTGACCTGGGGGCCGCGCTTTCAAATCCGATGTGGTTGGGGCTGTCGGTTGTTGGACTGGTGCTCCTGAAGGGCGGTCTGATCTTGATCCTTGCGCGCGCCTTTGGCGTGCGCTGGCCAGCGGCGATGGAAAGCGCCCTGATGCTGGGCGGGGCGGGGGAGTTTGCGTTCGTCATCTTGGGCGCGGCGCTCTACCAAGGTCTCATCGCACCGGACACGGCCGCCTTCATGACCTTGACCGCCGGCACCTCGATGGCGATCACGCCGATCTTGGCGGCGGGCGCGCGTCGTCTGGCGGCGGCGATGGAAGCCCATGACGCGCGCAGCGGCGAAACCGCCATCGCCCCCTTGGAGGGGCACGTCATCGTGGTGGGCTACGGCCGGGTTGGGCGTCTGGTCGAAGAAACCCTCGCCCAGGAGCGCATAACCGCTTTTGCCCTGGACACCGACCCCAGCCTGGTGGCTGAAGCGCGCGCGCGCGGCGCTGCGATCACCTTTGGCGATGCGCGCAAAACCGACATCTTGGAGCGCCTGGGCGCGGACCGCGCGCTGGCGGTCGCCGTAACAACGGACGACCCCGGGGCGGCCGAAGCGGTGGTGGCGGCGGTGGCGCGCACCTGGCCGGGCCTGCCGGTCTATGCGCGGGCGCGTGACATGGAGCACGCCCGCCGGCTCTTGGCGCTGGGAGCTACGCGGGTGACGCCGGAAACGTTGGAGGCGAGCCTTGACCTCACCGAAGCGGTGCTCCAGGCGGCCGGCGTCAGCGCGGAGGCGGCGCGCGGTCTGGTGGACGCCCGCCGCCGCTCAGCCGTCGCCGCCTTGTCGCGTCAGCCTGATCCGACATTCCCAAGCGACGAAGCTGAGTCGCCGGACGCTCAGACGCCCGCCGACGCAGACGCCTGAAGGGGTGCGCGCGATCGGGCGGAGTGATCCGAAGTTGGGTCGACTACACGGACAGTAGGCTTGCTGAAGATTTTTCCGTGCATCGAAGCTTAAGCTTCGCTAGGCCGTGGCGGATGGACCTTGAACTATTGGACGGCTACCGCCGCTTTCGCGCCGGCCGCATGCTCGAACAGGCCGCCCGCTATGATGCGGTCAAGGACGCCCAACCGGAAGGTTTGGCGCTGGTCATTGCCTGCGCCGACAGCCGGGTGTCGCCGAGCCTTGTGTTCGACGCGTCCCCGGGGGAGATCTTCACCGTCCGAAACGTCGCCAACCTGGTGCCGCCCTATGAGCCGGGGGCAGGGCTGCACGGCACCTCCGCGACCATCGAGTTTGCGGTCAAGGTGTTGAAGGTGCGGTCGATCACGGTGATGGGACATGGCGGCTGCGGCGGCTGCGCCGCATCGTTGGCGGGGGTGTCGGAAGGTGACTTTGACTTCCTGTCCGATTGGGTCGCGCTCTTGGCGCCGGCGCGAGAGCGAGCCTTGGCGTGCGCGGACGCCGACTGCGACCCTCAGCGTGCGCTCGAGTTAGAGGGCGTGCGCGCCTCGCTCGCCAATCTGATGACTTTTCCCTTCATTGCCGACCGAGTGCGCAGCGGCGAAACCACGCTCCACGGAGTTTGGTTCTCCATCGGCGAAGCGCGCCTCGAAGCTCTTGATCTGGCCACGGGTGCGTTCCGCCCGATCTCCTAGCCGCCTCGTGGCCGATGCTGTGACGGCGCGACAAACGTGGGTCGCTTCGCGCAGTCGCTCCTGATAGCGTGCGCGTCAATAAATGATCAGAGGGGAGATCATCGCCATGCGTTGGACGTTTATCGCGGCTGCTGCGGCAGGCGCTCTGGCGGCCGGGTGCGCCGCCGTGACCGGGCCTGAGCCCGTTGAACCAGCTGGTGCTTCAGCGGCGGAAGTTGAAGCGCCCGTTGCGGTGTCCCGCGCCGCGCCGACCTTCACCACCGATGACGGCGCGGTGTTCACCGGCGACGCCATGCGCGCGCACATGGAATATCTGTCGTCGGACGCTCTGGAGGGCCGGGAAGCTGGCACGCCGGGCTATGACATGGCGGCCGCCTATGTGCGCACGCACATGGCCGACTATGGCCTGAAGCCGGGCGGTGTCGGCGGGTACCTTCAACCGGTCAAGCTGCGCGCCTTCAAGCACGTGGAAAGCTCAGGGTCGGTCGTTTACGACGATGGCGAAACCTGGGACCCCAGCGCCGACATCATCGTGCGTGCGAGCGCGGTGAAAGAAGAGGTGTCTGTCACGGCGCCTGTGGTGTTTGCCGGGTTTGGGATGGTTTCGCCCGAGCTGGGCCGCGACGACTATGCCGGGCTTGATGTGGAAGGCAAGATTGTCGCCATCCTCGCCGGCGCGCCCAAGGGTCTGCAAAGCGAAGAGCGCGCCTACTATGGCTCGGGCGCGACCAAGGGCATTGAAGCGGACAAGCGCGGTGCAGTCGGTGTTGTCACGGTGTACACGCCGACGTTGGCCAAGCGCTATGGGTTTGAGCGGGCCCGTTACGGACAGCTGGCGTCCAAGTCGATGACGTGGATGCAGCCCAACGGCGCGCCCTACGATTCGTCACCCGGGGTTGAGGCGGGTGCGCTCTTGAGCCTGGACGGCGGTGAAAAGCTGTTCAAAGGCGCGCCGCAGAGCTTTGAGTCGGTGATCGAAATGGCCGAGTCAGACGCCGGCAATCCGCCCAGCTTTGCGCTGCCCGTGACCATGACCATGACCGTGAAGTCTGCGCTAGAAGATCTCGACAGCGCCAACGTCATTGGCATGATCGAAGGCTCCGATCCGGTGCTGAAGAACGAGTACGTCGTTCTGACTGCGCACCTTGATCACATTGGCAACAATGGCCCGGAAATTGACGGCGACAAGCTCAACAATGGGGCCATGGACAATGCGGCCGGCACGGCCGCGATGCTGGAGGTGGCCCGCGCGGCCATGGCGTCCGGCAAGCCGATGAAGCGCTCGGTTCTGTTCATGTCATTGACGGCTGAAGAGAAGGGCCTTGTGGGCGCGCAGTACTTTGTTTCCGACCCCACGGTGCCGGGCGACAAGATCGTCGCGAACGTCAATCTCGACATGCCGATCTTGACCTATGACTTCACCGACGTGGTGGCGTTCGGGGCGGATCGGTCCGATCTGGAAGGCCATGTTGCAGAGGCTGCGGCCGCGGTGGGCATCGCGCTGAGCCCCGACCCGCAACCAGACCAGGCCTTGTTCACGCGCTCAGACCACTATCGCTTTGTGCAAGGCGGCATCCCGTCGATCTTCCTGGTGACCGGCTGGGACAATGGCGGCGAGGCCAAGCAGGCGGCGTTCTTTGCTGAACGCTACCACCGCGCCACCGATGAGATCGGCGATCACATCGATTTTGGCGCCGGGGCAAAGTTTGCAGCGGTGAACTATGAGATCATGCGCCGCGTGGCTGACGCGCCAACCCGGCCGCTGTGGCGCGCGGGCGACTTCTTCGCCACCCGCTACGATGGCCCGATGCACGAAGCCGAATAGCTGGCTCAACGCAGAGGCAATAAAAACGGCGCAAGAGGATCTCTCCTCTTGCGCCGTTTTCATGTCTGGCTGAGGGGTGACTAGCGTCCCGCTTCCAAGGTCACCGAGGCGATCGAGCCGTCTGAGGTGGTGATCTCGTAGGTGTCGCCCACGCTGCGCTTCTCAGCGCCCACCGTGGCGCACAGCTGGTCTTCTGATCCGGTTGGGATCAGGCACAGCTGGTCGTCAGATGACGTCCAGGCTCCGGCCAAATCGCCATCGGTGGTGAAGGAGCCGTCCTCATTGAAGTAGTACTTGGTGACCGTTCCGTCGGCCGATGTCACCGTCGCCGTGTTGGCGTACATTGGCGACATGGTGTCTCCAGCCAGGGCGGGGCCGGCCAGGGCGGCCGAGGCCGCAAACAGGGCCAGGCCAATGAGACGTGCAGGTTTCGACATGAGCGTATCCTTTTCGACGCTTCCTCCAGAGCGCGGCACGCTGGGTTGTGAGTGCGGCGGAAACATGGCGGAGGTCGCAAGATGACCGGCTTGCGGGCGGCGCTCGCGGCCGCCCTGCGCCGCGCCGCCCTGCCGGACGCGGTCAGTGTTGTGTATCGCCAAGAGCCGACCGACGAAGGGCGCGCCGTTCACCTGGCGTCGCTCAATGCGTCGGGGGCGCCGCTGCCCGATGGGCGCGACTACAAGCTCCTGAAGGCGTCCTTTAAGCAGGTGGAGGCGGCCAGCTTTGCACTCGCGGCCGCGGTGGGCGAGGACCCGGAGGGCTTCGTCCGTGCGCGGCTGGATCTGACCGATTCGCGCCTCACGGTGGACTGGCGCGCGTGAGAGGTCAGGCCATCTCAACGTTCAAGCCGATCAAATGGCGCGTGACCCAAGGGCTGAGGCGCCCACACGCTGCACTGCACGGCGCGTGAGGGCTTTCACCTGCCCGTAACCGCCTCTATATACGTTTTGCACATGCGAAGGCGAAACTGTACGCCCTTCGCCTCGCCAGGAGGGCGCCCATGCTTCTGACGATGATGAAGGCCAAGCTTCATCGCGCTGTCGTCACGCAAGCGGACCTTGAGTACGAAGGGTCCATCGCGATCGACCGTGATTTACTCGACGCCGCCGGCATCTTGCCGCACGAGCAGGTTGACGTGTGGAACATCACCAATGGGGCGCGGTTCACGACCTACGCCATTGAGGCCCCGCGCGGCGGGCGCGCCTTTGGCGTCAATGGCGCGGCAGCGCGCATGGTGCAGGCGGGCGACCGCATCATTGTGGCCACCTGGGCCCAAATGGATGAGGCGCAGGCCAAGCGCCACACGCCCACCGTGGTCCTTCTGGACGACGCCAACGCCATCGTTGAAGGCGGCGCGGCCAACGCCGCCTAGCGAGCGCGCGCCCACCCTAAGCCGGTCCAAACCCAAACAGAGATGACGCCTGGCTCTAGGGCTCTAGGGCTCTAGGGCTCGATGGCGAACGTGGCGTTGACCGTCACTGCAATCGTCATCTCGCCGCCGGAGATGGGCGTCGGGGCTGAATCCATTTCCATGGCCCGTGTGCGCATCATGGCCACGGGGCGCATGCCGCCCGATTCACTCATGTCCAGAATGCGGCCGAGCTGAAAGTTGGCGGCCCCGGCGTAAAGCTCGGCGCGGGCGAGAAGGGTGGCAACGGCCTCTTGGCGCGCCTGATCGAGAAGTTCGGCCTCGTTGGAAACGCCAAACGAGACGCCGCCAATATTGTTGGCTCCGGCCGCCACCAGGGCGTCGAGCGTGGGGCCGATGGCGTCCAGATCGCGGGCGACGACGGTGACCTGATTGGACGCGCGGTAGCCAGTAACCTTAGGGCCTTCATCAGAACGCGACGCGCTATAGTTGGCGTAGACCGGGCTGAGCGTGAAGCTCGACGTTTGAATGTCTCGGGCCTCGACGCCGGCGCTCGTGAGGGCGTCGACCACGCCGTTCATGTTGCGCCGCTGCGATTCCATTGCCGTCTGGGCGGTGTCACCATCGGCGATCACGCCAGCTGACACCTGGGCCATGTCGGGCGCTGCGGCGATCGAGCCGGTGGCTTGCAACATCAGGCGGCCGGGCTCCAGCTGCGGGGTGCTGGCGCTGTCTTGGGCCTGCGCGCAGGCGCCGTTGGCGGTCGCCGTCAATGCGGCGGCGGCGAGGGCGGACGTGAGAGGGCGGGCC